>CAZYHI010000180.1:0-1599 GCA_964647515.1 uncultured Micavibrio sp. | reverse complement strand
TGGCCGGCAAAGCAGCGCGGGTGAAGCGATAGAGTTAGTTTTGCTTAAGCCTTCCTCCCCCGGAAGGCCCGCCCGGAAGGGCCAGACGCGTTAGCGGCTGGAGAGAGCGAAACACTTAAAAACTAGACCCAAAAGTCAAACCCGCCGCTAATCAAGAGATTCAACCACTTCACCGTCGTCACGCTGCGCAAGAAGCTCAAGCGTCATTGGATCGAGCGTCGTGGCAAGTGTCTGAACCGATCCGTCTCCCATTGCAAATTGGCAAACACCGCTGTGCCAACTACCGAACTGTGAATTGAAATCAGAGTTTTTATCGGCAAGCGGAAACATCTGCCCCGCGGCACGAGAAATGACCCAAGGATGGTCGCCATTGTATATCGAGCCATCGCCAGTTTGCGCCGAGACGTTCGCTGGCGTATTGGTACCAAAGGTCCCGGGCAAGACATGCTTTTCGCCAAAAAAGATCGTGTTGGTCAAACCATCTCTGATAGTGGCGAGCGTTGTTTGCGATTTCCAGCGATCAAGAATCTGGGGGCGGTCGGTGGGGTCCACGAATTCCCAGTCAGCAAGAATGATGCCTCCATCCCCCCCGGTACCAGTAAAGTCACTGGTAACGTTGCTGCCAACACAACATGCATAATCTCCAAGCGCACCTTCGTAATGTTGACGCGAACCCGGGAAACTTATGTCCGGTCGGTCTCCGCTAATGCTGAAACCCGGTGCCGTGTCGGCTGTTCGTCTGCTGGGACAGAAAAAAATCGTGACAGGCGTCTTGCGAAGTTGGTCACCCTCTTCAACCGTTTCGCCTTGATCGTAATACCATCGGTCAAGATCCCAACCGTCGTAGAAATTTTGGCCCTCAATGTAGGGCAGGATTAAAACGGTCCAAGCAACTCCGCCAGTCTTGTTCAATCGACTTGGAGGCAGGTGACTAAGTGCTGACTCGTAGTTGTGAATTGCGAGTCCCACTTGCCTGAGATGGTTTGCACATGATATACGTCGTGCGGATTCGCGGACTTGCTGAACGGCTGGCAACAGCATTCCAATGAGAATGCCAATGATCGCAATCACAACCAGCAGCTCAACGAGCGTGAATGCTTTTCGGTGTGAACTGGATCGTCTCATAGTGCCAGCATTATACGCGGTTTCCAACGGCGTTCCAATTGTCTTGTCTCGCCAAGAGGTTGTAGGTATTGGAACGTTGTATCTGTACAAAGCGTAAATCTGGTCAAGCAGGCGACTTGCACAGCTGGCTGTATCGATCAGTGAACTGCAACGTATTCGCCAGCAACGGAATACTTGCGACTGTAGGTATGGACACGTTTGGTGGCTTTGCCATCATAAGTCACCAATGGGAACTCGTTTTTGCACCAGTCAAGAATGCTGCCTTCGTAATTCCTGGCGTCCCATCCTTCTTGAATTAACTTCGTAGCGTAACGACCGCTTCGTACTCCAACGGTGCAATAGACTATGATCGTCTTGCCCAAATGCTCGCCGGCCGATTCTTCAAATTCGGATTTTGTCAACGCCCCGGGAATTACGGACACGGTCAATTTTTTTGTGAACCTTGGCAGATATTGTGCGTAAGTTTGATTCGAA
>CAZYHI010000179.1:0-1731 GCA_964647515.1 uncultured Micavibrio sp. | reverse complement strand
GTGATTTTCACCGATTTTCTGTTCCCAAGTTTGAACTCTGAGGTGTCGTAACCTCCTCAGTGCGACCCATCAGCATCAGGCCGTTATATTTGGATGCTGCTTTCTCGTTCGTCGAGGAGGCAGCGAAATACAATACGGTGAAAGCTGGAATACGCTGCACCGTTCTAGGACGGTTACGAACTCCTCGGCTCCAGAGCAAATTGCCATGGCGATTGCATTTGGATTATTGGGAGATGATTTGTTTGAGATAATCACTGTTCCACCCCGCTTTTTTGCGTTTGGCTTTAATGCCAACTTTTGATGTTTTATCTTTGCCAATCATGTTGAGGGCAATACGTTTCATAATAGACAGGTTTTCCTGTGCGTTGCCTGTCCTTGTTCTGTTGTGATCATCAGCGAAACTTACATCTAATGACCAATGCAGGTTGATTTCAATGTGCCAATGATGACGCACACCGCGCATAAATTCTTCCATTTGCCGATAGGTCAGAGAGGTTACGAAGTAACGTACCGAACGCGTAGTTTCATAATTAACCGTGCGTTTCACCTCAACCATACCGATGCTTTGCAAGCCTGGCCATTGCGCTCTAGTTTTAATGGAATCATTGCATGATAGCAGTGTGTAACGTCGTGTTTCTTGCCGTCCGTGATCCTTCACTTTCTCAAGCTGCCGCAAGTAAGGCGTGCCTTCAAAGGTTTTATCTTCGGCTGTTTTGATCACCTTCTTCGCCAACCATGCCAAGGACGGATGGTTATCTTTTAGGCTTAAAATGTAATCCGCTTTTTGTCGTCTTATCTGTGTCGCAATGTCTTTCTGACACCCCATCGCGTCAATAGTGACGATGCTATTCTCAACACTGATCATGTTCAATAATCTTGGAATAGCTTCAATCTCGTTGGATTTTTGTTTTGTGCTCACCTGACCAAGAACCAAACCCTGATCGCTCGCCCACGCACTCACAAGGTGAAGCGGGCGTTGACCTTTGTTACGATTATGAGAACCGCGCGAAGTCTTACCATCAATCGCAATCACATCACGCCTCATTTGACCTTCTATAATAATCGGTAAAGAATGTGCCCAGTTTGTAAAACATTCTTCAAACGCATGTGCATCCAACAACGAGAACACTCGACCCAGCGTATCGTGTGATGGAATACCATGCGGTAGTTCTAGAAACTCGCATAACCAATCTTCGCGCGCGTCAGCAAATTCAACAATCTCCACCCAATTATCCGCTCCGCAAATGATCGCTAAAATCGTAATAGCAAATATATCATCAAGCCGATGACGACGGTTGCGATCCGCAACACGCGGGTCTTCAAGCTCAGTAAAATACGATAGAAAATCAGGTGATAAAGGCATGAGGCAAGCTCCAAATGAATGATGAAAATAAAGAAAAAGGCGAACGCCTCACTCATCATAAATTATTCAAAGCTAAAAAGATTCATCAAAATTCATATCACATAATCCAAATGCAATCGCCATGAGCAAATTGCTCGGAGCCGTTTTATTAGCAAAACTAAAAAGGAGAGAGTTATGTTTGATTTATTTATATTAAAAACACAATTTTGGGCCATATTAGATTTATAATTAATAAACAATATACAAAAAACCCAAAAGTGAAACAGTTAATAATTTTTCGGTCAATAAATCATCATAATTAAATATAAACAACTAATTGGCCAATAACATGTAGATTGGGAGGGTAATAAGGTGAAATTATGTTATTA
>CAZYHI010000178.1:0-1745 GCA_964647515.1 uncultured Micavibrio sp. | reverse complement strand
GATGACAGATAAAGATGGTTTTTTAAACGCGCCAGATACTTACATGGAAAAAATGGCTGTCTCAAAAGATGTGCCCGCCGATGTGTTGGATTTAGATGCGCCGTTGGCAGATATTTTGAACAAAATTGCAAAAGCAAAAACCTGTAAAGTTGAAGACTTATTGGTATGTGTGTTGGATAGGCCACGCCATGCGGATATTATTCAACAAGTGCGTGATGCTGGTGCGCGCATTACGTTGATTTCCGATGGTGATGTCAGTGCTATTGTAGCTTTGGCTGAACCAGAAACAGGTATTGATTTTTATGTTGGTACTGGCGGCGCCCCTGAAGGCGTGTTGGCGGCGGCGGCGCTTCAATGTATTGGTGGTCACATGCTTGGTCGTCTTGTGTTTCGTAACGATGATGAGAAAGCCCGTGCCAATAAATGGGGCATTACGGATTATGATAAAATTTATACAACGGATGAGCTGGCCAAACCAGACAATGTGATGTTCGCTGCAACAGGTGTGACGAATGGTCCTATGATGCCTGGTGTAAAACGTTATGCGGGCGGTGCAAAAACATATTCAATTGTGATGCGTTCAAAATCGGGTACGGTTCGCCGCGTTGAATCAACGCATAATTTTGATCGTAAGACGGGTTTTGGCCCGCGCGATGAGTAATCCTGATACAACTATATTAAATGTTGAAAGATCACTTGGTGATAAGCGCTGGGTTTTTTCTGAAACCAATGATGACCAAGTTGTTCAATTGGCACAAAATCATGGCTTACCAGAATTTGTTTCACGACTATTGGTGCAACGCGGTGTTGATTCAAAATCTGTTGAGGAATATTTAAACCCGACGTTGCGGGATCATTTTCCTGATCCTTTTTGTTTTGCAGGTATGCGCGAATTTGCCGATGATTGTGCCGATGCCATTATCAATAAAACATCGATTGGTATCTTTGCCGATTTTGATGTTGATGGCGCAACCTCGGCGGCGATATTAACACGATTTTTTCGACATTTTGATATTACGCCGCCTGTTTATATTCCAGATCGCTTGACCGAAGGTTATGGCCCAAATGCAGATGCGATGCGCGCGTTAAAAGACCAAGGCGCAGAATTTATTATCATGGCAGATTGTGGAACGACGGCGTTTGAACCTTTGCAAGCCGCGCATGATATAGGCTTGCGCGTGTGTGTATTTGACCATCATGAAGCCGAAGATGAGCTGCCCAAAGCGGCGCATATTATTAACCCGAAACGCCAAGATGATAATTCGGGTTTGGATATGCTGGCGGCGTGTGGCGTTTCATTTTTGGCGTGCGTTGCCATCAATAGTGCCTTGCGAGATAAAAGTTATTTCAAAGAAACGGGTAAAAGCGAAGCACCGTTAAAATCATGGATGGATTTGGTTGGTTTAGGAACGGTATGTGACATGGTTCCGTTAACGGGAGTGAACCGTTTGTTTGTTAAGGCTGGTTTTAAACAAATGGCGGCGCATAACAACCAAGGGATTAAGGCACTTTGCCAAGTGGGTAAGATTGAAAAAGACCCAACACCTAAGGATGCAGGATGGTCGATTGGCCCGCGCATTAATGCAGGGAGCCGCGTTCACCGTTCTGATTTGGGCGCGAAGTTATTATCAACGGATGATCCCGATGAAGCGCAATCTATTGCCTATGCGTTGGAGGAATGCAACCAAGAGCGTAAGAAAATTCAAGCCAATATGATGCATGTGGCATTAAATAAAGTTGAATTT
>CAZYHI010000177.1:0-1782 GCA_964647515.1 uncultured Micavibrio sp. | reverse complement strand
TTAACCGCTGAAATGAAGTGAAGAGTAGAAAAAATCATTTAATATTTTTTCTATACGTTCTCTTGAGCGCTAACAGACAGGTATAAATTTCCTATAGAAATTGGCCTTTTCATCCGCTATAACAATGAAGCAATATAAATAAAGAGAGTGGATTATGGACATATCAAAAATACCTATGGGCAAAGACGCCCCAAACGAAGTCAACGTCATTGTGGAGAATACAGTCGGTGCGGTGCCTGTGAAGTATGAGATTGATAAAGACTCGGGCGCTGTGTTTGTTGACCGTTTTGTCCATACGCCGATGTTTTACCCAGGTAACTATGGCTTTATCCCGCACACATTGTCGGATGATGGTGACCCTGTAGATGTGTTAATCGTGGGTGATATGCCGGTGATTGCGGGCGCGGTGATGCCCGTCAATCCCATCGGTGTTTTGAAAATGGAAGATGATGGTGGCATGGATGAAAAAATCATCGCCAAACCGACAACAAAGATGTTCCCGTATCATAAAGACATTGAAAATTGTTCAGACCTGCCAGAAATCGTTTGTCAGCAGATTGAACATTTTTTCACGCATTATAAAGACCTTGAAAAAGGCAAGTGGGTGAAGATACTCGGTTGGGGTGACGCCGCCGAAGCCCGTAAGTTGATTAGTGAAGGTATTGAACGCGTAAACAAGAAGGCGGCTTAAAACATGCAAACACAAACATTAAATTATTATAGATTCTGGTTGGTGATGGTGGGGATTATCTGCGCCATCATGTCACTTCATGCGGCTCTTGGTTTTGTTGCTGGTTTAGCGCTCGCCTTTGCGGGGGTTATCTTGCCCATGTTTAAAGATAAAATCATGTCTATTACATCTAAGATTGAAGATAAGGTTGAAGAAAAAGTTTCTAGCCGTGGCAAAAAGAAGCGGTTGAAGAAATCGAGGCCACGACTGAAGACGATAAGAAAGAACCTGAAGAAACGAAAGTGGCTTAAGGTTATGGTTGGGTAGATCTAAGTATATACCCTTTTCCGGACACAGTGGATATTTTAATCTTAGCACCAGCCTCCTTTAGTGCTCTTCTTAAGGTACTAATAGAAGGCGGAACAGGGTTACTTGTATCTACTAATGGCCTGCCTGTTGCGTATTCATATAAATCCTGCTTCGTTACTACTTGGCCTGGCGGCTTCATTAACCTACTAAGATAGTTGAATGGTTGTTTAGCTAAAGGAACGTTTTGATTGTCAACGGTACATGAATTTGTAGAATCATCGATTGTAACATTGGAAAAATTATTAAGATTAGGAGTCATAAGTTCACCGTTGTGGCGACGAACAATGGCTTCTATTTTTTTTAGATCGATAGCGACAGATAGATTGCCTTTATTGAGAAAATAATCTGTAGCTCCATTTTCTAAGGCGTTAACGATAGCTTCTTCACTTTTGTCGGTACCAAAAATTACGATAGGGCTTTTTGTATTGGCATATATATTTTCTATAGTGTATGACCCAAAACTGTCACTATCAATTAGAACAATATCATAATCGCTTACCCTTGTTTCAAAGAGTGTTGTTAATGAACTTTCTCCTCCTACATTAATGACATCATGCCCTTCATTTTTTAAGGCATCAATCACAGATGATAAGTGAGTTTCATTTCCGATAGATAAAATTTTCATAATATGTACATTATGCGCAATTACAGTTTATATGTCAATAAAAAAGCCACTACAACAAAGAGTGGCTTGATTGGATTTTTCATTTTTCGTCATTGCGAGGAGCCTGAAAGGCGACGCG
>CAZYHI010000176.1:0-1815 GCA_964647515.1 uncultured Micavibrio sp. | reverse complement strand
CTAATTTGGAAACAGTATTTTCGAAGAAATAGCTAAAAGTTATGGCATCCTAGCCAAGCTAGGATTTCAACCTGTTGCAAACGGCTTATTAAGAGATTTCAGGGGAGATCAAGATGGAAACATGTATATGATTGATTTTGGTGGTGATTTAGGTTCTTCAAACCCAGAACCTTCAGACTTGTGGTCTATTTTCGAAAAAGAGCTAGATAAGTATTTTCCTGACAAGTCTATTGATCGTGAAGTGCTAAAACACCACTACCTACTAGGAAAAACCCACAAAAAAAATAATTTTCATAACTCATTGACACAAGTAAAATAATCTGATAACGTTCTTGCCATATTAAAATTAGGAAAAAACACATGGCTTACACACTAATTATCATAAAACCTGATGCGATTCAAAAAGGCGTTGCAAATCAAGTTCTTAACATGATTAAAGGCGCAGGCTTTAAGGTTGACCATATACGTGAACCTTCAACATTAGACAAAGAAACTGTCAAAGAACACTATGCTGAACACGCTGATAAGCCATTTTATCAGAAGATAGTAGATTATATGATTTCTGGCAACGCTATTCCTGCTATCATTCGTGGAAAAGGAGATAACACAGTTGCAGAAATTCGAAAGTTAGTCGGAAGTACCATTCCTGCCGAAGCTGGTTCAAATACAATTCGAGGTCAATTTAGTGACGATACAATGGAAGCCGCAGACTTAGAAAAAAGGTCTGTACACAATATTATTCACGCATCCGCAACCGCTGAAGAAGCAAAAGCAGAAATGAAACTATGGTTTCCTGAACTCTTTTCTCAAGACCTCACAGCTAAAGCCCAGACACATCCAAACATACAACCTAACCCAATTTCCCCTCAATAACACTGACCGCGTCATTAGCAGCAGCGGAATTTGCGCCGCCGGCTTGCGCCATATCAGGGCGGCCACCGCCGCCTTTACCACCCAAGGCTTCGGCGCCCAACTTCACTAGATCAACCGCATTAATATTATCGGTTAAATCACTGGTCACACCCACAACAATAGAGGCTTTACCTTCTTGGGTTGAAACCAACACAACAACGCCAGAACCGATGGATTTTTTCATGTCATCAACCATGGATTTTAAATCTTTCGCTGGAAAATCTTCGAGCACTTTTCCGATGAACTTCACGCCATTAATCTCTTTAACTTCATCATTTGATGTACCGTCCCCAGAAGCAAGCTTCTTACGCAAAGTTGAAACCTCTTGCTCCAGCTTTTTACGCTCATCGGTTAAAGATTGAATACGCGCCACCACTTCGGCAGGGGATGATTTCAAAACTGTTGCAGCGTCATTTAAACGGCTTTCTTGTTCTTCATAATGCGCCAGCGCATTGGCACCCGTCACCGCCTCTAAACGGCGAACCCCTGCAGACACGGCCGATTGTGCCACAATTTTGAACAAGCCTATATCACCCGTACGGTTTACATGTGTACCCCCACAAAGCTCAACCGAGTATTGTTTCTTATCTCCCATAGATCCCATCGACACAACACGGACTTCATCATCATATTTTTCACCAAACAAGGCCATCGCCCCTGTCTCACGGGCATCATCAATATTCATTATACGTGTTGTAACTTTTGTATTGGCGCGAATTTCTTCGTTCACTTTATCTTCAACTTCTTTGATTTGTTCAGGCGTCACCGCAACAGGTTGAGAGATATCAAACCGTGTACGCTCCGCATCTTGAAGTGATCCTTTTTGCGCGACATGCTCACCCAACGTCTCACGTAAAGCTTCATGAAGTAAATGCGTTGCAGAGTGATTGGCACGAATGGAAG
>CAZYHI010000175.1:0-1824 GCA_964647515.1 uncultured Micavibrio sp. | reverse complement strand
CGTCAACTGGTTCATCTGAATTATCTACTTTGTATTGTTCCAACCATGCCTGATTAAGCGCAGATACATCAGAATTTTGTAAGGTAACATTTGTATACTTTTGTTCCCTGACCTTCTCAAATGCTTTTGAAAGCATACCATCTGAAATATCTACGCCTATAATTTGTCCAGTTCCACGGAGATACCGCTGAAAGTATTCAAAGTTTTGCCCAGTTCCAATTGGGACATTCAAAACGGTTTGTCCTTCTTTCAAATCAAGGCGGCCTACAGCTTCTTGTCGAGCCTTGTTATAATAAGCCTTTGGAGAGAGCCAATCATATACTCTCGAAAACTTATCATAGTAGCTTCTAGCCTTCGCGTTCATTCTATTTTGTTTCCTTGAATTCAGATATTGCCTGTGTTGTTATTTTTAGAGATGAGTGCATGAATAATCCAGCAATCACAAAAGCCACAATAATGTCTGGCCATACTGTTCCAGTAGCAAACACACCAGCTCCAGCAATTATCACAGCCACATTGCCAATAGCATCATTACGGCTACACAGCCAGACCGAGCGAACATTAGAGTCACCATCGCGATATTTCATTAAAAGTAGGACGCTAACCATATTTGCCGCAAGTGCCATAAAGCCTATCGCCCCCATAGTGAATGGCTCTGGTTCGCCTGTAACAAAAACACGATAGAGAGTGAAGCCGAGAACAAAAACTGCCATCGCTCCTAGGCTCAACCCTTTGAGCAACGCTATTAAGGATCGAGTTTTTAACGGCTTTCCAATCACTAGAAGAGTTGCCGCATAAGTGGCAGCATCACCAAGAAAATCTAATGCATCTGCCTTCAAGGCTGTTGAATCGGCAAGAAAACCAGCGACGCTTTCGACTAGAAACATAAGAAAATTAATGGACACAACTATCCATAAAATTTTTATATATCTGGCTGAGAGACCTTTAAAGGACTGGCTACCACATGAGTCATTACATTTATCAGACATGCTACTTTTCCCCTCATGAAGTTGGTTGAGTTTGATTTTTAGATTTACGGTGAAACCCTATATGGCTTGGAAACCATTTGTATAAAGCAGGTAATACCAACAAAGTTAGTATAGTGGAAGAAATAATGCCTCCAATTACAACAGTCGCGAGTGGTCGTTGCACTTCCGATCCTGCGCCAATGTTAAAAGCCATTGGGACAAAACCAAGTGAGGCAACTAAAGCTGTCATTAAGACGGGTCTAAGGCGCGTCATAGCCCCCTTAATAATAGCTTCGTCTAGTTCCATGCCTTTTTCTTGTAAATCACGGATAAAGGATAGCATCACAACACCGTTTAGAACCGCCACGCCTGACAAAGCGATAAAGCCAACTCCTGCTGATATAGACAATGGAATATCACGCAAGGCCAAGGCCGCTATACCGCCTGTTAAAGCCAAAGGCACACCAGAGAAAACCAATAAGGCCGCTCTCGCAGAATTAAACGCCATGAAGAGCAGGCCAAATATCAAAAATAAAGCAACAGGTACAACAATGGCAAGACGCTTCTTGGCCGATATAAGCTGTTCAAACGTACCACCATAATCAAGCCAATACCCCGCAGGCAGATTTGCTTTTGCTCTGACGGCAATTTGTACATCTTCAACAAAACTTGCTAAATCACGACCCCGTACATTTGAAGTTACAACAATACGTCTTTTTCCATTTTCACGGCTAATCTGAGCGTATCCATAGGCGATGTTAAAGTCAGCAACTTCACTTAACGGTACATAATCAGGTGTGTTTTCCTTGCCTTCTATTTCTGCCAAAGGAAGTGGAATAGGCAGATTTTCCAAGAT
>CAZYHI010000174.1:0-1932 GCA_964647515.1 uncultured Micavibrio sp. | reverse complement strand
AAGGGACGCTATCGCTCGATACGCCGCAAGCCTTCATAAAGTTTAACGCGCCTTCAATATCGGTTGCCATTTCTTCGTAACGCGTACCTAAAGGGCTGTCTTTGACGAAATCTAAATTCCAATTATGAACTTTGTTAAGGTCGGCATAACCCCCTTGGGCAAAAGCGCGTAGCAAGTTTAGCGTCGCCGATGATTGATTATAAGCACGGATCATACGCTCAGGGTTTGGCGCGCGGCCTTCTTCGGTAAATTCTAATTTATTAATGATATCACCGCGATAGCTAGGCAGTTCTACGCCATCAATTGTTTCGGTATCGGATGAGCGTGGTTTGGCAAATTGCCCTGCCATGCGCCCCATTTTCACGATAGGCATCGCCCCACCATAGGTCATCACAACCGCCATTTGTAAAAGCACGCGAAAAGTATCACGAATTTTGTTGGAGCCAAATTCGCCAAAGCTTTCGGCGCAATCGCCCCCTTGTAGGATAAAGGCTTTACCTTCGCAGGCTTGCGCCAGTTGAGATTTTAAGCGCCGCGCCTCGCCTGCAAATACGAGTGGAGGCAGGCTAGATAGAATGCCTTCTACCTTTTCCAGATGCGCTTGATCGGGGTAGTTGGGAAGTTGTTTGGCGGGCTTTTCGCGCCAGCTATTTGGTGTCCAATTTGTCATGGCAATGTTTTACGGTGATTTGGCTATGAAAACAAGAGGGGTAAATTATTTAATTGACATAATATTAAAGTTTATGCTATTTTTTAAATTGAGGGGGAGGTATGCATGTCAGAAAAAATTGATCCATTGTTAAGCGATGTTGATGAGCAGAATAAAGTTAGTGAAATCCATAAAATGATAGCGGATATATTTGGAGCGGAAAAACGTTGGGTAGATATGATGGTTTTAGAAGAAGAACCGAATAAAAGCTATGGGGTTATTTTGCAGTTTGAAAAACCGTGGAAAGCTGGAGAATTTGAAAGTTTGAAAGAAAAATTTACCGATTTTGCAGTAGAGATTGGTTTCGCATCAGATTATTTTCAATTAGATGGTGTTGGTGCGACCCCTAGTGAAGCTGCCCAAACCATTTTGGTTCAAGTGTTAAAACAAAAAAACGAAATTCATGTTTTATTGGGTTTTGACCCTTCCAATCAAAAGCCAAATTAATTATTTCACAGCCTCACGCATCGTTACAAATTCTTCGGCGGCGGTAGGGTGAATGCCGATTGTCGCGTCAAAGTCTGCCTTTGTTGCACCCATTTTAACGGCTATCCCAATGCCTTGCATGATTTCGGGGGCGTCCGCCCCACACATATGCACGCCCAGCACGACATCTGTGGTTTTATCAACGATCAGCTTCATGAATGACAATTCATCACGACCAGATAATCTGTGACGCATGGGGCTGAAGGTTGATTTATAGAGCGTGATCTCATGTCCTTTGTCACGCGCTTGTTGCTCAGTTAAGCCAACGGTGCTGATAGGCGGGTTAGAAAAGACCGCCGTGGCGATATTATCGTAAGAAACGTCGCGCCCTGTGTTGTTGAAAAATTTATCGGCGAGGTAATGCCCTTCGGCGAGGGCAACAGGGGTCAGCTCAATACGGTTAATCACATCACCAACGGCATAAATATGCGGTGTGCTGGTTTCAAAATCATCATTGACGATAATCGCACCATTATCTTTGGTTTTGATATTGATGTTTTCAAGCCCAAGATTTTGCGTATTTACCACACGACCGATAGCAGAAAACACCAAACCACACTCGATTTGTTCATTTTTACTCGTTAAAATGGTGAATTTATCGTCTTTTTTACTGATTTCGGCAATATTATCGTTATAAATGATGTTTATACCCTGTTTTATTATCTCATTTGAAAGAAATTCGCTTATATCATGGTCAAAATTGCGTAATATCATGTCTCCACGGTACATTAAGGTGA
>CAZYHI010000173.1:0-1973 GCA_964647515.1 uncultured Micavibrio sp. | reverse complement strand
CATACGGCGCGCTTGGAAATCTCCACAGGTCGAACAGCTTGAAATCTCACGATAGGTATTTTGCCCTGGCATCCAGGCTTCAATATCAAATGTTTTACGCGCACCGAACCCTGTATCACCGCTACACAAAACGACAGTACGATAAGGAATTTCCAACGCCTCTAACACACCTTCAGCGCATTTTAGCATACGTTCATGCTCGGCATCGCTTTCATCAGGATGGGTGATTGAGACCATCTCGACCTTATAGAATTGATGCTGGCGGAGCATACCGCGCGTGTCCTTACCCGCACTGCCCGCTTCACTTCTAAAGCATGGCGTATGCGCGGTATAACGGCGTGGTAAGGTATCAGCATCAACAATATCTTCAGCAACAATATTTGTCAATACAACCTCTGACGTTGGGATAAGCCAATCCCCTCTTGTTGTTTTAAATAAGTCTTCTTCAAACTTCGGTAGTTGGTTTGTACCATACGCTGTTTTATCATTCACAAGCAAAGGTGGTGAACATTCCGTATAACCATTCTTCTCCGTTTGTGTATCGAGCATAAATTGCGCCAGCGCACGCTCCAACCGTGCCAATTTTCCGCTTAACAAAACAAACCTTGAACCCGACAGCTTCGCCGCCGTTTCAAAATCCATCATACCAAGAGCTTCGCCAATCTCATAATGCTCAGGAGCATTTTCATCAGGCGTCACCTCACCCCACGTTTTAATTTCCACATTTTCATCTTCATCGGCACCATCGGGAACATCATCTTTCATGATATTGGGTAAGCCAGACATGATAGTTTTCAGCTCTTCACCTAGCGTACGATCATCCTCTTCCATCGTTGCCATTTTATCTTTTAACGCGGAAACTTCATCCATGATGGCTTGCGCATCACCACCTTGAGATTTGATTTTACCAATTTCTTTAGATTTTTCGTTGCGCTCTTGCTGCACAACTTGAAGCTCCGTCTGCACGCCACGACGTTTTTCATCCAACGCCAAGATAAGTGACGATTGAGACTCCTCATAGCCACGGCGTTTCATCGCCGTATCAAAATCTGCTGGATTGTCCCGGATGGCTCTTATATCGTGCATTATGTGCTTCCTTTATGATGCGTATAAATTATGAATTTTTGTAACATATAAAAAACCACAGATAAACGCAGATTTATGAATAGACTTAAAACACCCAATGTTTTTGAAGAGCGGCGTCTAAATCTTCCATGGTGGCATCGATACTCAAATCAGCAAAGCTTGTGACGCTATGTTCGACAATGCCGCAAGGAACGACACCGTCAAAATGTGACAGATCAGGATTAAGATTTATTGATATACCATGGTAACTCACCCAATGACGGATACGTACGCCGATGGCGGCGATTTTGGCCTCGGACTTATCAGGCTTGACCACCCAGATACCAACACGCCCTTCGCGCCTTTCGCCCTTAATATCGAATTCGGCGAGTGTATTGATAATCCATTGTTCAAGATCACAAATATATTTTTTAATATCGGGCGTTTTTTGACGCTGCTTTAAGTCCAGCATCACATAGCCGACACGTTGCCCAGGCCCGTGATAGGTATATTGACCGCCGCGCCCTGTTTCAAAAACAGGAAACTTTTCTTCGATTAAGTCAGAAGATTTTGCACTTGTGCCTGCTGTATAAAGTGGTGGATGTTCAAGCAGCCAGACTTGCTCAGGCGATGTTCCTTCACGAATATCCGCCACCGTACTCTCCATAACAGCCACAGCATCCTCATATTCAATGGAATTGGGGCTGATCGTCCATTCAGTTTGTGGCTCATTACTCATAATTATTTTTCACAACGCGCAAAGTGATTATATCTTTTATAAAGTGTTGTTAATGCCGTAGGGCGTTTACGCCCCTGAGGCTTACTTTTTTAATGCCGTAGGGCGTTTATGCCCCTGAGGCGACCCTTAATATGGTGCGGTCGAGAAGAGTCGAACTTCCACGGGATTA
>CAZYHI010000172.1:0-2003 GCA_964647515.1 uncultured Micavibrio sp. | reverse complement strand
TAGGATATTGAGGCCGCATTGTGTGGCGGCAGCTTCAGCGGTTTCCATATCAATGCCGCCATCCACTTTGCCTTTATAGAGTTCAGGATTTTCACAGCCGATGGGCACTTGCCCCGCGACAAAGACCATATTGCCCGCCACAACGTACGGGACATAATTGAACAAAGGTGGGGCGCTTTCAGGTAATTCCAAACCCTTGGCTTCTAATCTTACAATAACATCGCTCATAATGGGATCTCCTCTTGATTTATTCGCTATTTTACGTCATTTCTAAGGGGGTAAAAAGAAATTTATAGGCATTGTCATGGGATTATTGAGTTTTTTAGGGGTGTTGTCACCCGTCCATATGGGGCTTACGAAAACTTTCACGCGGACGAAGTTTATGGGTATGGATAGCTTTGGTAATAAATATTATACCGCCAAGCCACGCAAAGGTTATAAACGTCAGCGTCGTTGGGTCATTTATAATGGTGCGCCAGAGGCATCAAAAATTCCACCAGAATGGCATGGCTGGATGCATCACCAAACTGATGTTGCACCGGATTCTGAAGAGAAAAGCTTTCGTCGTAAATGGCAAAAACCGCATCAACAAAATTTAACAGGCACGCATGATGCCTATCGCCCACCGGGACATTTATTGAAACAAGGGGTTCGTCCGCAAACCACTGGTGATTATGAGGCGTGGAGTCCACCTGAATAATTATGAAGAAGCTTTATAAAAGAGGAAAATAATATGAAACGTAATGTAATAGAAACCGTATTGGGTGCCGTGGTGTTAACGGTGGCTTTTTTGTTTTTAGCCTACAGCTATTCTTCGGCCAATATGGGCAGTACGGATGGCTATGAAGTGCGGGCGCGTTTTTCTGGCATTGGCGCGCTTGGCGTTGGTGATAAAGTTGTGATTAGTGGCGTTAAAGTCGGGCAAGTTTCACGCATTGAGCTAGATGGTGAAACTTATCTGGCGGATGTTTTTTTAGATATTGGTAATAAGTATGAATTACCAGATGATACGGCGGCGTTTATTTCCAGTGAGAGCTTGCTCGGTGGATTATATATGCAGCTTGAACCTGGTGCTTCTGAAGAAATCATCGAAGATGGCGGTGTTATTCAATATACCCAAGCACCACAAAATTTAGAACAGCTTTTGGGACAATTCATCTTTAATATGAAAGATAAAGAAGAAGAAGAGTAAGTCTTTTGCGTTTATTATTTATTATCTTGTTATTTGTTTTTGCTGTTGCGCCTTTATCCGTGCAAGCGGGCTTTATTGACCATCCGCAGGTGAAGCTACAGTTTCTCGATAAATCAACTGCGCGTACCGTGACTTTACAGGCCAAGGTTGGCTCGACGGTTGAATATGGTTCAACCTTTATTAAAATCCAAGCATGCCGAAAATCTGAACCTTTAGACAAACCAGAAAGTGCCGCCTTTTTGCAAGTGTGGGAAGTGCCTATCGGTGCGGAAAAATCTGAATGGCTTTTTTCTGGTTGGATGTTTGCTTCCTCTCCGGCTTTATCGGCGATGGATCATCCCGTTTATGATATCTGGGTGCTAGATTGTAAAGGGGAAGGGCAGCAAACCGTTCAAAGCCCTGCAATTATCAAAGAAGCTGTTGAACTTGAAGACGTAGATGTGTTAGAAGAACAGCCTGATGCAGAAAATCAATAAAATATCTTTCTTGGTGATACCATCATTGACATTATGTAAAAATTAGGTATTATTCTCTTTTTTATATAAGATGATGCGGATTGATGAGTAACACTTTTCAAAAAAATACAAAGAAAATTTTATTAAACGGTCAACCGTTGCCGACAATATTATTGGATTCATATCCAGATCCTCATGCGGTACCAGAAGAATCATACTCTATTATGGAGGAAGCGGCGCTTATGGATCCTTTAACGCGTATTTATAATCGGACAGGATTCTCTAGGTATATAGAAAATGTTTTTTCAAATTCTGATAAAACAAGAAGTTATCTTGGTGAATATAGTGGCCATGAC
>CAZYHI010000171.1:0-2073 GCA_964647515.1 uncultured Micavibrio sp. | reverse complement strand
CGCGCCACGTATTTTAATTTGCGGCTCGCTTTATTTGGCGGGCGAAGTTTTAAAAACGAATAGTTAAATGCCCATTTAAACCGTTTTGATGAAACAATCTATAATTTAATTTATATATGATTTTGCAATTTTTTATTCTTAAAATATCAAGAAAAATCTATCTCAGGATTATTTAACTTGGTCACGCCTGTCTAAGAGCTTTAGTTGCTTCGGAAAACCATCTTTTTTTAAGGCTCTTTTAGCAATATTTATTCCCGCTTCATATCCAATATGAGTTTGGTCATAATATAGGATCTCATTACCATAGTAAGCGTTACAAACATTATCTGGGCATATCCATATGTTCGGGTTAATAAGAGTAACGGCAGGATTATTCTCAGCAATCTTTTTGAGCTCTGCATTTACAGGGTATATGGTTGGCGCCCCTACATTAAACCGTGTTTCGCAATTAATGATTGGATTAATAACAGCACGCGCTCCACAAGTTCTATTTAACCCTTTCATACGTTGCATCTGCAACAGTAGCATAATCTGCTTACCATCATTTGTAAGTTCAGTGATTGTCTCTTCAAGCTTACCTATAGTCTTTGAACTACGATTACTATAAACTTGCCATGATCCTCCCATGATAATAATATCAAAATCCTTTAGTTGATTTTCAATGATAGACAGATTGTGCGGGCAATTTTTCTTTACCTTATCTGTAATTATGCCATCAAGATTCCCAAAAATAGGCGGGCATGCAGAGCTACTCACATTTTGAAAACTAAAATTCCCTGCCTTGGCAAAGGTTTTAAACATACTAACATATTGAGCTGCGTTAGAATCCCCCCAAAGCAAGATTTTTGGGTCTTGTATCCCATCTTTATTGAGAAGGTTTTTTCCAGATTTAAAATCACTCCGTTTAAGTCGTTTTTTTTGCAAAACATCAGGATACTTAAAAGCGGGTTTAATTTTTTCAATTTTTACAATTTCCGCTGACGCAGTCTTCCAATCCCGAACTGGCAGAAACCCATTTAATTTAAGCGTAAGGATAAGTGCAGATGCCGTCAAAAATGCAGGTGCTAGGCTTAACTGGGTGAAAGCTTGTCCAAAATTAAAGTTGTTTTTCCTAAACTTATTTTCAACTAAATAATAAGATGCCACGCTTAATACAAACATGAGAATGAATAAAAGCATGCCATTAATAATGGTTATATCCACAAAACTATAGCGCGCAAAAGCCAAGACAGGCCAATGCCACAAGTATAATGAATAAGAAATAGCTCCGATAAAAAGCGCCATGCGGTTCGTCAGTAGCGGGAAGAAAATATGCCGACCGGACAAACCCGAATATATCAATAAACTTGTAAATGCTGTAATGGGGACCGCAGATAACCCTGGAAATCCATCCGCCTCGTTCATCGTGTAAAAGCAATAGCCAATACCTATCAACCCAATTAACGCTAACATGTTTCGAAGCCAGATATTCGTAAGGCTCGGTAGAAGTTTATCTTTAATTCCCAATGCCAATATTGCCCCACCGAGAAGTTCTGCCGCTCGTGTTGTAATCATGTAATAGGCATATTCAGGATGATCTTTGATGGTTTGTTCACCGTGCCAAAATGATAAAATAATTAACCCCAACACCGCTATAAACCGCAAATATTTTGATTTAATTTTAAGTAGTAATAAAAGCGTAACTGGCCAGAACAGGTAAAATTGTTCTTCAACTGCAAGCGACCATAAATGTAATAGTGGTTTTTCCGTACTGCTATCAGCAAAATAGCCAGTATCAACAAAATATGCAAAATACACATTGGCGGCTTGAACCATAGAGAAAAAAGCTGATTCCCAAAACTCTATCACATCTTTAGGTAAGTAAATGAAGCTCGCAATTATGCCCGAAACAAGGGCAACACAAATAACGGCTGGAAATAAACGCTTTATTCGGCTGGTATAGAAAGACTTAAGGGTAAATGTCCCTTGCTCTTGTCTACGTGCAATATTGCTCGTGATTAAAAACCCTGAAATGACAAAAAATACATCGACCCCTAAAAACCCGCCAGATAGGCTGGACGGCCAGATATGAAA
>CAZYHI010000170.1:0-2096 GCA_964647515.1 uncultured Micavibrio sp. | reverse complement strand
TTTATTCTGTGTTTTGTCAATAAAATAATGGGTAAAACATTAATAAACCCCAATGTTTATTAATATTCTTAGGTACCGTTTCTTGTATTGTCACACTGAAGAGGGTGATAAAGCTGTCTTTGAGGTCACCGATATGAAAGTTGGACTGTTTGATAATTCAGGGCGTTAGGATGGCCTTTATCTAAGTCAGAGTTTTAAATGTCCTGCAGCTACAAGTGCTGATTTTGATAGTCCAGATACATCATTTCCAAATACCACGAGGGGTTCTTTCGTTGTTATTGTCTTTGTTGTTACTGGATCGTAAACAAACCCGTTTCTTAGGCATGGGCGTGCTAGTATTTCTTGGCTGTGGCTTTCACCTATTCCTATAAAATTTTCTGCTTTGTAGCAGACAAAAACGTCATCTCCTGCGCTTTTAAGGTGAAAAATGTCCCCTATACTTAATTCTGTAGAGTTTTTGTATGTGATGCGATCTTGCATAACTTGATTTAACCTTTGAATTTTTTGCATGTCAAGTTGTAGAATCTTGCAAGTTTAATTTTTATGTCAATAGCAATTTCCCATTTGCTCCCATCATAGGAATCCTTTAAAACACTAAACATGACAAATTGTTCAAATAGACGCGTGGTCGTCACAGGGTTAGGGATCGTTTCTTGTATTGGAAATGACCAGAATGCAGTTTTAGAAAGCTTAAAGGCGGGGAAATCTGGTATCAAAAAAGACGATACCTATGCCGAAATGGGATTTCGCAGCCAGATTTCAGGGCGTCCTGATATTGATTTAGAAGAGCTGATTGATAAACGTATGTTGCGTTTTATGGGTGATGGCGCGGCATATAATCACATCGCGATGGAGCAAGCGATTAGCGACGCTGGTCTTGGTGATGACCAAGTATCAAATGAGCGTACGGGAATTGTCATGGGCTCTGGCGGGCCTTCAACGCGCTCTCAAGTCGCGGCGGCAGATATTGCGCGGGAGAAATCTCCAAAACGTGTTGGGCCTTTTGCAGTGCCAAAATGTATGAGCTCAACAAACAGTGCGACTATTGCGACAAACTTTAAAATTAAAGGGGTGAATTATTCGATCAGCTCGGCCTGTTCAACGTCTGCACATTGTATTGGTAACGCGGTGGAGCAAATTCAACTGGGTAAGCAAGATATTATGTTTGCTGGTGGTGGTGAGGAGCTGGACTGGTCGTTATCTGTTTTGTTTGATGCGATGGGCGCGATGAGTAGTAAATATAATGATGCACCAGAAACAGCGGCGCGCGCTTATGATGCCAATAGAGACGGCTTTGTCATTGCGGGCGGCGGCGGTGTTGTCGTGTTGGAAGAATATGAAGCGGCGAAAGCGCGTGGCGCAAAGATATACGCCGAAGTGACGGGCTATGGCGCGACATCGGATGGGGCGGATATGGTTGCGCCCAGCGGTGAGGGCGCGGTGCGTTGTATGAAGCAAGCACTTAGCACCGTTGATAAGCCGGTGACATATATTAATACGCATGGGACGTCTACGCCTGCGGGTGATATTACGGAGTTGAATGCCATCCGTGAAGTCTTCGAAGGTAAAGACATGCCGCACATCAGTGCGACGAAATCCATGACGGGACATAGCCTTGGTGCGACAGGGGTTCAGGAAGCAATTTATTGTATCTTGATGATGCAGAATAATTTTGTTTGTCCGTCAATTAATATTGAAACATTGGATGAGGGCGCGGAAGGAATGCCTATCGCACAGGAGCGTGTTGATAATGTAACGCATCACTCTGTCATGTCGAACTCATTTGGGTTCGGGGGAACAAACTGTACCCTCGTGATGAGTAAAGTTGAGGGTTGAGTTATGACCGAAATGAAATCAGAATTAATGAAGGGGAAACGCGGGCTTGTGATGGGCGTTGCCAATGATAAATCCATTGCGTGGGGAATGGCCAAAGAGCTACACGCACATGGCGCGGAGATGGCGTTCACTTACCAAGGTGACGCGTTTGGTAAACGTGTAAAGCCTTTGGCGGAAAGCATTGGCGCGAGCGTTTTAATTGATTGCGATGTATCCAAAGAAGAAGATTTGGATAATGTTTTTGCAACGTTAAAACAAGA
>CAZYHI010000169.1:0-2101 GCA_964647515.1 uncultured Micavibrio sp. | reverse complement strand
TTTAAGTACGAATATTCTTGGGCGACCATGATCCAGTGCAACCATGTTGCACCCGAAAGATGTTTGTAAAGCTGTGGCCTTAAAGAGCTGGTTCAAAACCACATCGGCATTCGCGCCTTTTTTAAGGTCAATCACAACGCGCACACCATCACGGTCTGACTCGTCGCGGATTTCTGAAATATCTTCAACGATTTTTTCACGGGCGACTTCACCCAAACGCTCCAGCAATTTCCCTTTATTGACTTGGTAAGGCACTTCATGGACGACGATAGATTCACGCCCATTCTTCTTTTCTTCAACAGAAGTTTTTGAACGCATAACGACAGAGCCATGCCCTGTTTGATAGGCGGATTTAATGCCCATTTTACCAAGGATTTGCGCGCCTGTCGGAAAATCTGGCCCTGGGATAATCTCGGTCAACTCTTCGATAGAAATTTCTGGGTTATCAATATAAGCAAAACAACCATCCACCACTTCGCCAAGATTGTGCGGGGGAATGTTTGTCGCCATACCGACGGCAATACCACCGGCACCATTGACGAGTAAATTTGGAATACGTGCTGGCAACACCTCTGGTTCTTTCGATGTGTCATCGTAAGTTGGGTGGAAATTCACCGTATCTTTTTCAATGTCTTGTAATAAAGCCTCGGCAGCTTTGTTGAGTCGTGACTCTGTATAACGCATCGCAGCAGGGGGGTCGCCATCCATCGAGCCGAAGTTTCCTTGCCCGTCAATCAACGGTAGACGCAGTGAAAAATCTTGCGCCATACGCACCATAGAATCATAAATGGCACTGTCACCATGCGGATGGTACTTACCCATTACATCCCCGACAACACGGGCAGATTTACGATATTGCTTATCAGAGGTATAACCGCCTTCACGCATCGCGTATAAAATACGGCGGTGGACAGGTTTTAAACCATCACGCACATCGGGAAGCGCGCGCGATACGATAACGCTCATCGCGTAATCGAGGTAGGATTGCTTCATCTCTGCTTCGATGGTTATCGAAGGAAGATCTGCGCCTTCTGGTGGGGTGTTGTCACCAGTATTGTCACCAGTGTTATCAATATCGCTCATGGTTTAAAAAGCCTTAAAATTAGATTCAAAATAATATAGTTATTTCTAGCAATTTAAGCGCAAAAAAACAAGGAAATGCAAAGGTTTTGGCGTTTTTTATACAGGTTTTATGGTGGGGGCGTAGGGGGCGTGAAATATAGTGATTTAAGACAATTCTTTAATATCCGTCATCCCGTGGCTTGACCACGGGATCTTATGAAATTGGAAAAGATACCGCGATCAAGTCGCGGTACGACGAGGTTAGGAAAATCCTATCTTCTAGGCGTGGAATGCGCCCCTGCTTTGGGCTTGCCAAGCTTCGCATCAAGCAAAGCTTTGTCGATCATTTTAATCATCACAGGGCGAAGCGCTTTTTCGTAATCGCCTGTTTTATAAGAAACAGAACGCCCTTCTTTTGACCCGTAAAATTCAATCATTTTTTCCAGTTCGGCCTTCGTGTAAATATCAGCCATGGTGTTGACGGATAAATTCTTTAATTCATCAAAATCAATCGCCGCGCGCATGGTTGATTTAAATTTTAGGCGCTCTTGCTGCGGTAGATTTTCTGCGATGTTATCAAGCGCGCTTTCTATTTTCTGACGTATAGGCCAAATCTCATGCATTTTTCTTGATAATTCTAGGCGCTCTTTCTCATCATCTTTTGACTTCAGAGAGTCTACTTTATCCATTATTTTTTCTTTAATGGATGTTTTGTCTTGTGCTTCTTGTTTGGCCAAGATGGCATCAGCATCTTCTTGCGCCATAACAGGGACGGCGGCAACACTTAATAGCATGGCGATAATTAAAAAACGGATCATGATTCTATTATACCTTAAATTGAGCTTAGAATGGAATTTCGTCTTCTAACTCATCGACTGGGGCGGGTGCTGCGCTGCCCGTATTGGCCGCTGGTTGTGCATTATAGCCAGCTTGATTGTCGCTGAAGCCGCCGCCTGCGGACTGACCGCCACCACGGCTATCCAGCATAATCATTTTGGCATCAAAACCTTTTAGAACAACTTCAGTTGAATATTTCTTT
>CAZYHI010000168.1:0-2184 GCA_964647515.1 uncultured Micavibrio sp. | reverse complement strand
AGATTACTGATAAGGCGGATTTTGAACTGGAAGTATGGAGTATGATCCATGATCGACAGCATGATCATCCACGAGATTCTTTGCTAAAAAAGCAGAGTTTTGTAGCAAAAATAATAGTTGGTTTGGGAGGTGATTCTGATGGGTCAAAATCCTCACTCGATCCAGAAGAGGCGGCTCCCAAAGCTTATAAGAAGTACAAGCGATGCACTCCTTTTTCTGAACCACTTTATAAGGTTATGGTTTTAGAATCTGACCAATAAGAATCATATTCGACTGCCTGAATAAGTTAATGTCCTGTGTCCTGACATACACATTCCGCTAGAATAACGTTTATAAGGGCGCGTTTCTGCGCCGTGGGCGGGAGGCCCATCAATAGGGCGTTTTTTTCACTTGTTCGGTCTGACCATAATATTCGTGTAGACGTTCAAAGGCGCGTCTTTGGACAGGGCATGGTTGTAGTTTCCGCGAAACTTGTTCTGATCTCTGTAATCAGAAAAATTATCGTGAGGCTTAATGCCTCGATCAAGAAAAATAAAATATGGCGGGATAATTTAATTTCAATTTAGGTTTTCACAAATCCATGGGAGCCAAAGGCTTTGCGGAGTTGAATGAAGCGCTTCTCAACCATATCGTAAGAGAAGGAAGCCATATAGAAACTTAAGACCAGAACAATCGCATAAGCGATGGGCTGTTCACCATAAAAGCGTCTGCAAATATCAATGAGGGGGACATGCCACAAATAGAGTGCATATGAAATTGTCCCAATCCATGCCAAAGGTTTCCATTCTAATATTGTAATAACCCATTTGAATGTTGACGTAAAAAACAGATTATAAAACAAAGTGAACAAGGCTAGCCCCTGTAGCGAGAAACGCGCCGTGTAGCGAAAGCCCTCATCCCGAATTAGGAAACTTGCAATAATTGCCACAAGCGCCAAAGCTACGGGAATATAACCTCTTAGCCATTTGAGGAGGTTCTCATGTTTGTTCACATGAAGCATGACAGATAGAACACACCCCCAAACAAGGCTGTCTATGCGGGTATCTGTCATCATATAAGTATAATCTTCCACGGGTATAGTGGTCTGCGAAAAGATTACCAGGCGCCACAAGAACACGGCACCTAATACCCAGCAAAGCATCTTTAAAATACGTGCCCAGTTTCTGCCTAACAAAACAAGAGATAATGGGAAAATGAGGTAAAAATGCTCTTCAACGGCTAATGACCAGAGGTGCGTCCATGGCATGAACGGCAATTCTCCGCCTATGCGCGCATTGACTTGATAAAAATTCGTTCCATAAAAAACTGCGGAGAAAAGCTCCCCAAATTTTGGCCCGCCCCAGTTAAAGAGGCCATAAATTAAAGTTGTTCCAAAAACCATGAAAAGAAGGGCGGGATAGAGCCTTATAAATCGCCTGATGTAGAATTGTTTAAGCCCAATCCGCCCTTTGGTTTCATTTTCTGCAATTAAAAGCCGCGTAATCAAGAAACCGGAGATAAAGAAAAATACGGTCACTCCAAAACCGCCGGGAACAATATGCTCTAGCCCCAAATGTGCTATGAGGACAATAAGAACTGAGACAGCTCTTATGCCATTAAGTCCGGGGATATAACCATAATTAGCGTGAGGGGTAATAATCGAATTTCGCATCCCCAGTCATAAGCAAGTCGTGTGCCAAACAGGGAATTATAGAGTTAAATTTTTGTAAAAATTTATAGTTAGCAATCAGTTAAAACTTATTCTCGAAAATAGCCCCTCTAGCTCTCTTTAATCAACAAACGCACATCCAAAACTCATAAGAGCCCCTAACAAAATGTGTGACGTTTTTGATATAAGTGTTCGCGACAGTATAGTTTGAATTATCCATATTTAAATCAATGGGACCAATTCGAAATTTATGTGAATTCAAGCGGCTTATTTTGGGCGTATCCAGCCCCACGCGAGCGGCAATGATGAGGCGATTTTAAGCCGCTCAGTTGGTCATGATTAACAGTAAGCAAAACCACTAGCGTAGATCTCCAATGAACGTAAAAACATTCCCATTGACAACGCTAATTGAATTCAAAAATTTCAATGAAGGCCTCGCGATATTGTATCGGGCCCCAATATCAGCGTTCTACCCTTAAATTAAATTTCAAATACGGCGTTGATATTGCGTCGGGGTTTGACCTGTCCAGGATTTG
>CAZYHI010000167.1:1036-2273 GCA_964647515.1 uncultured Micavibrio sp. | reverse complement strand
GTACGTGTTGAAGCTACTCGGGATGCATTGCTTGATCAAACCATGTCGCTTAAAGAGGCTGCTTTCCACTTTGGCTTCGCATCAGAAGAAAACATGAGACGCGCCTTCAAACGTCAGTTTGGTGTAACGCCATCTGATATTCTGGAGCAATTCCTGTCAAATTGATTTTGTACTCGCTATTCACCCACACCCTTCACCTCGATAGCACAGGCGTGGAGCCCTTCATCAATTTTGGGTTGCACAATGGCATTGATAGCGCGGTGACGCTGGACGCGGTTCATATCGTTAAAAGCACTCGCCACAATCTTAATTCTGAAATGACTTTCGCCTGTGCCATCGTCTCCAGCATGGCCTGCATGAAGATGACTTTCATTGATTACTTCAAGACTTTCGGGCGCGAAAGCCTCGGTCAATTTTTCTTCCAGATATTCAGCGACAGCGGACATTGTATGAATCAATTTTTAAAGGGTGCGTAACCTCCCTTTTTGAGGGGGAAAGAATTTAAAGTCAATCCTTGTTCATTTCAAAAAAAACGCCATAATTAGATAATGAACACAAATTCCAAATACTTTGATTCTATCCGCATTACCAAAGGCCGTAAGAAACCGGGCGCTAAGCCTGTTGATACGACTTGCCAATGGGAAGGGTGCAACAGACCTGGTACCCACAAAGCGCCTATGGGGCGCAATCATGAAGGTAAATACATCAATCTGTGTATTGAACATGTGCGCGAGTATAATAAAAACTTCAATTATTTTTCAGGTCTTGCCGACGACGATGTTGCTAAAATTCAAAAAGACGCACTCACTGGTGAGCGCCCAACATGGACAATGGGTGTGAACAAGGATGGACGCAGCAGCAAAAGTCCATATTCCCAAGGCGACCCACGTGCTGCCATCGCCGACCGCGTTATTGCACGTAGCATGCGCAGAACAGGCCAGATGAGCGGAAAAGGTGGTCCAGTACGAAAATTAAAAGCGCTTGAGAAAAAGGCCTTTGATGACCTTAGCATGCCGCATGCAGCGACCTCAGATGAGTTAAAAACCCGCTATAAAG
Source organism: uncultured Micavibrio sp. (assembly GCA_964647515.1). Taxonomy (GTDB): domain Bacteria; phylum Pseudomonadota; class Alphaproteobacteria; order Micavibrionales; family Micavibrionaceae. The sequence continues at coordinate 1,217 of CAZYHI010000167.1, read as the reverse complement.
CGCTTGTGAAGCGGCATCACCCAGACTCAAATGGCGGCGACCGCAGCACAGAAAAACGCCTGCAAGAAATCATAAAATCATATAAAATTTTAAAACAGGGTGGATTCTGCTCTTAAAATTAGGGCATGTGACACGCGACCCTCTTTACAAGTGCGTAAAAGGGTTTATCAAATTAGTTTTT
>CAZYHI010000167.1:0-1026 GCA_964647515.1 uncultured Micavibrio sp. | reverse complement strand
ACCTTTATACGCATCCTTGTACGTTCCGTATAAAGGCTACACATAATTGTTTTACCCATAAATCATCACCGGAGGTACGGGAATGTCAAAGGGTTTGCCGGACACAACGGTGTCTGCTCGTGACGTATTTAATATAGACCTAGACTGGGAAGTCCCAGCCTTTAAAGAACGCACAGAACATGTGCCAGAGTTTGACGAAGACTATCAGTTCGACGCGCCTACAACGCGCGCCATTCTGGCAGGCTTTGCGCATAACCGACGCGTGATGGTTTCCGGCTATCACGGTACGGGTAAATCCACCCATATTGAACAAGTTGCTGCACGTCTAAACTGGCCTTGTGTGCGTATTAACCTTGATAGTCATGTGAGCCGCCTTGATCTAATTGGCAAGGACGCGATTGTTGTCAAAGATGGCAAACAAGTAACTGAGTTCCGCGATGGTATTTTGCCTTGGGCATACCAAAACAATATTGCACTCGTATTTGACGAATATGATGCAGGCCGCCCGGACGTGATGTTCGTGATTCAGCGCGTCTTGGAATCATCTGGTCGTCTTACACTTCTTGACCAAAGCCGCGTGATCACACCGCATCCATCATTCCGTTTGTTTGCAACAGCCAATACTGTTGGCCTTGGTGATACAACCGGCTTGTATCATGGTACACAACAAATCAACCAAGCGCAGATGGACCGTTGGTCGCTTATCACGACGCTTAACTATCTGCCACATGATGATGAAGTTGGTATCATTGCAGCGAAAGTAAAATCATTTGATTCACCAGAAGGCCGCGAAACTGTTTCGAAAATGGTACGCATTGCAGACATGACCCGCGCATCTTTTGTCAATGGTGATATTTCGACCGTGATGAGCCCGCGTACCGTCATCAACTGGGCGGAAAACCAAGAGATATTTGGCGATCTTGCAATTGCTTTCAAACTGACCTTCCTCAACAAATGTGACGAATTAGAACGCGCAACAATTTCCGAGTTCTACCAACGCGCCTTCGGGGAAGAGATTTCCGACGA
>CAZYHI010000166.1:0-2314 GCA_964647515.1 uncultured Micavibrio sp. | reverse complement strand
GAGATAATATTCATCATCTCATCGGCAACATCATCGGTACATTTTGACCAGATATCGACAACCTTGTTGTATTTCTCACCTTTAGTAATCAAACCATCTTGATATTGCGTTTCATATTCGGCCACTTTATCTGTCGCCTCAGCAATAAGGGTCTTTTTCGTATCAGGAATGATAAGGTCAGATTTACCGAATGAAATACCCGCTGTACAGGCATTACGGAAGCCAAGCTTCATCATACGGTCACAGAAGATAACAGTTTCTTTTGTGCCACAGTGACGATAAACAACATCAATCAAATTGGTCAGCTCTTTTTTCGTCATCACTTTGTTAATTTCATCAAATGAAAGTTGTGGGTGACGCGGTAAAAGTTCAGAGAACAACATACGACCGGCCGTTGAATCAACCAACGTGGTTTTCTTGTTTCCTTCTTCATCAAGATAATGATAACGACATTTAATTTTTGCATGAAGGTGGACATGACCTTCAGTAATCGCATGTTGAATTTCACCAGGGCCACGGAACGTCATTCCCTCACCCAACATACCATCACGCGCAATCGTCATATAGTAAAGACCCAAAACAATATCCTGAGACGGCACAATAATTGGCTTACCATTGGCAGGTGACAAAATGTTGTTTGTCGACATCATCAAGCAACGCGCTTCTAGTTGCGCCTCGATTGATAACGGCACGTGAACCGCCATTTGGTCACCATCAAAGTCAGCGTTAAACGCTGTACAAACAAGGGGGTGAAGCTGAATCGCTTTACCTTCAATCAATGTTGGTTCAAACGCTTGGATACCAAGTCTGTGCAAAGTCGGCGCACGGTTTAACATCACAGGATGTTCGCGGATAACTTCTTCCAAGATATCCCAAACTTCTGGGCGTTCTTTTTCAACCATTTTCTTGGCGGCTTTCACCGTTGTCGCCATGCCATAAATTTCTAGCTTGTGATAGATAAACGGTTTAAATAGCTCAAGCGCCATTTTCTTCGGAATACCACATTGATGCAGTTTCAATTCTGGTCCAACAACAATCACCGAACGACCAGAATAATCAACACGCTTCCCAAGAAGGTTTTGACGGAAACGACCTTGCTTCCCTTTCAACATATCTGACAATGATTTCAATGGACGTTTGTTCGCTCCTGTAATCACGCGGCCACGACGACCATTATCGAACAACGCATCAACAGATTCTTGAAGCATACGTTTCTCATTACGGACGATAATGTCAGGTGCTTTCAGCTCCATAAGGCGCTTCAAACGGTTGTTACGGTTAATCACACGACGGTAAAGATCATTCAAATCAGATGTCGCAAAACGACCACCATCAAGTGGCACAAGCGGACGAAGTTCTGGCGGAAGAACAGGAACAACATCCATGATCATCCATTCAGGGCGCGTACCAGAAGATATGAAAGCTTCAAGAAGTTTTAAACGCTTCACGTATTTTTTACGTTTGGCCTCGCTTCCTGTTTCACGAAGATCTTCTTCGGTTTCGGCCAAAGCCTCTTCCAAATTAATACCTTGCAGAATTTCTTTAATCGCTTCGGCACCAATACCCGCACGGAAATTTTCTTCACCATATTCATCTTGAGCATCGAAATATTCTTCTTCCGTCAGCAATTGATTTTGCTTCATCGGGGTCATACCTGGCTCAATCACCATGTAAGCTTCGAAATAAAGAACTTTTTCAAGTTCTTTCAATGTCAAATTTGTCATCAAACCCATACGTGATGGTAATGATTTCAAGACCCAAATATGCGCGACAGGTGAAGCAAGCTCGATGATACCCATACGCTCACGACGAACCTTAGTCAGCGTAACCTCAACACCACATTTTTCACAAACGATACCCTTATACTTCATACGTTTATATTTACCGCAGAGACATTCGTAATCCTTCACTGGGCCAAAGATACGGGCACAGAATAGACCATCTTTTTCTGGTTTAAAAGTCCGATAGTTAATCGTTTCTGGTTTTTTCACTTCCCCAAAAGACCAACTCATAATCTGCTCTGGCGAAGCCAGTGCAATACGGATGGAATCAAAGCTTTGTGGGCCTTGTGGGTTACCAAATAGGTTCATGAGTTCGTTCATTTTATTCAACCTTTTCTTCTATTCTCTTAATTTTTATAGTTTTAGTAGTTTTTGCTATCGGGCCATTATTTTCTTTAGTGTATATTTTGGCCTTTGTAATCGTTTGGTCATTATTTAGAATCGTAACTTCAGTGCGAGTTGGATTAATCAACTCTTGTTCAACAAAATAACCACCTTCTATATTTTTATATACTTCGATATCTTTACAATAT
>CAZYHI010000165.1:0-2335 GCA_964647515.1 uncultured Micavibrio sp. | reverse complement strand
AACCTCATTCTGGAATCGCCTTAACAGATTGTAAAATTATTGATGTCTTTAATCCACCGAGAGAAGATTATAAGTAAATAACCTTTTAAATCCGTTGGGGAATAAAATATTTCCCAACAAATGTATGTTCCCCAACGAATTTTAGGCTTTAATAGGCTGTTTTATCAAGGATTCTGGCTTTTCTAAAAATTAAAACCAATACTCAAACCAGTTTTTGACAAAATATTAGCACTATTTTCTACCGCTAAATGCAACCCTAGTGTAATAGAATTATTAAATACATAGAGGTAATCTAACCCTACATAAAGACCTACTTCTTTTTCCGCATTTAGAATAATATTTTGCACCTCTAATGTTGTCAGGCCCTCTATACTTGTTCTAGTACTACTAGAAATATAAATATTTTGAATATCTTTATAATTAGCACCAACAGATGCCAACAGCACATTTTTTCTCCCATCTGTCACCTTATAATTAACTCCTAAGAGAAAAGTTTGATAATTCGCTAAATTACTAGACGGCGAACCATTTCCGTTAAATTCTAAATTATTGCCTATTGCGTTATTAGGGTTTATTCCGAATAAATTACTATTCCCTTTTCCAGTAGCTTTTGAGTAACCTGCATGGATGCCAAATCGACCAAATAACTACTCCATCGAAGTAAATTTTCTGACTTATCTAATTGATGTAAATGATCAAAAATATACAGGATGGCATGGTTAAAGACAGAAATAGCCTCCGCTTTATCATCGCAGTACACCAAAGCAATTTTAAAACAATGTTGATAGCAATAATCATACATCGCTTTTTCGGCTTTAGCTTCCCCTTTCTTTACCTGATATATTAATTGTTTAATGTCCATACACCTACAAAGCGTGGCTGAATAAGGAATAGTTGGAAAAAATAGTTTTTTTTAAAGAATTAATTTTTCTTGCAATATCATTGCATTAATTTAGTTGGTACATTTGAGATTAATAAAAAACAGTACGATTAACTATGAGCCAAGAAATACATATACATACCTATGATGAAGCAGGCAATCAAACCTGCTGTAATTTAGACAAAAAGATAAATACCAAAGCACCTTCCATTCTAATTTCCAGAAAAAAAACAGCCTACTGACCATGACCATAGTCACGACCACGGACATGACCATGACCACCACCACGACCACGGTGGTAACCCTTATGTACAAGCAGGAATTAGCTTTGTCTTATTAATGGCAGGATTGGCTTTAGAATATTGGTTCAAAGCAGCCTTTTTTCAAGATTGGATAAAGGTAGCGTGGTATATAGCAGCTTATTTGCCCGTTGGATTTCCAGTCATCAGAGAAGCTTGGGAAGCCTTGCAAAAAGGAGAAGTATTTACCGAATTCTTTTTGATGACGATTGCGACCATAGGGGCTTTTGTCATTGGCGAATATCCAGAAGGGGTAGCGGTCATGTTGTTTTACACGGTGGGAGAATTATTTCAAATATTAGCCGTCAAAAGAGCAAAGGGCAATATCCAAGCATTATTGGATGTGCGTCCTAAAACAGCCACCGTTTTTAGAGAGAATCAATTCTTGACCATCCATCCAGAAGCAGTCGAAATAGGCGAAACCATTCAAGTAAAAGTAGGCGAAAATGTTCCGTTAGATGGGATTTTAAAGGCGTCAAAAGCGGCTTTAAATACAGCGGCTTTAACGGGAGAAAGTAAACCTCAGCGCATTAGAAAAGGCGAAAAAATAATGGCAGGGTCTATTAATTTGGAAGGCGTCATTGATATACAAGTAAGCAAATTATTTGAGGATAGTTCGATTGCTCGAATTTTAGAATTGGTACAAAATGCCACCGCTCGAAAGTCTAAAACAGAATTGCTTATTAGAAGATTAGCGAAGATTTATACACCGATTGTTACCTATTTGGCATTGGCGATATTCATTTTACCTTACTTTTTTGTAGACAATTATGACTATGCGGACTGGTTATATCGAGCTTTGGTTTTTCTAGTAATTTCCTGCCCTTGTGCTTTAGTGATTTCTATTCCGCTAGGTTATTTTGGTGGATTAGGCGCCGCTTCTAAAAATGGCTTATTATTTAAAGGAGCGACCTTTTTAGACCAGTTGACCAAAGTAAACACCTTGGTGATGGACAAAACAGGAACGGTTACCAAAGGTGTTTTTAAAATTAAAAAAATTGTCCTACAAAATAATTGGGCGGAAGCAGATTTGATGAAAGGATTAATGGCCATAGAAGCAAAATCAACGCATCCGATTGCGAAAGCCATTATGGAATATTCCAGAAATTTGAATTTGCCAGCAGCCACCGATATACAAGAAATTGCAGGAAAAGGA
>CAZYHI010000164.1:1511-2352 GCA_964647515.1 uncultured Micavibrio sp. | reverse complement strand
TGGCTTACTTTTTGTTATATTTATACTATAATAATAAAATTAAAAAATTATGATATAAATTACTTTAAAACCAGATTATTAAAAAATTAAAATAAAAATAATATTGAAGCGCAATTAATATCTTGATAAAAATACAACAAAAGAAAATTTTTGATCTCCAAACCATGCATTGTTCCACATCCGACGGGACAAATTTATACGTGCCGCCGGACCAAACCATCCTAACGTTAACGCTGTCAAAATTCCGTACCCAAAACTTGCAAAGCCATAGCCCCAAGCAGAACCTTCTTGTGAAAACCTGATACCACGTAGACGGGTTCGTGAAAGATGGTAACGACGCGCCAGGAAAATTGCCACGCCCATAACGATAAATAATATGACATAGACAATCATTATCACGATCAGAAAAGTTCCTGGATCCAACAAAGTTTGCCCGAAATATATGATTCCGAGATAGGGCAACATGAATGTAAAGATAGCAATAATAAAGCCGATAAAAAGTTCCATTGCACGGCCTGTATATTCTAAAGGCTCACCAGCAACACGTGTGTCTGACCACAGTTGACGGCGAAAATGAGTACGTCCCCAGAACCGAAAAATAGTCAGTGTAAGTATATTAAGTAATGTTGTATAAAACCCGATCCAGAACATACGCCCAAGACGGGAATTGTTTTCTATATTCAAATGACTTCGATCTGAAGTCGCGCCGCGTGCATCTGCACTTAAATCACCTGTATTTAAATCACTAAATGCGTGATCACCAGACTGACCTGGTGTTGAGAAATCGCCCGCCATGAATGCCCCTCAAGTCTTACTCGAAATTAAGTTTCATGAGCTTAAA
>CAZYHI010000164.1:0-1501 GCA_964647515.1 uncultured Micavibrio sp. | reverse complement strand
GGGGGTCAATAACAAAAAATATTGATATTATAATAGATGTAACACCTGATAGTAATGTATTTATATGTACTGAGTATAATAGCTATCAACATCGTGTGATTGTATTATATGCTATCACTTCTCGTTTCACGATATAAGCCTTGCCCGGATAGAATATATCAAGAATATCAAGTATTATTCACCGTAGCGCACACTAAAATACCAAATCGGCCATAAAAATCAGAGTATTTCACCTTGCGTCGCAACATAAATGCTGTGTTTTCGCATATGCACAACAGAAAAGATAATCAGTATATTGAAAGCTATTAACTATCTGTTAATATGCTCTTTTTTGAACCTCAGGGAAGGGACTTCCAATGGACTTAATGCAACTATTACTTAGTGGCGCTGGTGGCGCGGTAATCGGACCAATCGTATCGCAATTTCTCGGCGGCGGACAATCAGGCCTTATGGGCCGAATAATTTCTGGCGTCATTGGCGGCGTTGGCGCTGGTGCGGGAGCAGATGCAGCTGGCCTCTCCGCTATTCTAGGCAGCGGCGAAATCATGGGAATGGTTCAATCTGTTCTTGAAGGTGGCGTCGGGGGTGGTGTGCTTTCCACAATAGCCGGCATGGTTATGAAAAACCGCGGTTAACCCCTAATCCAAAGTCAATTTCTCAAAGTGAGAGAATAAAAACCTTCCGTATCATATACGGAGGGTTTTTATTTATGTGATCACACAAGTGTGAACTTAACAACAGATTCTCCAGGCAAAACGCCATGGCTAGAATTTATTACTATTTCGCAATATGTCTAAAGCTCAAATGTGATGAAAATCACCAATATTTATAGTTAATCTCTCTTGGCTAACCTGCCAATCTTTGTCATTGTGTTGGTGAGAGGGTGAGCTTTGTTAATTCTATACAAATTGATCACACTGTATTGTTGTTTCGTCAACGCAGTTCACTCCATAACGAGGTTTCCATGTCTAAAACCTTACCCAGATTGGTTATTTTACCGTTTTGGGTTACGGAATCGCATAAATTTTAGGGTTCTAACCACTGGGTGTTTAATCCAGTACGTAAAATAATCTCAGGGAAAGATAGTCAATGACAGCTCAAACTCGTATTCAAGATTTTGCCGTAAATGGCTTTCAACAAGTCAGTAGTGAATTATACAATTTTTACGCAGAAGAGGACGACTTACTCGCAGATTTTACTGCACTTGTTATTGAGGGTTTAGTACCACCCTCAGCGTCAGCTACAACAGATGGCTTACTATTTGACTTTAATGTCGGTGTGTTTGATCCCAACAATGCCGGCGCCGCAGTCATCGCCTCTGTCCTTGAAGTGACCAACGCCGCGCTCGCCCAATTGGCAAATCTGATTGTTGGGGTTGCTGGTTCATCACTCGAGGTTGCCGTTACCATTGCCCAACAAGGGCCAGGTGTGGTTGCTTCAGCTAGCTCTGCAGACTTATTTTTCGCAAATTTTGACCCACTTTTGGGTCCACTTCCCAATG
>CAZYHI010000163.1:0-2388 GCA_964647515.1 uncultured Micavibrio sp. | reverse complement strand
CTAAAAATCGCCCTTGCAGTTGCCTCCCCACACTCGCCGTAGGGCAAGTGTTCAGACGAGCCGAACACAGCCAATAATTTAAAAGGGAGCGTAAAAAAATGGAAAAATCAGTAATTAACTTAACCCATGACTGGATTTTATCAGGTGAAGAACTTGGAGCTGTAAAAGTCATAAATCAAGAAGAAATGACAGGCAATGCTTGTGAAGTAAGAGCGCGAGACTACGCTTATGAAACAGCAACAGACGAGCAAGCGGAAAAGTTTTGTTTTGACGCTCAAGACCAAGTTTATAACGCACCTGCACAAAAGAAGCTTTTCAAAATGCGTGTTCAACAAATCAATGTCATCGAGATTGAAGTTGAAGACTTAAACGCAAATGAAGCCCATGACAAAGCCTTAAAGATTATCAAGAACGCGCCAGAAATGGGCGAGGTAATCCGCACAGATTTAGGCAATAGCACCATTGAAGAAGTTTAGGGAGCTGTCATGTATCAATCATTAGATTATTCACGCTTTAAAACAGATATTAATTTGACTCAATATGCGGCTTATATTGGTTATGAAATTGATGATAAGAAAAGTACGCAAAGTTCAATCGCTATGCGTAAAGACAGCGATAAAATCATTGTCTCAAGAAAAGGCGCGAATTGGGTTTATTTTTCTGTTATGGACGATAGAGATAATGGCTCAATCATTGATTTTATCCAACACCGCACAGACCAAGATTTAAAAACAATAGGGGTCGAATTAAGTACATGGCTTGGTGGTGGTTTTAAAACCGTAAACCCTAAATCTTACGTGTCAGACGTTAAAGAACAGGTTTTTGACCCAGAACGCATTAAAAAGATTTTTCATTATTGTAAGTCTATCAAAAGCCATTCTTACTTAGAGGGCAGGGGGCTTGGTCGTACGGTTATAGATTCTTCACGTTTTACAGGTCGTATTTTTACAGACCGTTATAAGAATGTTTTATTCCCTCATTTCAAACAATCTCAAATTTGCGGGATTGAATATAAAAGCGAAGGTAAAGGTTTTTTTGCCAAAGGAAGCGAAAAGACCTTATGGCGCAGTAATGTTAAGAAAACCGACACAAGCTTAATTATTGGTGAAGCCGTAATAGATGCGCTTAGTCACTATGTTCTTCGAGGCCACGATGATGGTTTTTATGTTGTGACAGGTGGCGGTATGTCACCAGAGCAAGGAACGCTCTTAATCGAGCTTATTAATTCGCTTCCAAATTTAGAAGAAATTTTAATCATCACTGATAACGACAAAGGCGGAGATAAGCTAACAACTCGCCTTATAGAAATTATATCAAATTCCAATTTTAAAGATACGCCATTACGCCATAGCCCAGATATACGCGGGGAAGATTGGAATGACGTTTTAACCACTAATTATTAAATCAACCAAAAGGAGAGCAGAAAAATGGCTAAGAAATATTTTTTAGAATATACGGAAACACGTGAAAACTGGACAGTTTCATCCAATGAAATTGTTGTATACACCACCAGCTTCACAAAAGGCGTTGTCGTTGATAGATGGAATGGCTTTGACCGTAAAAAAGATGCAATGCGCCAAGCCAATATGCTCAACAATGCAGCAGGTTTTGAGATTGCTAAATATTGGGGGTCAGCCAATGTTTAAAAGTTTTCCAAACTTTGGGACTTATAAAGTCACTACAACTCAAGCCGTTATTCAAACACCAGCCCAAAATATAGAGAGTGCCATTCAAATAGTAATGGATTCTGAATTATGCCCCAGAAGCGCGATTTTAAGCGTTTCAAAATCAAATCAGCCATTGAAAATATAAGGAACATAAAAATGTTTAATGAAGAATTTTACCCTACCCCCAAAGAAGTGAGCATAAAAATGATGGAAAAAATTTCCAAAGATGCTGTTTATTTTTTAGAACCAAATGCAGGAAAAGGGGATCTTGCCGAAATTATTAAAGGTGAATATCGTTATGATAGGAAAAAAGTTGATTGTATTGAAATATCGCCAGAATTAAGCGCGATTTTACAAGATAAAGATTTTCGTGTTGTCGGGAGTGATTGGCTCGATTATGCAGGGGTTTGTTATTATGACGCTATTGTGATGAACCCGCCATTTTCCAATGGTTGCGATCATTTATTAAAAGCATGGGATTTTCTTTATGATGGTGAAATCGTTTGCTTGCTTAATGCTGAAACAATTAAAACCCCCTATACCGCCAGCCGTAAAAGATTAAAGAAAATTATTGATGAGCATGGAAGCGTTGAGTATTTGGGTGATTGTTTTGCCACAGCAGAGCGTAAAACAGGTGTAAATGTTGCTCTCGTTTATCTGAAGAAAGAAAGCGAAGATGATAGAATTGATTTATGGGAGAGTGATACAAAAGAGCGGAGTG
>CAZYHI010000162.1:0-2457 GCA_964647515.1 uncultured Micavibrio sp. | reverse complement strand
ATTAACAATGGCGGCGGCGTTGATATCGGCGGCAACATAAGTGGCCGCAACCGTGATCGCATCGGAAGGATCATTTTCCGTTTTTGGATGATCGGCCTCCATAATACGGCGGTAATTATCATCGCTTTCGGTGGTTTCGCAAATACGGCTCATGATGGAGACGGCCTCTTTTGGATATTCTCCGATGGCGGTTTCTGCCGATAGCATGACGGCGTCTGCCCCATCATAAACGGCGGTGGCAACATCGGACGCCTCGGCGCGTGTCGGGCGCGCATTATCAATCATGGATTCCAACATTTGCGTGGCGACAATAATGGGTTTTCCCGCATGACGGACACGGCGGACGATTCTTTTTTGAACCGCGGGCACTTGCTCAGGTGGAATTTCAACACCTAAATCGCCACGTGCTAACATGATGCCATCAACGATATCTATAATATCGTCAATTTTTTCAACCGCTGAAGGTTTTTCAATTTTTGCCATCAGCGCGGCGCGTCCTTTGATAAGGCTCTGTGCTTCAACAACATCTTCGGGACGTTGAACAAAGCTTTGGGCGATCCAGTCAACGCCCATGCCAATGGCGGCTTCTAAATCAATTTTATCTTTTTCGGTGAGGGCAGATATGGGTAACACCACGCCAGGAATGTTAAAGCCTTTGTTGTTTGAAAGCGTTGAACCATTAATGATTTTACAGTTCAGACCTTGTTTATCTTTGGCGGTTATTTTGGCGCGGACTTTCCCATCATCGAGGAGGATCTCCGAATCAACCTCCATCGCTTCCAAAACTTCTGTATGAGGGAGCTGCACACGCGTTTCATCGCCCAGTGCATCATCAAGGTCAAAACGAAACGCCATGCCTTTCGTTAGTTCAATCGAATCATTTTTAAATTTACCGATTCGAAGCTTGGGACCTTGCATATCGGCAAGTAAGCAAACGGGGCGACCAAATTCTTTTTCTAAGGCACGCGCTGTTTCGACGTTTTTGGCGTGATCTGCGTGCGACCCATGGGAAAAATTCAGGCGGAATACATCAACGCCTGTTTTAAATAGCTCGCGCATCATCGCTGGATCACCCGAAGCAGGGCCAAGCGTGGCAACGATTTTAGTTTGGCGGTAACGGCGAATCATATTTTTCCCTTTTTTCTCAAAGACTTCACATACTTATATAGATGATTTTGATGCATGATTCTATAAAATCTATTGAAATGACCCCATCAAATATATTAATTGTCGAAGACAGCGACGAATTATTTTAATTATTTGTGAAATATTATTTCTTTTTAAAAATAAAATGTCATTTTATTTCCTCGTGGATAAGAGTCATAAAATTCTTCAGCACACGTAAAATTGCGGATTTTATACCTATTAATTGGCGATGGACAACTGTTTTTGGGGGTGGGATAAAATTTTTTTTATCTGGACACAGACACGATATGTAGTATGTTTATAGGTATTACACCGCTAGGGGTTGTGGTCAGAGTATTCATGTACACACAACCAATCCACAGCAGTTATACACAAAATGTTAATAAAATTCTTAATTCTATGGGGAGATAAGGGTCATGTTCGACTATGCACAAATTGAGGGCGGCAACCGTATTCAAATCGATCGTTCACGCGATGAAAATCTAACAAAATTCGGTATTGAAACATTATATGACCGTTATTTGTTACCTGAAGAGGCGCCGCAAGACCTGTTTGCACGCGTGGCGATGTATTATGGCGATGATTCAAAACATGCGCAGCGTCTCTATGATTATATGTCGAAGCTTTGGTTTATGCCTTCTACACCTGTCCTTTCTAATGGTGGAACAAGCCGTGGACTTCCTATTTCATGCTTCTTAAACGAAACAAACGACTCGCTTGATGATATTGTCTCCCTTTGGAATGAGAATGTCTGGTTGGCCTCCCTTGGCGGCGGTATTGGTTCTTACTGGGGCAATGTTCGTTCCATCGGTGAGAAAGTCGGCCGTAATGGGAAGACATCTGGGATTGTGCCATTCATCCGTGTGATGGACTCTCTAACGCTCGCCATCTCTCAAGGGTCTTTGCGTCGTGGTTCTGCGGCGATTTATCTGCCTATCTGGCATCCAGAAATTGAAGAGTTCATCGAAATCCGTAAACCAACGGGCGGTGATCCAAACCGTAAAGCCTTAAATCTTCATCATGGTGTGTTGGTGAATAACGCTTTTATGCAAGCCGTTGAAAATGGTGATGAGTGGGCGCTTCGTTCACCAAAAGATAACGCGGTGATTGATACGGTTAATGCGCGTGAGCTTTGGATTAGACTTCTTACGGCGCGTATTGAAACAGGCGAGCCTTACATTGTTTATATCGACCATGTGAATGACAATATTCCTGACCACCATAAAATGGCGGGTCTGAATGTGAAAATGTCGAACTTATGTTCTGAAATTACATTGCCAACAGGGCGTGACCATATGGGTAATGATAGAA
>CAZYHI010000161.1:0-2489 GCA_964647515.1 uncultured Micavibrio sp. | reverse complement strand
TGTTGAACGATACGGTAAGCATCTTCACGGCTAATCCCCGCCTGCGTTAAAGCCAGAAGAACACGTTGAGAGAATACAAGTCCGCCCATTTTTTCTAAATTCTCCATCATGGTATCAGGGTAAACCAAAAGTTTTTCAATGATACCTGCCATTCTATTCAGCGCAAAATCGAGTGTAACGGTGGCATCAGGGCCGATGTTGCGTTCAACCGAAGAATGAGAGATATCGCGTTCATGCCATAGCGCTACATTTTCAAGGGCAGGGGTGACCGTTGCACGAACAACACGCGCCAAGCCTGTTAGGTTCTCCGTTCCAATGGGGTTACGCTTATGCGGCATCGCGCTTGAGCCTTTTTGTTTTTTGCTGAAAAATTCTTCAGCTTCGCGGACTTCGGTACGTTGAAGGTGACGAATTTCAACGGCAAAATTCTCAACTGAGCTGGCGATAACCCCTAAAGTGCAAAAGAAAGTTGCATGACGATCACGCGGAATGACTTGCGTGGCAACCGTTTCGGGTCGAAGCCCCAGATTGTCGGCGACATATTGTTCGACCTGTGGATTGACGGTGGCGTATGTCCCCACCGCACCAGAGATCGTACAAACAGCGATGTCTTCGCGCGTGGCAGTCAGGCGTTTTTTCGCACGTTTGAAGGCGGCATAATGCCCTGCAAGCTTTAAACCAAAAGTTGTAGGCTCGCCATGAATACCGTGGGAACGACCAATACAGATGGTGTCTTTATGTTCTTCAATACGTTTCTTTAATGCAGCCAAAACTTTATCAAGATCTTTTAAGAGTATATCGGCAGCTTGAGTGAGTTGATATGCAAAGCAAGTATCAACTACGTCAGAGCTGGTCATACCTTGATGGACATAGCGACTGGCATCTGGATCATCAATATGTTCTGCGACCGATGTTAGGAATGCGATGACATCGTGTTTGATCTCGGCCTCAATCTCATCGATACGTGCGACATCAAATCCACCTTTCTCACGTAAGGCTTTTGGGCAAGCCTCTGGAATAACACCTAATTCGGCCATTTTCTCACAAGCTAGGGTTTCAATTTCCAACCAGATCTTAAAACGGTTCTCAGGTTCAAAGATGGCGGCCATTTCGGGACGGGTATAACGGGGTATCATACTTAAGTTACTTTCTTATTTCAGATTCTAGTAATTTTTAGCATTAAGATGGGTAAGACACCATGCATTTTTGCTTTGTGGTACAAAACAATAAGCAGAATGGGGGTGGAATAACTGTTCAAGCTTCTTTAAATTCAGTTTATATGAGCGATATCCTTGAAAAACAAACACCGTTGGCGCGCGGTGCGGAAATTATCCGCGATTACGTCAAAAACCTGCCGACAACGCCAGGGGTTTACCGCATGATTGGTGAGAATGGTGATGTGCTTTATGTCGGTAAAGCCAAGGCGCTGAAAAAACGCGTAGTTAGCTACACCCATATAGATAAATTGCCAATGCGGTTAAAACGGATGGTGGCGTTGACGCACTCTATGGAGTTTGTTGATACGCATACCGAAGTCGAAGCGTTGTTATTAGAATCTAATCTGATTAAGAAATTAAAACCGCGTTATAATATTTTACTGCGCGATGATAAATCCTTTCCTTATATTTTGGTGACGGGTGATCATGACTTTCCGCAAGTGAAAAAACATCGTGGTACGAAAAAGAAAACTAATGAAAAAGGAGGCGGTGAATATTTCGGCCCCTTCGCTAGTGCGGGCGCGGTGAACCATACGATACATTTATTACAGCGTGTTTTTCAATTGCGTAATTGCACGGATCATGTTTTTGCCAATCGTACGCGCCCTTGTCTGCAATATCATATTAAACGATGTACTGCGCCGTGCGTGGATAAGGTTTCGCAAGATGAATATGCCGCGCAAGTCCACCAAGCACAGCAATTTTTATCAGGGCAAAGCCGTGCTGTGCAAGAAATGTTTGCCACCCAAATGCAAGAGGCCAGTGAAGCGGAGGATTTTGAAAAGGCAGCAGAATTGCGTGACCGTATTAAGGCGTTATCAGCCATTCAATCCAAACAAGATATTAATCTAGAAGGGATTGGGGACGCCGATGTCATGGCCTTGGCGCAAGAACAGGGTAAAACTTGCGTGCAGGTTTTCTTTTTTAGGGGCGGGCAGAATTACGGCAACCGAGCTTATTTTCCGCGTCATGATGTGGAAGAAACGGTCGAAGATATTCTCGCGAATTTCATGGCGCAATTTTATGAGAACAAACCTGTGCCTAAAGAAATTTATGTGAGTGATGAACCGAGTGAACGCGCTTTGTTGGAAGAAGCATTGGCGACGAGGCGCGATCAAGGCAAAGTGATTATTTCAAAACCATCACGTGGTGCGCGAAAACGCTTGATAGATTTTGTCATGAATAATGCGAGCAGCGCCTTAAAACGCCATTTGGCTGAACGTGCCAGCGAAGCCAAGCATTTAGAAAATGTTGCGAAGCTGTTTGACATGG
>CAZYHI010000160.1:0-2628 GCA_964647515.1 uncultured Micavibrio sp. | reverse complement strand
AAAATATTGCAAATTTATTAAAAAAAGAAATTAGACCTGGTGACGAAGTTTTCAGAATTGGTGGAGATGAATTTTTAATTATACTAGCAACGGATAATGCAAAGGGGATTAAAATTTTCTCTCGACGTTTACAGAACAAGTTGGATAGTGAACATGCTCGCCGTTCTGCAAATGGCGAAGTTAGTGTTACAGGGACTGTTGGTTTTTCTGTTGTTAATAAAGAGGGAAGAAGCCCTATTACCACGGCAAAACAATGGGCAGATTTGATTGGGTATATTAGTAAGAAAAGAAGGTATCCTAATGATAATTTGCGTGCTTCATTGCCCCAAGCACCAATCAGAAAAATGATATAAAGTTACTGTTTTAAATACTCATCCAACAACTGCACTTCACTAACACCACTTAAAATAAAATCCGTAGGTTTTTCCATTTCAATTTTGATTAATGCTTCATAATCTTCTTGAGAAATTTCATAGATTCCAAACTGTTCTAAATGCGTGTTTGTAAATTGCGTATCGAGCACGGTAAAACCGCCAGATTTCAGCCGCGCGCATAAATGGATTAGCGCAATTTTACTGGCATTATCGGCTGTTGAAAACATGCTCTCTCCACAAAAAACGGCGCCAATGCTGAGACCATAAAGCCCCCCAACGAGTTGGTTACCTTGCCATGTCTCAACACTGTGGGCGTGGCCTTGCTCATACAATTCAATAAACACATCGCGAATGGCGGTGTTTATCCATGTTGTTTCACGCCCTTTATAGGCTTGGGCACAGCCGTCAATCACACCGACAAAATCGGTATTTATTTTAATATCATAAGGCTTTTGTCTGACATGTTTTAATAGCTTTTTTGGGATGTGAATGTCGTTAATAGAAAGCTGCCCGCGCATATCAGGGCGGTAAAAATTAAGGATAGGATCATCCTTATCATCGGCCATTGGAAAGATGCCTTGTTTATAGGCAGCAAGAATGGCTTCAGGTGATATGTCGTCTGCGGTGAACATATGATTATAATGTGCTCAGGCGTGCAGGCACGCTACGCACCTCTTCGTAAAATAGCGCTATATTATCCATTTTTCTCGGCGAGTTTTTTCTCTAACCAGTGAATATCATAACCACCAGAGATAAAGTCAGGTTCGCTTAATATCCAATCATGCAAGGGTAATGTTGTCTTTACGCCATCAATAACGGTTTCAACGATGCAGCGTTTTAAACGGCGGATGGCTTGGTCACGGTCACGTCCATGGACAATCAACTTGCCAATCATTGAATCATAATAGGGTGGGATAGAATAACCACCATAAATGGCACTATCAAAACGTACACCCATGCCACCCGGAGCATGGAATTTTGTGATTTTACCGGGGCTGGGGATGAAGGTGTCAGGATCTTCGGCATTAATACGAATTTCAATGGCGTGCCCGCGTAATTTAAAGCCATCGGGCTTAATACGAAGTGGCTCACCCGCCGCAACGCGGATTTGCTCGGCGATTAAATCAATGCCTGTAATCATTTCGGTAACGGGATGTTCAACTTGAATCCTTGTGTTCATTTCCATGAAATAGAATTTTCCGTTTTCGTATAAAAACTCAATTGTTCCTGCACCGACATAACCCATTTTTTGAATAACATCTGCGGCCAAATTTCCAATTTCTTCACGTTCTTTTTCAGGTAAAACAGGCGAGGGGGCTTCCTCAATCAATTTTTGATGACGACGTTGGATAGAGCAATCGCGTTCGCCCAAGTGGATACCATTGCCGTGTTTGTCGCCAAAAACTTGAATTTCAATATGACGGGGTTTTTCTAAATATTTTTCAATGTAAACGGTCTCATCACCAAAATTGGCGGCGGCTTCGCGCCGCGCGGTGGTGAATGCTTCTTCAAATTCTTCGGCGCTGCGTACAACCTGCATCCCTTTACCACCACCACCACTGGCGGCCTTGATAATGACAGGATAACCTGCATCTTCACATATAGCTAGACCTTCTTCGACGCTTTCAACCGCGCCGGGGGAACCCGGAACAACGGGCAGTCCAAGCGCCATAACGGTTTTTTTCGCTGTGACTTTATCACCCATTTTGTCGATATGGTCAGGGTCAGGGCCAATGAAGGTAAAGCCATGTTCTTCAATCATGCGGCCAAATTGCGCATTTTCAGATAAAAAACCATAACCGGGGTGAATGGCATCCGCGCCTGTGACGGCGGCGGCTGTTAAAATGGCAGGAATATTGAGGTAACTATCTTTGCTTTGTGGCGGGCCAATACAAACTGATTCATCGGCGAGGCGAACGGCCATCGAAGAAGCATCCGCTGTTGAATGAACAGCCACAGATTCAATACCCATCTCACGACAGGCGCGAATAATACGAAGGGCAATTTCACCACGATTGGCTATTAATATTTTTTTAAACATGCTCTGTGCTCTATGCTTTATTCAATAACCATTAGCACGTCACCAAATTCAATGGGCTGACCGTTTTCAAACAAAACTTGTGTAACCGTTCCGCTCTTATGCGCTTTGATAGGGTTCATAACTTTCATGGCTTCGATAATTAACAATGTATCGCCTTCACTGACGTTACTGCCCTTTGGTGCAAAATTAGGAGAACCTGGCTCAGGCGCGGCG
>CAZYHI010000159.1:0-2657 GCA_964647515.1 uncultured Micavibrio sp. | reverse complement strand
TCAACGTCAAAGGGTGCATCACTTTCGTAATCATAGCCTTGCGTTGTCTCAACGATTTTACGTACCAATGAAAAACCGTTGGAATGAAGACCACTGGCCGCCATACCAATAATGGCATCGCCGTCTTGAATACGGTCATTATCAACAATTTCATCGCGTTCAACTGCGCCGACGGTGAAGCCCGCAAGATCGTAATCTTCCGCGGCGTACATACCGGGCATTTCAGCGGTTTCGCCACCAATCAGTGCACAGCCTGATATTTCACAGCCCTTTGCGATTCCTGAAATCACATCTTGCGCTTGGCTTACATCCAGCTTACCAGTGGCAAAATAATCAAGGAAGAAAAGGGGTTCTGCCCCTTGTACGACCAAATCATTGACGCACATGGCGACCAAATCAATCCCGACAGTTTTATGCTTTCGCGTATCTATGGCGATTTTTAACTTCGTTCCCACGCCATCTGTTGCGGAAACAAGCACAGGGTCTTTATATCCTGCTGCTTTAGGGTCGAAAAACGCGCCAAATCCTCCAATTCCAGACATGCAACCTGTACGGTTTGTGGCTTTGACAGCGGGTTTTATGCGTTCGACCAGCTCTGCGCCAGCATCAATATCCACACCTGCTTCTTTATAGGCACTTTGTTTCATTGGCTTTTTACCCATTTTTGCTTTATAAAACTATATCTCTATTAGCCACAATTATATAAACGACGACAAGGACATTATAAAGATGATTAATGTTATTCCTCAATTTTATAAGCATTTGCGAAAAGGGCGTACAGCTTTTTATGCCATTATTCTTATTCTATTGCTGTGTGTGATGAACATATCGGCTTTCGCTGTGTCATATACAGTCGAAGATATTGACGTTGATGTTAGTGCTACCAATGCCGTCGAGGCACGTGAGAAGGCTTTTGAAGAGGCGCAAATTAAAGGTTACAAAATGCTGGCGGAGCGCTTCTTAAGCGAAGAAGAGCTTAAAGATTTTGAAACGCCTGATATTTCGACAGTTGCGGCCTATGTTAATGATTTTGAGGTCAGCCAAGAAAAATTATCGGCAACTCGCTATGCTGGTGTTTATAAAATTAGTTATAGCAAGAATGCTTTTGTTAAAAAGAATAATACGTCTCAACAAGAGGAGGCTTCCCCCGTTGCGGCGCCAACCCAAAGAGGACATATATTGGTTCTGCCGTTTTTGGAAGATGCCGGGTATCCTTCCTTGTGGCGTTCGAATCCATTTATGCAAGCATGGGTACGTGCCAGAGATAATAATTTGGCGGGGCCATCTATCGTACCATTGGGTAATACGAAAGATATTTCTGCGATTAAAGATAGTGATGCGTTGCAATATAATCCTCAGAATTTATTAGAGATGAAAAAACGATACCGTGCGCCGCAGGCGGCGATTGTGATTGCAACACCTGAATTATTACCTGATGGCACGCAAAATATTGGTGTTGGTATTTATCAAACAAAATCTTATGGGCCAGAATTGTCACGTCAAATTTCAGTACGCAGTTTTCCTGAAGAACCGAGGGAGCAGTTATATGCTCGTGTCGTGAGGGCGGTTAATGATGTGTTCGCCGAAAGCTGGCAACGTAAGACCGCTGTGCCAGTCAGAAATGCTGCACAGCAGAGGCAAAACCAAGGACAATTAAGCGGTCCTGTTCATACGATTGTCGCACAATTGGGGTTTTCAACAATGCGCCAATGGGTTGATGCTAAAAAATCGATGGAGCGCTCTCATGGTGTTAGAGCGGTGAATGTAAAATCATTATCACCACGCGCCGCCACGGTGACGATTAATTATCAAGGTAGTGTTGAAAATTTACGAGCAAACTTTGGACGTAATGGTATTGATATGAACAACCCTTTAACGCAAGCCGGTACAATATCTGCGGAGCGTGGTCAGGTTTACCAACTTCGATATAGATTGTAAAATAAATGCAAATGACTATAAAAAAAGGTTAGAAAATATGAGCATTCCTGTCACTAAACAGGCCGCGTTTTGGGCGGTGGCCGCGTTGGCTATTTTTACATTTATCTGGTTGTTTAAATCGGTTTTGACCCCGTTTGTTTTGGGTGTGGTGATTGCTTATCTGCTTAATCCACTGGTTAAGAGATTTTCAACTAAAGGGGTTAAACGAACCACCAGCTCAGCACTTATTATATCGGTGTTTTTTATATTGGTGGCGGTTGTTTTGATTTTTGTATCGCCAATTATTGCAAAAGAAAGCGCGGATTTAATTAAAGCCTTGCCGAGCTATCTTGATAGGCTAATCTACCTTATTCAACCTTATACAGAGCGTTTTCAAACCACGCTGGGTGAAAATTATATAGTCGATGCCAAAGTGTTTTTAAAAGAAAATATTTCCAAAATATTAAGCGTTTCTGGTGGTATAGCAGGGCATGTCGCCGCAGGGGGGCAGGCTGTGATTGGTGGCGTCACAACCCTTGTTCTAACACCATTGGTTGCTTTTTACATGATGCGTGAGTGGCCTGTGATTATTGAATGGGTTGAGAATTTAATTCCTCGCAATCAAGAAAAAATGATCCAAGATTTAATTCAACAAATTGATGGCAAGTTGGCTGGCTTCATCCGTGGGCAGTTGACTGTCGCGTTTTTACTGGGTGTTATTTATGCCATTGCTCTGACTG
>CAZYHI010000158.1:0-2674 GCA_964647515.1 uncultured Micavibrio sp. | reverse complement strand
GCGCCAATCCGATATTATTATTGGTAATATTTTAGGATCAAATGTTTTTAATATTCTGATGATTATTGGCGCGACAGCGATGGTTAAACCTATTGCTAATGAAGCAATTGCACCGCAAGTCTTAACCTTAGATATTTGGGTGATGTTTGGCGTTTCACTTTTGTTTGTTTTGTTATTATTATTTTATAAAAAGATTAATCGTGTGATTGGCGGCATATTTGTTGCCGCTTATGTATTTTATATTGGTCTTATATATGCGCTATACTTAAATAAAGATGTCCAAGATATAGCCGCCGACGCCGTTGGCGTTACGGGTTAACTAATAAGGAGTTAAAAAATTATGAGTGATGCTTATGATGATGAAAAAGATGATGATTCTGACTTAGATTATCTTGAGGATATGCATGAGGTTTCTCATGGGCATGAACCACAAAACAAGGTCAAGTCTGGTGAAGAGGTTAACGTCACGCAAAAAGACCCAACGATTAATGAAGTTCTGATTGGTGTTGGTTGGGATTTAAAAAAGTTTGATAGTACGCCGCTTGATTTAGATGTCAGCATGTTCCTTCTGAATGCTCAGGATAAAACACGCGTCGATAGCGATTTTATTTTTTACAATAACATGATTGGTTCTGATGGTTCCGTAAAGCACATGGGAGATAGCCGTACGGGTGCGGGTGAAGGCGATGATGAAATTATGGTGCTTAATTTGAACGAGCTTCCATTTGATATCTCAAAGATCAGCTTTGTTCTTTCTATCTATGATATGGAGTTCCAAGGGCATGATTTTTCAATGGTCAAAAATGTTTATTTCCGCGTTGTGAATAATACCAATGATAATGAGCTTTTCCGTTATGAGCTTGATGATGAACTCGATAAAAATGAAGGCTTGATCATCGGTAATTTGGAACGTATCGGTGCCGAATGGATATTTAATGCGATTGGTGAAACCGTTGAAGGTGGTCTTGGTAAAATTGCTGATGATTACGGTATGGTTATTTTAGAAAACATGAAATAATTTGCTTTATCGTCCCATTCCGCCTTTCGGTCGTATAGCAGGATTTTGATTAACTTTTGGTGCTTTGCTTGTTCCCCCTTGTGAGTTATCGCTGAATCGATCTTTTTTATTCATTTCGCGTTCGTAAATTTCCTCGATGTCAGGGATTTTGTCTAATTTTAATTCCTGTACGCAAGCGTGAAAAAAGCTAACCGCTTTTTCTTCCCATCCATGGACTGTCTCGGTGTTGTTTTCGCCTTTGACGCGGGCCAATTTCACATCCCATTTATCACCTGTGGCGGGTTTGGCTAATAACCAAAAAATCTGTTCAATTGGTTTTTCATCACCAACAGGATTGTCGCGCATGAGTTGTATTTCTGCTTCTAACTCATCGGCATCATTATTCATACGGACTTCGGCGTTGCAAGATTGTCCGCCTGTTGCCTCGCCGCTCTCATCTTCTTCGTCTTCATCTTGATAGACAGACCACGGACATGTTTCATAGGCGGATAAAATATACCCAACACCTAAATCGTCCATTAAGTCTTTTAAAGAAAGTCTCATAATTCCTATTATACTTTACAATTTTTGCAAATCCTAACCTTTTGGCGGTTTTGCGATTGTTGCCGTTAAAATGTCCTTGTCGCTAAATTCGATATTGATCGCTTGTCCTGCACTTAAATCTGTCGATTTTCGTACCAACTTACCTGAATCATCAAAAACAAGGGCATAGCCACGTTTTAAAATGCCTTTCGGAGATAAGCTGTTTAAAACACGTACATGTGCCTCTAAGCGCATATTCTTATCTTTTATAAGCGCAAGTGGCGTTTTTTGCAATCTATCGTTTAGGTGAGATAAAGCTTGTGTTTTTTGTTCTATTAAAAAGCGTGGACTGACCAGTTTGGAGGCTTGGTTGGCCAAAGCTGATGTCTTGTCTTTCAGTTTAATCGTCAACATATTTGACAGTTTCTCAAATAAGAAATCTATGCTCTGCGCTTTGCTCTCTAATATTTTTTTTGGGTGGGTAAGATGGGCACTACGTGCTTTTAGTTGATCGTTTTTTTGTGTGGTCAAACGTGTTGCAGCGGCAATCAAACGTTCGTGATCATTTTGAATTTGCGCCATTAATTGTAAACGTACAGGTACAGCTATTTCGGCGGCACCTGTGGGTGTTGGCGCGCGGACATCTGCCGCATAATCAATCAATGTGGTATCTGTCTCATGCCCCACCGCTGATATTACAGGAATATCCGAAGCCGCCACGGCACGTACAACATTTTCTTCATTAAAGGCCATTAAATCTTCAAGCGATCCACCGCCACGTGCCACAATTAATAAGTCTGGACGTGGTAGGTTTGATCTCTCTAATTTGTTAAAACCTTCAATCGCTTGGCTGATTTGTACGTCTGAACCTGCCCCTTGTACGTTGACGGGCCAAAGAAGGACATGGCTGGGGAAGCGGTCTTTTAAACGATGCATAATATCTTGGATGACTGCCCCTGTAGGCGAAGAAACAACGCCGATAACCTGGGGTAAAAAAGGTAAAGGTTTTTTGACCTCAGGGTTAAATAAACCTTCAGCGGCAAGCTTTTTTCGGCGTTCTTCAAGTAATTTGAGTAAGGCACCTTCACCAGCCAATTCCATTGTTTGATTTGCTAGTCTTTCTCCTTGCTGATT
>CAZYHI010000157.1:0-2689 GCA_964647515.1 uncultured Micavibrio sp. | reverse complement strand
GCCCATCTTGCTCCCAGCTACGTGTTTCCAACTGACCTTCAAGATAAACTTTGGAGCCTTTTTTAAGGTAGTTTTTGCAAACTGTGACCAAGCCCGGACTAAAAATAGAAACGCGGTGCCATTCGGTCTTATCTTTACGTTCACCCGTGGCTTTATCTTTCCAACTTTCCGTTGTCGCGACAGAAAGGTTGCACACCTCACCACCATTGCTGAATTGACGTGTTTCTGGGTCATTCCCCAAATTACCGATTAATGTCACTTTATTTAAGCTGCCTGCCATGATGTCCTCTTAGTCTTTTGTGCCCATGATTTAATTAATGGTTCACTATAGGACACGAAAAGCAATAAGAAACCCGATTTTACAAGGTTTTACACAGCTATTAATAATGCTTTACCTAAAGAGGTTTGCGATCAAAACACTGACGGAAGGTATAATTGTCTGATCCGTAACGAGTAGAGGCCGCATTCGCAACTATAGCGTTACCATTATGATTTGCTGTAAAGCTAACACATCTCTCATTGGTGGATGTTTTAAAATCCTTTGGGTAGATCGTATACTCGTTTCCATTTTTTTGAATTATTTGCGATTGATTTAACATCGGTAGAATATCGGCTTCGGAATTGAACAGTTCTGTAACGACTTCATCCAACTCTGCTTCTATTGCTGCTTTTGCTTCGTTTGAGGCAGCAATAGCAGGTAGGATTCCTTTAAATAGTACAGCACTGGCTAACCCTAACCCTGTAAAAATGCCAGCAATTCTTCTTTTGTGATTCATAAATTCTTTCCCCTGTTGTTTTTGTTTATATATGTAATACAACCAATCTTTCCCACTTAACGCAAATAACTTTAATGCATGATAGCTATGCAATATAAGTATGGATAGGCACTCTGTCAATCTTTTTTTCTTGTGGCTTTTTAGACATGCTTTCCTTTATAAAACTCTTATGCTTGAAACAATACCTGTCCGCGAAGCGCGGCGAACATAATTTGAAAAATTCTCTATTTTCCTGATTTTCAGTTGCTTAACGCTTTAAATACATAAATTTAACTAATGCACTTTATTCATGCTGTGCTAAAACACTCATATGAAATTACTCAAAGCAATGGCGACGGTGGCGGGCTTAACGGGTTTAAGTCGTATTTTAGGATTTATCCGTGATATCTTAACGGCCGCCATTTTGGGCGCAGGGCCGATTGCCGATGCGTTTTTTGTCGCGCTCAAATTACCTAATTTTTTCCGCCGTGTCACCGCCGAAGGCGCGTTTAGTGTCGCTTTCGTGCCGCTTTATTCAGAAAAACTAGAAAAAGAGGGCGGGGATAATGCCTCGCTTTTTGCCTCTAATGCTTTTGCGGTGATGATGAGTTTTCTTGTGCCGTTCACGCTTCTCGCCATGCTCGCTATGCCAGCGATTATATACGCCATCGCGCCAGGCTTTCATGGTGAGCCTTTACGTTATGATACCGCAGTGGAGTTAAGCCGTATTACTTTTCCATACCTTCTTATGATGTCGTTGACCGCGTTGATGGGTGGGGTTTTAAACTCGCATGATAAGTTTGCGCCTTTTGCCAGTGCGCCGATTTTCTTTAATCTGTGTCTTATTATCGCTATGCTGGTTTTTACAAAATTTACCGAGACCGCAGGGCACGCGATGGCGTGGGGCGTTTTTGCCGCAGGGATTACGCAGTTTTTATGGTTGCTGTATTTTGTGAAAAAACAAGGCATTAAGCTACGCCTGAAAAAACCTGAATTTACAGGCAATATTAAAAAGCTGTTCAAATTAATGGGGCCGGGCGTGATTGGCGCGGGCGTCATGCATATTAATTTATTTGTAGATTTGATTTTGGCGTCAACGTTGGCGAGTGGTTCAATTTCTTATTTATATTATGCGGATAGATTGAATCAATTGCCCCTCGGTATGGTGGGGATTGCCGTGGGGACGGCACTGCTGCCTATGCTGTCACGATCTATTTCCGCAGGGGACAAAGCGCAGACGCAAAATTTATTTAATCGCTCGTTAGAGATATGCTTGCTTCTTGCACTTCCTGCCGCGGTGGCTCTGTTTGTTATCCCTGAAACGCTGATGGGTGCGTTGTTTGAGCGCGGCGCGTTCACAGCGGAAGATACCGCCACCGCATCAAAAGTTTTGATGGGTTATGCCATTGGCTTGCCTGCCTATATCGCGGTGAAGGTGTTCTCAACGGCTTATTGGTCAAGCCAAGATACGATGAGCCCTGTTAAAATTTCTGTGATGACAACGGCGATTAATATTGCGTTGAGCATCGTCCTTATCCAATTTATCGGTGTGGTTGGGATATCATTGGCGACGGGGCTTGTCGGCTGGTTTCAACTGGCACTGCTTTACCATGGTTTACGCAAACAAGAGAATTTTAAATTTGATACGCGGTTTAAACGCGTGGTTTTTAAAATCATTTTTAGTGCGTTGTTGATGGGGGTTATTTTATTGGTTGTAGACAAGTATATTGATGTGCTTGATAATAAAATTCTGACACTCACTGCGCTGGTCGCTTTGGGCTTGATGTCTTACGGGCTTAGCATTATAACAACCAAAGCCATCACGATTGATGAACTGAAACGATATTTACCGAAAAATAAGAAGGCGTAAGCTATGACCAAAAGAATTTTATCCTGTATGCAACCGACCAACAGACTCCAATTGGGGAATTATC
>CAZYHI010000156.1:0-2708 GCA_964647515.1 uncultured Micavibrio sp. | reverse complement strand
TGTGACGCTGCCCGCTGCGGCAATATGATTATCTTTAATGAGAACCATGTCATAAAGTCCCATACGATGATTGTTACCACCGCCCATTTTAACGGCGTGTTTTTGCAAGATACGCCAGCCAGGTAAAGTCTTACGTGTGTCTAATATCTTAGCCTTCGTATGAGAAACAGCATCAACATAACGCGCTGTTTCGGGTGCAATACCGCTGAGGTGCGTTAGGAAATTGAGGGCAATACGTTCTGATTGCAGAATATCTTGCGCCTTTCCGCTGACGGTTAAAATTTTATCTTGTGGTTGAACAGGTGCGCCATCGCTCAGGTTAATTGTGACGTCTATATCGGGGGAAATGCGGTTAAACACATATTGTGCGATATGAACGCCAGCAATAATACCGCTTTCACGGGCCACCATGCTGGCACTTACTATGTCACTAGACTCAATAGTTGATTGCGTTGTGATGTCACCTGTAAATTCGGTTTTATTGCCTTCTATTTCACCAAGGTCTTCACGAATGGCGATCTCAACAAGGGCTTTAATATCTTCGGTGATATCCACTAACTGGCATCCAGCATCTTTTGAATAGGAATGCGTGAAGCTTCGGCAATATCGGGATCTAACAAAACTTCAGGGCCTTCATTTTGCAAGCTTTCCAAAATTTTAGGAAGCGTGATACGTTTCATGTGTGGACACATTTGGCACGGACGGATCAGCTCCATATCAGGATTGGCGGCGGCGACGTTGTCACTCATGGAACATTCAGTAATCAGAACCACGCGCGGTGGGCGTTCTTTTTCGACATAGTCAATCATTTGTTGGGTGGAGCCTGTGAAGTCGGCTTCATCTAAAACATCTTTTGGGCATTCTGGGTGAGCGATGACTTGCACGTTATCATATTTCGCGCGGAAATTTTTGATATCTTCAGGGGTGAAGCGTTCATGCACCATACAACTTCCTTCCCATGTCAGAACTTTTTTATCCGTATGTTGTTGCGCGTAATCGGCAAGGTATTTATCGGGGATCACCATCACGGTGTCACTTTCCATTGCGTTTACAATTTTAACCACGTTACCAGATGTGCAACAAATATCGCTGGCGGCTTTAACTTCTGCCGTGGAATTCACGTAAGTGATGATGGGAACATTTGGATATTTTTCACGAAGCAAAGCAATGTCTTTTGCGGTGATGCCTTCGGCGAGGGAGCAACCTGCTTTCATATCTGGGATAACAACTTTTTTATCCATGCATAACGCTTTGGATGTTTCGGCCATAAAATGCACACCGCATTGGATAATGATATCGGCTTCTGATTTCGCGGCGGCGCGCGCCAACCCTAAAGAATCTCCAACAATATCGGCAATGCCATGGAAGATGTCTGGTGTCATATAATTATGCGCGAGGATAACGGCGTTCTTTTCTTTTTTCAGGCGGTTGATTTCGTGAATGTACGGCGCAAGCGTTTCCCAATAATCTTGTTGATATTGGTCTTTTAAAATCTCATAAATCGGCGCGGTCGATGCGGCGACTTCTGATGTGTAGCTAAGGTTGGTCATGATATTACCCTCTTTATACTCTGTTACGCTTTTCTCTATATACATCATAGAGATACAGGGTTTTTAACGCAAATAGCGTGCCATATAAAGGGTTATTTTCTAATCTGCTTTTCCTGTGTAGACAGGAATCTTTTAGCTTTTAGACCCCTGCCTTCGCAGGGGAAGCAGTTGTTTAAATGGTTACTTTTTATCTTTATTCTTCAATAAAACTCTAATATGTGGGCGACCATTGGTTTGCTCGTATTTTTCGTAATATTGTTGGTGGTAGTCCTCTGCAGGCCAAAATTTAGAGAGAGGCTCCAAGGTTGTGACAATTTTATCTTTCCAGACTTTGGCTTCGTCTGTGGCTTTAATGACTTCGGCGGCAATCTTTTTCTGCTCTTCATCATGGTAAAAGATGGCAGAACGATATTGCGTCCCTTTATCAACGCCTTGACGGTTCAGCTGTGTTGGGTCATGGGCTTTGGTAAAGAAATAATCGAGCAATTCACGGTAAGTAATAATCTCAGGGTCATAATAAATGTCGGTCACTTCGGCATGCCCTGTTTTACCTGTCGTGATATCGCGGTAGGTGGGATTGTCCGTATCACCACCTGTATAGCCAGATATGGTGTAAACAACGCCATCAAGCGCGCGAAATTCACTTTCTAAACACCAAAAGCACCCTCCTGCCAGTGTGGCGATAGGGAGATTGTCAGGCTTTTCGGTCTTAATGGTTTCAGCCACTTCCATGCTCCTTGATTGTGTTGTTAAGCCAAAATAAGTCAGTGGCATTAAGATAAGTGACAATAATATCAGATGTTTCATGTGAGTGTATTCGTTGAAAGCTTTGCTTTTGTTACATCCTATTTTATGCTGATTTTTATGAATGAGCAAAGAAAATCCATCTTTTCATGGTGTTTATATGACTGGGCGAATACGGCCTTTAGTACGGTGATTATTACCTTTGTGTTCGGTGTTTACTTCGCACGGGAAATTGTTGGGGATGAGGTTGCAGGCGCGGCGCAATGGAGTTTCGCTATTGGTATAAGTGGTTTTTTCATTGCTGTGCTGGCGCCTTTATTGGGCGCAGTGGCGGATCATTCAGGGCGGCGTAAAAATTGGATTTTCTGGCTGTCGATGTTGTGTATTGTGCCATGCGCTTTACTGTGGTTTGCG
>CAZYHI010000155.1:0-2724 GCA_964647515.1 uncultured Micavibrio sp. | reverse complement strand
AAAGAAGTCAAAGAAGGCATGGAATGCGGTATGGCTTTCGAAAGCTATGATGATATAAAAGAAAATGATGTTATCGAATGCTACGAAATTGTGTCTGAAGCAAGAACGTTGGATTAGCCTTAACATTCGTCATCCCGTGGCTTGACCACGGGATCTAAAAAACACATGAAAAAAGGCTATATTTATATATTATCAAACAAAAAAGACGGTACGCTTTATATAGGTGTAACAACCAACCTAGTTAGAAGAATATATGAACATAAAAATGAATTAGTTAAGGGATTCAGCCAAAAATATAAATTAAAGAAGTTAGTTTATATCGAAGAATACAACGAATATAGCCAAGCCATTTACCGTGAAAAAAGATTAAAAGAATGGCAGAGGCAATGGAAAATAGATTTAATAGAAAAGGACAATCCAGAATGGTTGGATTTATATGAGAATATTAATAACTAGATACCGTGGTCAAGCCACGGTATGACGGGGATTTTGAAATGAAAAAAAAGAACGTTCCAGGACAGGCAAATGGCCCATCACAACGCCAATTACGCGTTGGCGAACAAATCCGTCACATTATGTCGGAGACGTTAAGCCGTGGTGATTTTTACAATGAAGTTTTAATGAATGTTGCGGGTGGCATTACGGTGACCGAAGTGCGCCCTTCCCCTGATTTACGTCAAGCAACGGCCTATGTCATTTCATTGGGCGGTGCGGATATGGACAGCATCCTCCCCGCCTTGAACGAGAACGCACCAGTTTTTCAAAAAGACATTAATACCAAAGCCAATTTAAAATTCACGCCGAAGGTTCGTTTCAAAGAAGATACATCGTTTGAAAAAGTTCAAAAACTGGACGAGCTGTTAAGCACTATCGAATATTCAGATCAGGAGTAAACCATGAAAAATTTATTACAAACCACATACCCAAAAATAATTCTATCTTTCATCTTAGGAGCCTTTATCGGTATCATAGGTTCTAGCTATTTTGAAAAACATTACCTTCCTACATGGGCAGCGAATTTACCTTTGGAAACATATGAAGCAAAGAAAAAATTTGATGCAATAGTGAAAGAAAAATTTGCACCTGGAACAGATTCTCGTTTAATGGTTAAAGAATTACAAGACGCGGGTTTTCAAAAAAGTTGGTATGAAGAAAATTCTGCAATACACATCAAGAAAGATGTCGCCTGCACTCACAAACGTATTGTCACGTGGAATACTGACAAAAACATGATAATCACCAGCATGAATGGCGACTATCAAACAACTTGCTTATAACAAATAATGGCACGACGTAAAAAAGGAAATCCGATTAGTGGTTGGATCAATTTTCACAAACCTGTTGGTATGACATCCACGCAAGCGGTGGGGAAAATTCGTTATGCGCTGAAAGCGCAAAAAGCAGGGCATGGTGGAACGCTCGACCCTCTCGCTTCTGGTGTGCTTCCCATTGCGCTCGGTGAAGCAACAAAAACCGTTAACTTCATTCAAGATGCAATGAAAATTTATAACTTCACGGTAACTTGGGGTGAACAACGCAGCACCGATGACAATGAAGGCGAAGCGATTGCTTCGTCTGATAAACGTCCAACCATTGAAGACATCACCGCCCTTCTCCCTCAATTCATTGGAGATATTGAGCAAATTCCACCGCAATTTTCAGCCGTTAAAATTGATGGAGAACGTGCTTATGATATTGCTCGTGATGGTGAGCATGTGGAGATTAAACCGCGTGAAGTCTTTATAAAGTCATTTACCATTGTTAGCGATAAAGAAGGCCGTAGCGCGCCTGCGCGCCTGAGGCAAAACGAAACGAAGTTTCGTGTTACCTGCGGGAAAGGCACCTATATCCGCTCTCTCGCCCGAGATATGGGCATTAAACTTGGCTGTTTTGGTTATATTTCTGCGCTTGAACGCGCCAAAGCTGGCTCTATGAGCCTAAATAGTGCGATTTCTCTTGATATTTTCGAAGAAATGATCGATAACCCTGATCAAGAAAGAGACTTAAGCGGAATCATTCTACCCCTTCAGACCCCCCTGGACGACATCCCGGTTTTGGCCTTGAAGGAGAAAGAATGGTTAGCGTTGAAAAATGGTAATGCTATCTCTTTGCTTTCCAAGCCTGATTTATCTCGATTAGAGAGCATCGGCATTGAATGGAAATCAGATGATATTTTTACCGCCCTCGCCACTTTTGAAGGTCAAGCCATTGCGATGGTTGAAACCTATGGGGCGAAAATTCAACCTGTGAGAGTTTTTAACATGTAAACCAACCGCCCCGCAGGCGTCATACCGTGGCTTGACCATGGTATCTCTTAGCGATAAAGATCCCGCGATCAAGTCGCGGGATGACGACGATGGGGAGTAAAAAAAGGAGAAAACGATGTCGATTACAAGTGAACGTAAAGCAGAAGTTATTAAAGATAATGCACAAGGAAAAGGCGATACGGGTTCACCCGAAGTACAAATCGCAATTCTAACAGAGCGTATCAACAATTTATCAGAGCACATGAAAACCAACAAAAAAGATTTTGGCTCACGCCGTGGTCTTTTGGCTATGGTTGCCAAGCGTCGTAAATTGCTTGATTACCTCATCGCAAACGACGATGCACGTTACCAAGCTATTCTCAAGAAATGCGGTATTAGACGTTAATAAACAAATCGCATCATTGCGAGTCCAAATTTATTTGGGTGAAGCTATCTAGAACAATAGATTGCCGCGTCG
>CAZYHI010000154.1:0-2756 GCA_964647515.1 uncultured Micavibrio sp. | reverse complement strand
CAGAACATTAAATATGATTGGCAAATGTTAAAAAAGCACAATATCGATATGTCTCCTTGTGATGATACAATGTTATTGTCTTATACATTGGATGGCACCAGCCATTCAAATTCTATGGATGGCATGTCTGAATTATTTTTAGATCATAAACCTATTAAATATGCTGATATTGCAGGTAAGGGAAAATCTCAAGTTACTTTTGACAAGATTGATGTCAATAAAGCACTGGATTATGCGGCTGAAGATGCGGACGTTACGCATCGTTTGCACAGCTTGTTGAAACCGCGCATTGCTCCTGAAAAAATGGCAATCGTGTATGAAGATATTGAACGTCCTTTGATTGATGTGATTGGTCAGATGGAACTTCATGGTATTAAAGTCGATCCAATTATTTTAAAAAAAATGAGCGCGGAATTTGCCAAGAAAATCCAAACACTTGAAAAAGCTATTCAGAAAGAAGCAGGTACAGAATTTAATGTCGGCTCACCCAAACAAATTGGTGAAATATTATTCAATCAAATGGGACTTGAAGGCGGTAAAAAAACCAAAACAGGACAATGGTCAACAGATGTTGGCACACTGGAAAAACTTGCAGCGCAAGGACATGATATTGTCAGTAACATTCTTGAATGGCGTGGTTTGTCAAAACTTAAAAGCACTTATACCGATGCGTTACAAGAACAGATTAATCCTGAAACGGGGCGCGTTCATACTTCGTTCAGCATGGCAGGAACATCAACAGGGCGCTTGGCGTCATCCGATCCAAACTTACAAAATATTCCCATTCGTACAGAAGATGGGCGTAAAATTCGTACCGCTTTTATTGCCGAAAAAGACCATACATTGTTGGCAGTTGATTATTCTCAAGTTGAGCTACGCTTATGTGCCGAGATGGCAGGTGTTAAAGCTCTTAAACAAGCCTTTAAAGATGATGTTGATATTCATGCTTTAACGGCGAGCCAAGTTTTTGGTGTGCCACTTGATGACGTGGATGGTGATTTACGTCGCCAAGCCAAAGCGGTCAATTTTGGTATTATCTATGGTATTTCTGGTTGGGGGCTGGCGAAGCAACTCGATTGTGATCCGGGGGAGGCACATAATTTTATTCGTAAATATCTCGATACATTTCACGAGATTGAAACTTTCATGGAAGAACAAAAAGAATTTGCGCGTAAAAATGAATATGTTCAAACGTTATTCGGGCGTAAATGTTATACACCGAATATTAATGCCAAGATGCAAAATGTTAAAATGGGTGCAGAGCGTGCGGCGATTAATGCACCCTTACAAGGCACCGCTGCGGATATCATGAAGATGGCGATGATTAAAATGCCAAGCGCGTTAAAAGCCGCCAACCTGAATGCTAAAATGCTGCTTCAAGTGCATGATGAACTGATTTTTGAAGTGCCTGATGCGGAGTTAGAAACAACGAGCGCGCTGGTCAAAAACGTCATGGAAAATGTAGTCAATCTCGACGTCCCACTCATCGCCGAAGCTGGCACAGGCCAAAGCTGGGCCGAGGCGCATTAAATAATCTCAAAGAGGATTTTTTAAGTGGCTTTTACTGGCGAAACCCTGTAGAAACAGCCTGTATTAATTAGGAATGCGTAACAAAATGAGAAAGCCTTGAAGATGAGTAGAGATCCCAAAGATATCCGTAATATCGCGATTATTGCCCACGTTGATCATGGTAAAACAACCTTGATTGACTCCATTTTACAACAAAGTGGCTCATTCCGTGATAATCAGCAAGTTGATGAGCGGGTGATGGATTCAAACGATCTTGAAAAAGAGCGCGGTATTACCATCCTTGCCAAATGTACCTCTATCGATTGGGAAGGCACCCGCATCAATATTATCGACACGCCAGGCCATGCCGATTTTGGGGGTGAGGTTGAGCGTGTTTTAAGTATGTGTGACGGTGTTATCTTGCTGACTGACTCTGCGGAAGGTCCTCTGCCACAAACAAAGTTCGTCCTTGGTAAGGCGTTAAAGCTTGGCATGCGCCCTGTCGTGATGATTAACAAGATTGACCGTAGTGATGCGCGCCCCGATGATGTATTGAACGAAGTCTTTGATTTGTTCGCGTCCTTAGATGCGACAGATGAACAGCTTGATTTCCCTGTGCTGTACGCTTCTGGTCGTGATGGCTGGTGTGACCTTGAACTTGATGGTGCGCGTGAAAACTTACACCCATTATTGGAGCTTGTACTAAGTCACGTTCCTGCTCCTAGCGTTGATACGCAAGCCCCCTTTACAATGCTATCCACGCTTCTTGGAGCGGATGCTTATTTGGGACGAACGCTAACGGGGAAAATTTATTCAGGTGTAGCCAAGGTCAACATGCCTGTCAAAGCCATCTCTCTTGATGGCAAAACGGTTGAAACATTTCGTTTAACAAAGCTTTTGGCGTTTAATGGTATTGATAAAGAACCTGTTGAAGAAGCTGTCGCGGGTGACATTGTTTGTATCGCAGGGATGGTGAAAACATCTGTGGCAGATACCATCTGTGATACCAGCGTCACCGAAGCTGTGCCATCCGATCCCGTTGATCCACCAACAATGGCGGTGACAATTACGGTGAATGATTCCCCTTATGCGGGACAAGAAGGTAAGAAACTGACCTCAACGATGATCCGTGAACGCCTGATGGCCGAAGCCGAAACCAACGTCGCAATTAAAGTCAGCGAGTCTGATGGTAAAGATGCGTTTGAGCTTGCAGGTCGTGGAGAGTTACAGCTTGGTGTTTTGATTGA
>CAZYHI010000153.1:0-2819 GCA_964647515.1 uncultured Micavibrio sp. | reverse complement strand
GCAAGGGCGTGAAAATGCCAAGCAATATTTACTCGATCACCCAGATATGATGGCGACACTTGAAAACAAAATCCGTGAGAAAGCAGGACTCATTTCTGAAGCGATGCTTATTGGCTCTGATGAGGATAAAACCCCTGATTTGGAAATTGTTGAAGCCCCTGTGGAGGAGGCCTCTGAAACAGCTTCCAAAGTATCTGAGGCTAAAGCTAAGAAAAAATAATCCATAAAATAATGAAGACAGATATTTTTGAAAAGTTTATCTCTCGTTAAAAAAATCCCTGCTTTTATTCAAAGTGGGGGTTTTTCTGTTTTGAGTTGAGCTTATGAGAACCCTGTCTCTGTGTTAAAAGTTTTCACCATGAATGGATACAAATTAGACCTTAATTATAATTCTTCATAATACGTGCTTTGTCGCGGTTCCAATCTTTGTCTTTTTTATCCTGACGCTTATCATACATCTTTTTACCTTTAGCGAGCGCGACCTCTAATTTGGCGCGGCCATTTTTATCAAAGTAAAGCCGTGTTGGAACAATGGTGTAACCATCACGCGTGATCGCGCCCATCAATTTATCAATCTCTTTTTGTTTGAGTAATAATTTACGCGGACGGCGTGGATCATGCTGCATCAACGGCCCAGCTTGCTGGTATTCAGGAATATGCGCATTCAACAAATGTAAGCTTCCATCTTTTTCACCAATGTGTGATTCAGCTAGCATACATTGACCATGACGAAGTGATTTTACTTCTGTACCGACCAGCACTAACCCTGCCTCAAATTTATCTTCGAGGGCATAATCAAAATTAGCACGTCGATTATCAGTAACCGTTTTGTTGGTGGAAATCAGCCCGCCAGATTTTTTATCTTTTTTTGCCATGGCTGATAATAATCCATTTTATCCGTTAGCGGCTTTCGCGGCGGCATTATTAAGCAATAAACCAGCATGATTCATCGCATTATCTACGGCGGTGCGACAATTTTGTGTGGCTTCCAATAAAGGGAGGCGAACATGGTCGCTACATAGGCCTAATTGACTGGCCGCATATTTAACGGGTGCAGGGGAGCTTTCAAAAAACATCGCATCGTGAAGCGGCGATAGCAAAGCGTTGAGTTTTTGAAATTCTGCAATATTGCCATTGGCCCATTCTTTATGAAGTTGCGCGCACAGGTTTGGCGCAACATTGGCTGAAACGGAAATCGCTCCTTGCCCACCTTGTGCCAAATAAGCGGCTGTTGTTCCGTCTTCACCCGTGAGCAAACAAAAATCATCACCAATTTCGTTACGCATGGTAATGGGGCGGGTTAAATCGGCGGTGGCATCTTTGATGCCAGCAATATTTTTTAACTGCGCTAAACGTGCGACTGTTTCGTTCGATATATCAACGACACTACGCCCTGGTACGTTGTATAGAATAATCGGAATATCAACCGTATCATTGATGGTTTTATAATGGGCAAAAAGTCCATCTTGTGTTGGCTTGTTATAATATGGCGTGACAATTAGCGCGGCATCTGCACCATCATCTTTGGCTTCTTGGGTTAACTCAAGCGCTTCGGCGGTGTTGTTTGACCCTGTGCCCGCAATGACAGGAATACGCTTATTGACGATTTCGACGCATCTTTTGACGATTTGTTTATGTTCGGCATGGTTTATTGTTGGAGATTCCCCGGTTGTTCCGCAAGGCACAACGCCGTCGCTTCCTTGCTCCACTTGCCATTCAACAAATTTATCAAAGGCAGGCCAATCAATTTCACCATTGGCGGTGAAAGGGGTGATTAATGCCGTAATTGAACCTTTAAACATGTGCGTCTCTCATTATCATTTGGGGTTAGTTTTTGTTTTTAATGGATATTTCCTTTGAAAACTTGGCTTTACCCTATAGATTTAGGGCGTTTCATGCAAGAAAAAGGGTTAAGTCGATGAAAAACAATCTTCAATTTATGAGAACTTCTTTTTTGGGAGCTTTAGGGGCTCTTTTGTTCAGCATGATTTTTGTTGGTGATGTGCAGGCAAACCAAACATTGACCAATGCATTAAGGCAAGCGGAACAAGGCAATATCAGTCAAGCAACGGCGGCACGAAACAGCCTGAATGGTACGGCGCGTGATACGTTGGATTGGTATCTTTTTACGCAGAAAAACCATCATTCTTCTTTTGCCGAGGTAGCAAATTTTTTGAATAAACATCCTAAATGGCCGTATCAGATTTCGATTCAACAAAATGCCGAAAAGAAGTTAGGTAATCGGGCATTAAGTGCAAGCGAGGTGCAGTTTTTTAACAAAAAAGCACCCAAGACAGCGCAAGGGATGGATGCCTATATGCGTACCGCTCTTGCGGGTAATAATGCAACAAAGGCCAAGAAAAGTTTAAACGAATGGTGGAAAACGGCTTCTATCTCGCGTGATGAACAGCGCCAGATATTCAGTCAATATAGTTCTCACATTAACCGTGCTAGTCATGTTGCGCGATTAAACCACTTGCTTGATAAACGTGAATATTCTAACGGACAGGCGATTGCCGATGCGTTGGGTGGTGGCTACCCTGCTTTGGCGCGGGCGCGTAAAGCATTGGGGCAACGTAAAGGTGATGTGAATGGTTTGATTAATGCGGTGCCATCAAATTTGCGCAATGATTCTGGATTTTTGTTTGATCGTCTGCAGTGGCGACGTAAAAAAAATCTTAATCAAGGGGCGATAGAAGCTTTAAATGCTGCGCCAAAGGCGGAGCAAATGCGTGACCCTGCACGGTGGTGGAAAGAACGTCATATTATTGTTCGCCGGATGATGGAGGCTAAGCAATATAAAACGGCGTATCGTGTGG
>CAZYHI010000152.1:0-2902 GCA_964647515.1 uncultured Micavibrio sp. | reverse complement strand
TTGTAAAAAATAACCGCGTGGACCATATCAGTATTGATAATTTACCGCCCGATATTCCAATTATTCATGATGAGGAGGAAATTGAAAAGAAAATATTTCTTGGATACAATACCAGTAAACCTATCATCAATCTGACGATTGAAGATCAATCTTATGCTTGTCTTTTTGACACAGGTTGGGATGTGACAACAATTTCAGAATTTATATATACAGAACATTCTGATGTTGTTTCGCGTAGAGAATTTAAGAATTCAGATAAAATCCACGGCAAGCTTAACCATGCCGCCGTAGCAGGGGAAACATTACCTCTTAATATCCGTTTTCGAGATGGGAAAAGGCCGTGGTGTGTTGTTGGGCTTAATGCCATTATCGCCGCAGGCGGTGCGGAGTGGGATATAAAGAACGGACGGATAGAATTAGGGCCTCAGAATTCTAATTAATACGTTAAATGACAATTTACAGCCCAACTCATCACTAAGGTTGTTAATGCTACTTGGCTAAAGGAAAAGCAATCATCAACCGAGAGGCTTAAATTCGCCTCAAAACAGTCTCTTGGCGTGAGGCCGTTATCGCCCAAAATAGGACACTCGCAATTACCTTAACTAAGCTGCAAAACTGTCCAATCAATCAGGACCACCTCACACAATCGTGTATCTTATTTTATTGTAATATATTTTTTATTACTATAATTTTCATTTATGTTGGGCGCAAATACCTTACTTAAATGGCATATATTATGGGGACTTTCTGTTGCATTTTTTATTACCCCGACCGCACAAGCCAAATCTAATGTGACATTTACCAAAGATGAAATGATTATTGACTTACGAAAAGGGCCGCCGGTCATAAAAGGAACTATTGACGGGCAAATTTATCAATTCCTCTTATCCCCTGGTACAAACACACTAGATGTCAATCCTGAAATTGGTGAACGTCATGCGAAAACGAAATTAAGTCTGCCACTTGGCATTGGTAAAAGAACAATTGACTATCGAAAGGTGAAAGTCTCATTTGATAGACTCAAAATTGAATTTGAAGACGGGTTATCAAAAAGACAAAATATATATTGGCTAAATAAAGCAGGCCCACCTTATCAAGGGTTTGACGGGATTATTAACGCATTTAATTTCAAGAAAGATAAAGTTACCTTTATCTTGAGTGACCCCAAAAATGGAAACATCATTAAAAGCAAACCATTTAAATCTTTCAACAAATCTGTTTGGGTGCAAAAAAAGAAGAAATATTTTAACGATAAAACTTTCGCCCTCTCTTTTCGCCCTTATTATGCTCGCACACGAATAACAATAGGGGCAGCTTACGCGTTTGAAGAAAACAATGATATTGAGTATGATAAAACAGTATTTACCCAACCGCGCGATTATGTTGGCACACAAGAGTTTGTTAGAGCTCGATTAAAAACACCCATATATCCACTTCATTCTGATCGTCCTTTACACGACGTTGAGGTTCATATTCTAGAAGGGTCATTTAACCCAATAGATACGAAAATCAGTGAAGACGAAGTTATTGTTACAGGAAAGAGTGACCGAAAATATACAAAAATTATATGGCTGGGATTAGATTTTTTTGAAGGTTGTGAAAAGATTGAGTTTATGCCCCGAAAGAAAACAATGATAACTTATTGTGTTTAACGCCAGTATTTATGATTAAATTGACCTATGCAGTGAGGTCGCCCCTATAGCAGCCATTGAACAAGCGGCTTAGAATCGCCTCAAAACAGTCTCTTGGCGTGAGGCCGTTATCGCCCATAAATAAGCCGCTCTTCAGAAATTTTGAATTGAACTCATTGATTTAAATATGAATAATACGACTATGTTTAAACGATTATCACAAAAAACGTCATATATTTGGATGTTAGTCCTTATAGGTGTTGTAATTTGCGCTCTAATCTTTGCAATTAGCCATGTTAAATCGAACCGCACGCAAGACGTCCCGGTAAGTGCTAAGCGCCCTCTGCGACATGTTAACCCTAAAGAAGCATATGAATTTGAACTAGAGCTTGCTTTCAAAAATTTCAAAAATCCCTTTCCTGAAATAAAAACTGTAAAAGAAATACCCGAAGGTTACGTTCGCCCGCGTAGAAAACGGCAGCATATGATGCAGACCTCCGAAGCAGGAGCATTAGTAGTTCTTTATGCGGATTTTCCTGAACAACCATTAGACATGTGCATAACCCCTTGCAGCCTAAATATGAATGTGAGTGAGAAGTATAATATGATTATTTATAAATATGGATTTGAACCACAACACTGGTGGGTAGACACAAGTATTTGGCCAGCTGAGGATACTATGACAGTTCCCTTGGGTACTGATTGGTTCAAAACTTATAAAGAGCAAAAAAAGTGTTTTGATAAAAATGAAGACCGTCTTTCAGAAGATCAAGATGCGGAAGTTTGCAACCGGATCCCTCCAAAGATGCCGCGGCAGGCACAAAAAAGTGGCCACTGTAATATAATGTTTAATGTATCAAAAACAGGTTATCCAACCGACGTAGAGGCCTTCAATTGTACGGATCCTATCTTTAAGGCTTCCGCAATAATTTCCGCGCGTTCGTGGTATTATTACCCAAAAGTTGAAAATAATAGTTTTGTAGAACGTAGAAACGTTTGAAATAAAATCACATTTCGCCTAACTGATGAATCTGGAGAGTTAATTCCAGAGTGATTTACGGACTTTGGGTGAACGGCTTAAAATCGCCTCATAACGGCCTCTCGGCATGTCTGTGTTCGTGGCTTCTGGGAGTGGTCAGCGTACAATGGATTGTCAGGTTACTCTTGGAAGTCATATGGAGTCAGTTTGAATGGAATCTGCAAAAAAAGGCTAATAAGAATTCTTACGATATTATATGCCCAGCCCACTTTTCCATAAGCTTCCTACGCTT
>CAZYHI010000151.1:0-3000 GCA_964647515.1 uncultured Micavibrio sp. | reverse complement strand
CGCTTATTACAAATAAGCGTATGTATACGTTTGATTTATCGGCCAAGAAAGCAGCATCTCACCATTCTCATGACTTAGCTTTTCGCGTGAAATTCATCTATTCAAACGAAAGTGATGCGAGCCTTGCTCATTTTAAGGTTTCATCCAAAGCCTCCTATAATCCATTTGAAGGCGTAGAAGCTGATAGCTTTAACTTTGATTACAGCTATTCAGGCTCAAAACGTCTAAGACCAACGAAAGCCTTTGATGATGGTGTATTCACCTATATGAGTTTCCCTAAATTTGAAACAATGCCTGCGGTATTTGAAGTCAAAGAAGACGGATCTGAAAGTCTGGTGAATTTCACAACAAAAGGCAAATATCTTGTCGTTTCATCTATAGGAAAACAATTTACTTTAAGGGATGGTGATACAGCCACCTGTATTTTTAACGATACCTACCCCAAACGAACGGGTAAAGAACACAAAGTCGTCCCTATTTCAGAACTATCAGAAAAGTTAGTTAAAGACACACCTGAAGAAGACAAAATAGTATTAGCGATGAATACCCCCCTGCCTAAGAAAAAGCCAACAACTAAATATAAATTCAACTTCAAGCTTCCAAAGCTAAGCAATGTATTTGGAAAAATTTCAAACCCCGTAAAAAAAACTAAATCAACCCACAATCTAAAACTTAACAATTAGAGCCTTACATGTCAGATAATGAAATAGAAAAAAACACAGAAATTGAAACTGACCGCGGTATTCCTTCGGTAAGTCAAAATACTGATTATACAAAAATATGGGCTGGTATATTTCTCCTATTTGGCGCTATCGCCATCGTTTTTGTGATTATGGATGGTATGAAACAGTCCGAGCCTAAACAAATGACTGAAGCGGGAGAAGAAGTTTTTAAAACATATGCAGGCAACTCTGAACCTTACATTGAAGACACATTACCACCAGAAGAAGAATTAGAGCAACCTACCCCTGAAATAATACCAGCTATTCCCGATACCAGCCAATACGAATTAATGATGCAGCAAGAGGCATTACGAATAGCGCGAGAAAAAGACGCAGAAAGAAAAAGACGTATGGCCGCTCCTCAACTTATTTTTGATGAAAAATCAAATTCCGCTGTAAATAACCAAGGCGTAACGACAGGTGGTAATAATGGTGGTTCATTAACAGGGCCAAGTGATGCCAATATCGCTTTTGCTCAAAGATATGGCAATGCTGGCGTAGAAACAGCGGGGGCTTCACAATTACAAAATTTAGAAAACCTCATTACCCAAGGCACAATGATTAATGGTATATTAGAAACAGCTATCCAAAGTGACTTACCTGGAATGGTACGCGCTATCGTTAGTAAAAATATCTATTCATTTGAAGGATCAAACCTTTTAATCCCGAAAGGCTCAAAGCTTATTGGTCGATATAACTCTGGTTTAGTTCGCGGTCAATCACGCGTATTTATTATATGGAATCGCTTAATCAGACCCGATGGTGTCAGTATTAATATTGGCTCCTACGGGACAGATAGCCTTGGGCGCTCTGGTCTAGCGGGTCATCTTGATACGCATTTCTTTGAAAGATTTGGCTCATCCGTTTTACTCTCTTTAATAGATGGCGCCATTCAAATTGGTGTAAATCAAACCGATGATGATGAAACAGCGAATGTTGCGCTTGATACAGGCGGTGATTTTTCAAGAGCCGCAGAAATTGCCTTAGAAAATTCTATTGCTATCAAACCAACGGTTAATATTCACCAAGGCACACAGATTCAAATCTTTGTCGGTAAAGATCTATCTTTTCATCAGATATCCCAAAGCCAATATTAAGGCGGGCATAAATGAATATGATTTCTGATGCAGAGTTTGAAGTGAATCCAGAAGAAATTGCGTGTAAACCTAATACCGTGTTTCTAAGCAAATATTTAGAGATTTTTGATAAATTTCTAAATGCTAAAGACGTTTCAGAAATTTGCGTCAACAAACCCCATGAAATATGGGTTGAACGTATGGGTGTTTCAACAATGGAATGTCATGAGAATAAAGAACTCACCCCGGATATTCTCCTGCGTTTAGCAAGGCTCATTGCTAGCAATACAGGCCAAACGATTGGGACAGAAAACCCACTTTTATCTGCTGCTCTTCCTACAGGCGAACGCATACAAATTGCCCTCCCCCCTGCTTCGGCTAATGGAACTGCTATCTCTATTCGTAAACAAGTTGTCAAAGATTTAAGCCTAGAAGATTATGAGAAAAACGGTGCGTTTAAAGAAGTGAATATCACCAAAGACATTCATGATGACGCTAACAATCAAATCTTAAGAAAACTGGCTGATGAAGGGAATATTCATGAGTTTATCTCACAAGCCACAGCGCTCAAGAAGAACATCATTATTTCTGGCGGAACCTCGACAGGAAAAACCACATTTTTAAACGCCATCTTAAAAGAAATTGATGTGAATGAGAGAATTGTCACGATTGAAGATACGCAAGAAGTAAGACCTCCCCAAAGCAACCACCTTTCCTTAATTGCTTCCAAAGGGGGGCAAGGTGTCGCTAAAGTCACAGTGCAAAGTCTTTTAGAAGCCAGCTTAAGATTTAGACCTGACCGCATTTTATTAGGAGAGCTTAGAGGAAGTGAAGCATATACTTTTCTTAGAGCCATAAATACAGGCCACCCTGGTTCAATTTCTACCGTCCATGCCGATACACCCAAAGGCGCTTTAGAGCAAATCACCCTCATGGTCATGCAAGCGGGTCTAGGATTAACGCAAGAACATACTCATAACTACATCCAATCCATCGTCGATATTGTCATTCAATTAAAAAGAATTGGTGGCAAGCGCATCATTTCAGAAATTTGGTATCCATAAATGAACAAACACATTCAAATTATAGCGATCATTATTGCCGCCATACTTGCAGCTCTTCTTTATTCTGCCTTAGCAAGCCTAGTATTTTTATTTCTAGCAAAAATTCCCTTTGATAATTTTAACCCTCTTGCGATCTGG
>CAZYHI010000150.1:0-3080 GCA_964647515.1 uncultured Micavibrio sp. | reverse complement strand
GAGCCAGGCAAACAAAATAATCCAAGAGTTTTTCAACAGTATTGGGCGTTTTAAGACGGTGGTGTGGTTGTCCCTAGTGAAGCTAAGGTTTAAGTCCTTCAAATGAAAATCGTATTCCAAACTAATCTTGGCTGATGCACAAATTCATACTCGATTTGCATAACAAACGACTTGAACAGTCATCTAAGTTGTTGTATTTAAATGCTTATTAAAAGAAATCTAACTCATTTCACCCGCACCAGTTTTAAGAAATATATTCCACCCCCTGAATCTAGTTTTACGACACCACAAGAAAATACTTTAACGTTTGAAGTGTGACTAATGTCACGTTTTTTTATCGTCATTTCTTATACCCTATAAAGAATAATTGAATGTATTTTTATGGGGTATAAGAAATGAACTTTAGATCAAGTAGCGCGATAGCTGTAGCAGCGGTTATAATTACATTGCATGATAATGCAAACGCACAAACTGTCCGCAACCCCATCTTAGAACTTAACTATGATATGTTGTGCCGTGCGAATGCGACAGAAAACAATGAAACGTCTGAAAACATAATTATTCAAGAAGACGGATTTTGGCAAGTTAAGCGCGATTATATCATTGAAAGAATGCTCCGACGTTATCCCGTTTCATTATCCTACAGTAAGTTGCGGGAAAATACGAATACAAGAATAAACCAATTACTAACAGATGCCGTTGCGCCTTGTCATGATACAATGCCCAATGACTTCATGACAGATAAAAACAAAAAGAAGGAAATGACAGAAGGTTCAGAAGATATAGCTTCTGAAAAAAGTACAAAGAAAGAAGATGTGCAGGAATGTGACAAAGATAAAATTTT
Organism: uncultured Micavibrio sp.; assembly: GCA_964647515.1. Classification (GTDB taxonomy): domain Bacteria; phylum Pseudomonadota; class Alphaproteobacteria; order Micavibrionales; family Micavibrionaceae. The sequence continues at coordinate 2,236 of CAZYHI010000150.1, read as the reverse complement.
TCAAAATGACCAAGATCGTTTCAAAGATAAAGATAATGAGCTTAACTTTCGACGAGCCTTGTTGAGATTATTTCATGCGGCAGAAACGGGTACCAATAAGAAGTTTGTCGTTATTCGCCAAAATTGGGAAGATCCAGACCAAACTCTTAATTTTGAACCGTCAAATTATCGCCCTTTATCAAATGCGCATATTGATGACATCATCATTGATAAGTTTATCAATGATAACAATCCACCATTCAAAGTTCTTTGCCAAGCAAATGATATTATTGACGGAAAATCAAAAAATTTAACACCTGCCCCTAAAGAGGTTAAGCATTTCTCCCCTGAAATTATTTTAGGCTCAGGCATAAAGTCAGAAAATGCTTATTTACCAACATCTCGGCTTGGAAATATTGCCGAAGGTTTTAAAAACCTGTCCACTGAAAAAGAGGTTCTTAAATATGAAGATATGGACGTAAAGGGAAAGTTTATACTCCGCCGCTCTTCACAAGAGTTTGCTGCTGACCCTGGCGCCAGTGCTAGCCTCGGAATAACAGAAGGAAACGGGGAGAATATAGTTTTAGATGCGGCTGCAGGCTATAGGCTTCAATTGCAAAATGAAAAAACAACTTCAAAAGAGACTTACACACTCACGCCCTTTATTAGTGCAACACAAAGCCCCACAAATGTCACTATTTTTAGCCCTTCAGCAACTGACCCGCTTAGGACAGATCAAGAACAAATAGCATTCGCACTTTATTCTGCTGGCGTTAGATTAGACTATGAAGAAAGTTCACCAACGCCCTCCATTGTGCCTTCAGAAGATAATAATATTGTTAGTAGACGAGGATTGTCTCTATCAGGCCGTGATAAACCCGGGTGGAAATTTGGTCTTATCGGTGAAGTTTTTACCGATAACTTTAGTGAACAACAGGGATTAAGAATTGGCAGCGATGTCTCACTCCCTAAGAAATTCAATGTTTTGGGCTATAGGCAACGCGAAGAATTGTTCTCAAAAGCTAAATTCGCCACACATGAAGGCGGCATCAGACCGCAAAACCCGTTAGGACTATCACACTTGTTAGCAGGATGGACTTTCGAATGGGATGGTAACTTTGCACTCGATTATTTGGATTTTTTTGGTGACAATTTACCTTTAAATTTCGCTACACCCGATCCGTTTGACCGTAACACAGAGGCCGCTGAAGCCTTACTAATAGGTGGAAGTTTTGAATTTGAATTGATCAAACATAATCTTTTTGGCGGTGCGAATGGTGACGGATGGTTAGAGCTTTCAGCAAATTGGTCGTATAGAGACGGTTTCTTAGGTAACGAAACAGATGCAGAAAGATTTGAGGGCGCAGTTATGATTTCACATCCCGACGTTCAAGGTTTAACATTCGGTGTTGAATATGAAGTGGGTCAAGATTTCAGATCTCTTGCAGACACACAAAACGTAACATTCAATATTGGGGTGAGATACTAAAAGGAACTTTGTGAATTGTAAAAACAAACACCTTTCACATCAGCCTCGCTCGCGCATGATGCGGGCTTTTTGTTTGTCCCAGTCGCGTTTTTTGGTGGTTTCGCGTTTGTCGATGGCTTTTTTGCCGATGCCGACGCCGATGAGGAGTTTGAGGCGGCCTTCATTGTTGAAATACATTTTAAGCGGAATGAGCGTGCGGCCTTTACGTTGGGTTTCTCCCATGAGTTTATTAATCTCGCGGCGTTTTAGCAGTAGCTTTCTATGGCGCTTTGGGTCATGATTAAATTGGCTGGCGGGCTCATAAATCGGGATATTCGCATTGATCAGGAACATTTCATCGCCTTCAATTGAGGCATAGCTTTCGGCGATATTAGTTTGCCCAAGACGCAGGGCTTTGACCTCTGTGCCGACAAGCATCACCCCCGCCTCGAAGGTTTCCTCTATGGCATAGTCAAAGCGGGCGCGGCGATTTTCCGCGACAAGCTTATTATTATCCGTCCCTGTTTTTTTCTTCGCCATATTTTACGGTTTATACGCTCGCTCCGGCCCGCGCCATGGCGGCTTCGACAGCCGTTTTTGTGGCGTCAAAACAAGGCGTGATCGGTAGGCGAACATCTGCGCTCATTTTCCCCATGAGGGACAGCGCATATTTCGCGGGCGCTGGACTTGGGTCGAGGAATAAATCCTTATGGAGGCGGTCAAGCACCGTGTTAAGTTTGCGTGCTTTTAGGAAATCCCCCGCCATCATCGCATTATGGAAATCCGCAT
>CAZYHI010000149.1:0-3125 GCA_964647515.1 uncultured Micavibrio sp. | reverse complement strand
AAACAGGCCGCTTAAATGAGATAAGGACGCGGAATTAAAACGCGACAAGTCCAGCTTTTCTTCGTTGCTACTTTTCTCAGTTTCAAGCTTCTCGGTAAGCGTAGCGACTTCAGCTTGACGCTTGGCTTTTAGCTCAGCGTAACAAGCGCGCTTAATGTCTTTTTGTGCGTCAGTCTGATGAGATAACGCACGACATCTACGTTTTATATCCTCAGCCGTTTCAATAACCGCTGGCTGCACTTCAGCTTTTACAGGTTTATCATTATTTTCCGCATTGGCTTCACTGCACCCAGCCAAAGCCAGACCTGCCGCAACCGCCATAAAACCTTGTCGAAGCTTTTTCATGAGAAGAGGATTAGGGACCATAAACGTTACCTATTCTGATGTTACCGACAAATTTTCAGGAAGTCTGGCTGAAAGTTTTTTCCAAATTTGACTACTAATTTGATCGATCTCGGTTTGTGTGAGCTTCAGTGTCTCGGATCGTTTTTTGAACTTCGATATTCAAAATATATCGTGAGTAAGGGCCGCGCTTTTGGCTTGCGCTTCATCTATTCCGAGATACCGAATAGTAGAGACTGGCGACTTGTGTCCCAGCAACCGCCCGATAACTTCAACAGAAATACCGCGCTCATACATGAAGGTCGCTTTGGTGCGGCGAAGAGAATGAGCGCTGTAATCTTCTGGAGATGCGCCGATGCTCTCAATCCAGCTTTTCACCAGCGTTCTATAAAAGCCTATCGTAATAGGTTCTGCATCCTTTGGTTTTTGTCGCGTGAAAATGAAATGCTCAGGGAGCTTACCTGTAGATTTGATCAACTCAGCCAATGCCTTTTGCGTTGTTGGGGTCAGAACGGGGTAAACACCATTTGCGGTTTTCTTCTGTCCCATGGAAAACTAGTTTTGATTAAGCCATTAGAATGTTGAACATCACTTACCCGTACTTTGAGTAAGTCTGATGCGCGGAGCATCGTGTCGATTGCCGTTAGAAACAAGCATCGATCATGCAGATCGGTCCCCGAAAATTGAGCTATGATTTGCTGTACTTCGGCTTGGGTTAGAGCTTTACGAGGCCCAACCGTGCGGTCTTTATTCCAAGGACGGCCATAGTCTCTAGGCATGTCTGAAAGGGGCGCATCATCGCGACTGACGCTATTTATAAAAGCAATGCTATTTTACATAAATATGATGGATCACAAGCGGATTTAGAGGAAAATGGATTTAGCTATTTCAAAAACCAACGACCATAAAACCCTTATGTGTCAAGGCGAAGTGAGTGACGCTTTTATAAAAAGCAAGTATGATAACGGTATCTTAACACACAGCGAATGTCAGAAAATATTACGGCGCTACACCAATTTATTGCTTCAGGTAATGGGTTTGAGCTCTACAAACACTATTCTGAGACGCAGGCAGCTAAGTTTTTAGGCATGCATCATGTCACACTTAAAAAACGCCGCCTTGCAGGCCAGATAAGTTTTGTAAAATTAGGTGAGAGAAGCATCGGATATTTTGGCTACCAAATCGCTGATTACTTCATAGCGAATATAACATGCCAAAGATCATCAAACGCGACTTTCAAATCGGAGACTACTGGATCAGCCAGCGAAAAGACAGTCCCGTCTATTACGCCAATATCTATAACGAGACGACCAAATCCGTCCGCCGTTTCAGCTTACGTACAGAAGAGCTTTCAGTAGCTAAAGAAAAGCTACTGGCTCTATATCTGAAAGAAACTCAGCCGGAAAAGCTTGAAGGCGAGAGAATCACAATGGTGGAAGTATTGTTTGAATATTATGAAGGCCACGCGAATAAGGTAAAAAGCGGAGCCAGTATAAAAATCTGTTGCCGATTGTGGTCGGAGTTCTTTGGCGAAGACAGTGTTGAGGAAGCTACAAAAGCCGCTTCTATTCCGAACGTGTTGGCCGCAAACATTGCGGCCTTACGAAGTTCACCTGTTTTATTAGGATCAAGCCCTTCCATACCCTAAACGGTTCAGACGCCAGCACACTCGCCATTGAGACCAAGCCCTTCCATGCCCAGACCCTTCGCGAGCAAGCTCGTGGAGACATGCTTGTTCGGCATATAAAGGACGGTATTTCAAGAGAGCCTGAATTGCTATCTGGCACGGTCATGGAGCTACGCACAGGAAGCCGCCAGCGCATTATCAATCATTCCAGATCACGCTTTGGTAAGCCGAGAGCAAAGGTTGAGGAGCGGATTGAGAGGTGGGTAAGAAATCATAGTAGTTGAGTTTGAATTTAAGAAGTTTTTTAAAAATTTTTTGTAGGCAACTGCTTGGACTTAACTTGATGATTTTGTGATTAATAAGCTGTTAAGAGTGTTTAAATGGTTACACTTTAAGTATCTGTTTTATAACAAATAATTTGGATTTAGTAAATTTATATTAAGTGCTTTTTCACCACATATTAAGCATTTTTATAACCGAAATATTCACACCTTTGTTGTACAATCTGCTGAAACAGGCCTGTTTATCGAAATAGTAACTATAAAACTTTCTGCCCTATTAACTCAAGCATGCAAACTCTCCCTGCATGAACAAATTGTTTTCTTACGTATTCGCACTGCATCTTATGTTATTGGTCATAGTTCGCCTTTACAACGACATACCTATTACTACACCGATAATTATTGATCCCTTCGCGCAATTAGGAATTCTCGTCGCCCTAGCGGCTGTGTATAATTCCTTGGTTAACAAAAATACAAATGAGAAAAAGAAAAAAGAGCAAGAAAAAGAAACTCAGTCGCAAAAAAACAACATCCATGAAGTTAACGGCAAGAGATCAAAAGATCCTACTCAAACTTCATAGATACCGATTTCTCACAACAGATCATTTGCAATCCGTGACCGAGACAAAAAGTAGATGGGCGATGAATGCTCGATTGCGGCTTCTATATGATCATAAATATATAGACCGCCCACAGGCGCAATACGCCATCTTTGCCTAAATGGTATCATCAAGTCCGCGGGTGAAGAAACAGAGGCTAATGAGAAAGAGATCTCTTCGGTTATTAATGTAGAGTATTTAAAGGACGAATCTGGCGATATTAGTGTTACCAATGACTACAGTCTTGCAAAACTATCGGCAGAATTATAAGTTTAC
>CAZYHI010000148.1:1045-3150 GCA_964647515.1 uncultured Micavibrio sp. | reverse complement strand
CTTATATCATGGTCAAAATTGCGTAATATCATGTCTCCACGGTACATTAAGGTGACTTTTGCCCCTAAACCGTGGAAGATATGGGCAAATTCCACCGCAATATAGCCACCCCCTTCAATAACAACGTGTTCAGGCAAGTTTTTCAGGTAAAAAGCATCATCGGAGATAATAGCGTGCTCCGCCCCTGCGTACGATGGTATGCGCGGAAGGCCCCCTGTCGCGATAAGAATTTTGTCCGCCGTCACGGTTTTATCGCCGACCTGTAAGGTATGTTCATCTATAAAGCGGGCATTATCGGAAAAAACATCAACACCAGAGTTATTAAGCATTTTCTTATAAATACCGTTTAATCTCTTGATTTCATTGTTTTTATTCTCAATAAGTTTTCGCCAATTGAATGTTGGTTTTTCGACGTCCCAGCCGAAGCCACGCGCATCTTCAAAGGCGGGACCGTAATCAGAGGCATAGGCGAATAATTTCTTTGGCACACAGCCTAAATTGACGCATGTTCCACCAAAATGCCGCCCTTCGGCGATACCAACCTTGGCGCCATGGTTTGCTGCAATACGGGCAGAGCGCGTACCGCCAGAGCCTGCGCCAATGACGAAATAATCATAGTCGAAGTTATGTGTTGTCTTGTTCATTTTGGTATCTTTCTATCTCTTGTTTATTCATCCAACGGCGGTGGAGCCATAGCCATTGTTCTGGGCGTTTATGGACCCAGCTTTCTAATACATTATGGGTGGATGATAGAATCTCGGCATCTGATTTGCCATTAATTTCTATGGCGTCGCAGATGGTGATTTGAATGTTAATCCCATCTAACCGTTCAATATGAAAGGGAACAATGGGCGCTTTCAATTTACGCGCCATGGTGATGAAGTGGTCTGATGTTTTGGCGGGATGTCCCATAAAATCGGCAACGACCCCTTCATTATATTTCTGGTCAATCAACATACCAATCCCTTCGCCGCGTTGAAGAGTTTGAATGATCTGCCGTGTGCCACTGCGTGATTTAGGAATGGGGGATAAAGTACCGTTCATTCGACGCTTATTATTCAGCAGCCTGTCTACAAACGGATTGTTCGGTGCACGGTAGATGGGATGAACTTTAACGCCTGTTTGAATGACACAGGCAGGCGGGCATATTTCCCAATTCGCAAAATGCCCTGTGATAAAAATCGGCGGTGTTTTATCTTTATTGGCGAAGTAGCCTTGGACGCGTTCAATACCAACAATCTTTGTGTGGTTCTTGGCAATGGTGTCAATATGAGGGTATTCCATGATGACGCGGCCTAAATTCTCCCACATGCCTGTGGTGATGGATTGAGCCTCTTCCAATGATTTGTCGGGGTAAATCATTTGGATGTTGGCGATGGCCTTGCGTGAGGCGGCAAGCCGCGCACCAATATTGCGACCAATCCATGCGCCTAAATTCGAAGCGCGTTTTGCCCCCAATAATTTGGATATCCCTAAAAAGAAACAAAGGATAGCAGCTTCGAATAAGTAGCGTATTTTTTTCATTATAATGATTCTTTCAAAAAATCAGTCAGCGTATTTTTGTTAGAAAAATTGAGTGTAATGGGTAAGGCTTGTACTTGCGATTTTAAATTTGTCGGCAGGCGGATAAGGTCTTTTTCGGTGGTGATGAGGGTTGCATTTTTGTCTTTTGCTTGTTTCAGTAAGTCATTAATTTCATCTGCATTATAAGCATGATGGTCGGCGAATTCGTGCCAACCAACAATGTCGGCGTTAAGCTCTTTAAGTGTATTTAAAAATTTCTCTGGGCGGCCTAACCCGGCGAAGGCAATATATTTTTGCGTGGTGTCAAAGGCATCAGGTGTAATGCTTGCTTCAAAAACAGGCTTATCCGAATGAAGTGGCGCACCGATACAAATGACGGCATCACTTTTGGGGAGGATGCGCGATAAGGGTTCACGCAAGGGTCCTGCAGGAATAGTTTTGCCATTGCCAAAATCAACGGCGCGATCAATCACAAGAAAAGTGATATCTTTATGCAGGGCATTATTTAGCAAGCCATCATCCATGATGATGAGATCTGCCTCTAAAGTCTCAGCCAGATTTGCACCGTCGGCACGGTACTT
>CAZYHI010000148.1:0-1035 GCA_964647515.1 uncultured Micavibrio sp. | reverse complement strand
AAGTCGGCACGTCATAATTTTGAACATTGACTTTATAAGCATTTTGGCTTGCACCGCCATAACCGCGTGTGACAAAGACAGGGTTTTTAGCCAAGTTGTTTTTTTTAATCAGAGCCATAACGGCAATCGCTGTTGGGGTTTTGCCACTGCCGCCAGCCACAGCATTACCGATACAGATAACAGGGATGTTTGCTTTATGGGGGGCGGGTTTGAAAAGTTGGTTCACTCGATGGCCTATTTGATACAGCCATGCGAGCGGTGTAAGCGCGTAGGCCTTTAACCCCGTGGGTGTGTACCAAAATTTAGGCGTTTTAAGCGGCATTGCTTTCGCCCTTCTTTTTGAGAATATTGAGGAAGGGTTTTAGATTGTCCATGACGGTATTGATGACGTTTGTTTTTGTCGCGGCAAATTTTTGAGCGCGCAAAATAGCATCTTGTCTGGTTTCATCGTCACTGATTAAGCCGCGCAAGCTGCGGAGTAAATCGGACTTATCATCCATTTGATAGGCGGCATTGGCGATAAACATTTCATTAAATAATTGTTCTTGGAATTGTATGTTGGGGCCTGTCATCACGGCGCATCCCAATTGCGCGGCCTCAATAGGGTTGTGACCGCCACCGCCATCATCGCTAAATGATCGGCCAATCATCGCGATATCACTTAGCGCGTAAAACGTGCCAAGCTCCCCCAAAGTATCGGCGACATAAATGGCGGTGTTGTCTGGCGGAAGGTTTTTCTCCTCACCTCTGAAAATTGTTTCAAGTGTCATCAGCTCGCATGTTTTGGCGATATCAACGCGGCGTTCTGGATGACGCGGGACAATAATTGTCAGTAAGTCAGGAATTTTTTGCACCAAGGAGGAATGAATGCGACAGGCCAAAAGCTCTTCACCTTCATGAGTGCTGGCATAAACCCAAAGTGGGCGGGTGCCGATAGAGTTTTTTAACGCGGATAAATCAGTTTCATTAACGGGCAAAGGCGCGGCACTATATTTAATGTTGTCGGTCAGGATAACATTGTTTGCGCCGAGCTTC
>CAZYHI010000147.1:2087-3154 GCA_964647515.1 uncultured Micavibrio sp. | reverse complement strand
GATCAAGTTCTGATCCTTCCATTTCTTGCATTGTTGGGTTGAGGAGATATTCACCATCCTTATAACCAACACGCGCGGCACCAAGAGGGCCCATGAAAGGAATACCAGACATTGTTAGCGCAGCAGACACACCGATCATCGCCACAATATCGGGATCATTTTCCATGTCGTGTGCAACAACTGTTGTCATCACAAGAACCTCGTTGAGGAAGCCTTCTGGGAAAAGAGGGCGGATTGGACGGTCAATAAGACGTGCCGTTAATGTTTCTTTTTCTGAAGGGCGCGCTTCACGTTTGAAAAACCCACCTGGAATTTTACCAGCAGCATATGCTTTTTCTTGGTAGTGAACAGTCAATGGGAAGAAGTCTTGTCCTTCACGCACTGTCTTTGCTGCTGTCACAGCACAAAGTACTTGTGTGCCACCTAATGTGACCATCACACAGCTATCTGCCTGACGGGCGATTTTACCAGTTTCTAAAACCAGTTTTTTTCCTGCAAAGTCAATCTCTTTGCGATATACGTTAAACATAAATATAACCTTTCTTAAGTTATCGTCATACCGTGGCTTGACCACGGTATCTTTTAAAATTAGGAGAGATCCCGCGATCAAGTCGCGGGATGACGCCTGTGAAAATAAACAAAAAAGGCATAGTCTTTGATTTTTAACTTGTCTCGATGGACACTTAAAAGTTCAGCCGTCATATCCGCAAGCGGAAGGACGCTGTTATAACCCTGTACATTAATAATGTGGCGAGTTCTAAACCCTTAACAGTCAACCAAAACAAAATGCGTAAATTGCAAAAAATACGCCCTTTTCATACTGTGCTTTAAATGCCATTATTCGCGATATAAGTCAATTGGTTAATGGCGTTGACATTTTACGTATGTTTGAAATAGCTTGGGTGTCATTAATTTAAAAGGAGTAACAAGTATGGGAACACAAATTTTAGAAGTATCAAGATTGGTAGAGTTTAACTCCTTTATACCTCAAATGGATAGGATTATTGATACAGAAGATATTATAATGAGAGATCACCGGACTTTTGTTGATGGCCATGAAGTGGAAT
>CAZYHI010000147.1:0-2077 GCA_964647515.1 uncultured Micavibrio sp. | reverse complement strand
GAATGCTATTCTGTAAATGATTCTTTTAGGCTCAAACGCGATGGAATTATCTATACGGGTTGTATTGGCGTTGTTACAGTTTCTGGTCGTCCGCTCGGTGATGATTATTTGAATAAAGAATTTACAAATAATGCTGGGCAAGTGGCAGGGATTATTATAGGGAAAACGCAAAACTGTGATACACATAAGTATGCTGTCGCGCCTATTGTTCCTTTAGGGAAAACTAAAGATGAGTGTTTGTCAGCGTTGGTAAAAGAATTAGCAATGGAAAGATAATATGAATTACTTAGTTTTAATGCGTCATGGGCAATCAGAGTGGAATTTAGCGAATAAATTCACAGGTTTTAAAGATGTCGAGTTGACCGAAAAGGGTATAGAAAAAGCGGAATATAGATATCAAAAAAGATATTGATAAATTGTACGAAAAGAAAATATCTAAAGGCAGAAGTTCAGTAACATTCTTTTGCTACGTTTTTGTATTGCTTTCTCCATTTTTGGCTTTTACAGACTTCAATATTTTGTTCCTACCACTTATTGCATTGTTTATATTGGGTATGTCTATAAACACAAAACGTATTTCTTCTAAGAGAGAGTTAGAGCACGTTAGACATTTGCGTTTTAGTTTTTTAGTGCTGGGTCCTTTTATTGTTATCAGTATTTTTGATATAACGGTTTTGTCTATGGTGGCAGCACCTGGTAGTATTGTCGCTCTTATTTTGCTTGTTGTGGTTGCTGTCTCTCTTGCTTTTTTTATAGTTTTAAAAACCTATTTTGTTATTTATGGGTTTTACAAGTGGTGGAAAGGTGAAAGTATAAAGACAAAGCTGATTTCTCGTTTAAAAAAAGTTGTGATTTATATTGGTTGGATACCAATTGCTATTGTTTTGATACCATTACTGTACAGGTATTATTTTTTCTAGCTTGAGGATCACTGCTTAAAGGGGTATTTAGATTTGCATATCGAATTTAGGAGAAAAATATGAATTACTTAGTTTTAATGCGTCATGGGCAATCAGAGTGGAATTTAGCGAATAAATTCACGGGTTTTAAAGATGTCGAGTTGACCGAAAAGGGTATAGAAGAGGCGATTAAAGGCGGAAAATTGTTGCAAGAGGCGGGAATCGAGTTCGATCAAGTCTTTACTAGTACGTTGAAACGCGCAAATGTAACGGCTGAACTGGCTTTGACGGAAGCAGGGCAGGCGGATTTAATCCCTGGTATGATCTATCATGATGATCTGCGTGAGCGCGATTATGGCGACCTGACAGGTCTCAATAAAGATGAAACCCGCGCCAAATACGGTGATGAGCAAGTGCATATCTGGCGTCGATCTTATGATATACCACCACCGGGGGGCGAGTGTCTGCAAGATGTCGTTGAAAAGCGCGTCCGCCCGTATTATGAAGCCAATATTAAGTCTATGGTGGAAGAAGAGGGCAAGAACGTCCTGATCGCTGCTCATGGCAACAGCCTTCGTGCAATGTTGATTATTTTAGGCGCAGAAACACCCGAAAGCATCAATGATGCAGAGATGGAAACAGGCGTCCCCGTTGTCTTTGAGATGGAAGATGGTAAAATTATGAAGCAGTACAGCTTAAAATAAACTTATTGACATAATGGTATTTTGTGGTATGTAATATGGCTATGGATAATACAACATATGATGACGTAAATGCAGTAGCAGTTGATTCCAAAAAAAGTGCCACTTGTGGGAGGTTTGATAAAGTAAGGGATTATTTTGATTATGACTCAAATATAGCGCGTGAAAGAGAAAAACGCGATTCTGATCCTAAGGCCTTTAAATTTTACAATGAGATGCCCGATACAACAGTTAATGATGAGATAGATTATGGTTGGGGGCGGACTATTTATAATATAGCTATGCCACTTGCATTTCTAGGTGCAGCGTTTTGGGTAGGAAAGTTAGCGTTTAATTCTATAGCTGATTTTAATAAAGAGGCTGTTACGGTCCAAACCAGTAAACCAGCACAGCCACAAAATGAAAAAAACTCAGTGACAGGCTTAACCGCTGAAATGAAGTGAAGAGTAGAAAAAATCATTTAATATTTTTTCTATA
>CAZYHI010000146.1:0-3215 GCA_964647515.1 uncultured Micavibrio sp. | reverse complement strand
TAAAAACATGATGTGCCTCGTCACCCCTGTACGTGAACATAAAAACAATAGCGATAAATCTGCCGATGATATCTACGCGCAAGCCACAAACCGTATCGATAAAATTTACGACCATTTAATGAATCCGATTGACCCGACTATATTGCACAGTCAAACAAAACTCACCACGCCGTTAGAACCACAAAGCAATATGACGCATGATGATTTTCACGCCATGGTGCATAAGGCCAAAGACTACATCATGGCAGGTGATATTTTTCAGGCCGTCTTGTCTCAACGTTTCGAAATTGATTTTGATTTACCAGCCTTTGATTTATACCGCTCGCTTCGTCGCCTTAACCCCTCTCCATTTTTGTTCCACATTAATTTTGATGGCTTTTCATTAGTTGGCTCCAGCCCCGAAGTTTTGGTACGGGTTCGTGACCGCACCATGACGGTGCGCCCTATTGCAGGGACACGCAAGCGCGGTAAAGACGCCGCCGAGGATGAAGAGCTTATTAAAGATTTATTGGCGGATAAAAAAGAATGTGCTGAACATCTTATGCTGGTTGATTTAGGGCGTAATGATATCGGTAAAGTTGCAAAGAACGGCAGCGTTAATGTCACCGATAGCTTCTTTATCGAAAAATATTCTCATGTCATGCATATCGTTTCCAACGTCGAAGGGGAACTTGAAGATAACGTCAGCTCGCTTGAAGCTCTGTTTGCAGGCTTCCCTCATGGTACCGTCAGCGGCGCGCCGAAAATTCGCGCGATGGAAATCATTGATGAGCTTGAGCCCACCAAACGCTCAACCTATGCGGGCTGCGTTGGATATTTAGATGGTAACGGGGATGTTGACACCTGTATTGCGCTCCGTACCGCTTTGGTAAAAGATGGTAAAGTTTACGTACAAGCAGGCGGCGGTGTCGTCGCCGATAGTGACCCCGAAGCTGAATATCAAGAAAGCTGTAACAAAGCCCGCGCCGTCATCCAAGCCGCTGAAGATGCGATTAATTTAGCACGAAGGGATGAAAATTAACGCTTATCTCACTCAACAAAGTCGTCATTCCGACCGACACTCGACTTGTTCGAGAGGAGTCGAGGAATCTTACCCTTATCCATACATCAAAGATCCCTCGACGATGCTCGGGATGACATAAAGGGGTGTCTTTTAATAACTTTATTGAATCATCTAATTGAATAACCGGATAGAATCGCAAAGGCGCGAAGCCGCAAAGCTTACAACGTTATGCCGAACGCTTTGCGCTTTAGCGTCTTTGCGTTGGTTATGTGATTTTAATGATAAAGAGATATAATTTTCTTATTCGCGTTTATTTGTGTTCATTCGTGGTTAATTTTTTCTTCCTAAAGGGACTGCCCTAGAATCTGCGCTACAGATTCAGGCAATGACATTAATAGACAGGCATCACTCCACAGGATAAGAAATTTTCGTCTGGCCTTCTTTAAACATCTGAATTTGCTTCGGACGCGCATCAAAGTTAGTCATAGGTTCAATCTTTAAACCTTGATCAGATTGCACAACATCATGCGCCGCCTCACCCCCTGCATGTGGCGTAATATCCGCAACATAATTCAAATCCTTCAACGGCAGGTCGATAACTTCATGTCGATGCGCAGCCTCAACGACTTGCGCTTTGTCTTCTGACACCTTACCCACATAGAGTGCCTTTTGCGGTTTGGTTCTTTTAACCATACGGTTTGGTTTATTAATAACCCTGCTAAGCGGAACAAGCTCAAACCCCTTAGCTTCCAAAGTCGGAATCCACTGACGCAAGGCCGCCATGGTTATCCCCTTCGGATGGCCAATCGCAATGGCTGACCCCCGCCTGCGCGCAACGGCTTCTGTATTCTTTAATGCTTGTGCAATAAACTCTGGCGTATTTTCATGATCCAAGAACACATCACGAATGGCGGTTGGCACATTTTTCTGCGCCGCGGTTTCCGCCGCGATAGAGGTATTGATTGTACGGGAATCAAGAAAGTACAAGCCTCGCTTTTTCAACTCACTCATTAACAAACCCATCGCTTCTGGGTTTTGCGTCAAGCGACTGCCCATATGGTTATTGACCCCAACATAACCCTCAAAAGATTTTGTGATTTTATTAAACTCTTCACGAAATTTCTTCTGATCCATATCACTGCGTAACGCCAACGAGCCAAGCGCAACATCATCGCTTATCGCCTCCATCGGTGTATGAATAATCAATTCATGCCCTTTGGATTTTGCTTTGGCCGCCATAGATTTCACGCTTTTCGCATAAGGCAGCATCGCCAACGTCACCTCAGGCGGTAAGTTAATTGCCGCATGGCTTTGCTTGATATTCATGCCCACATCATCAATAACAATCGCAATTTTCGGTTTAGCCCCTGTAAATTTTGACCGCGAAGGCCGTGGTAATTTTTTAACCGCCGCCTTCGCCTTTGGTTTTATCTGCTCTTTTTTCTTATGAAGTTTTGTGACATTCAAATGCTTTTCTGGCAGCAATAATCGACCTTCATTCAAAATAAGAAATTCATCTGACAAACTCTGCTCTAACTCTTCATCAGAAAATTCGACCTTTTCTGGTAAAACCTCTTCAATGGCTTTTTCATCTCTGGCTTTTTGTGCGTAATAATCCGCCTTTATTTGTTCTGTATAAGGCCGCTGCCCGCGAAAAAATCCAAAATCGATCGCTACAATCAAAACCACCGCCACCAACAAGAATTTAACGAAGCTTTTAAAATCCCGCTTTGGCTTATACGGATTCGCCTTTCTATGTGCGCCCCTACGTGGCTGTTTGCCCCTTTGCTTTTCATATCTATCAAGACTCATAACACCAACTTACCAACAGACTTGCGTTACGTCCACTATCACGGCATAAAGATAAACTTAAAAAGATACCAAAACAAAACGGAAGACAAGCATGATTAAAGCTATAAAATACTATGTAAAAACTCTTGTTTTACCTAAATATAAATATCTCAATAAATTTTCTATTCATAATGGCGATATCATTATTGATTTAGGCGCTAATGTCGGAGAAGTCACAGAATTTTATGCGCGTAAAAAAGCGCTTGTCTATTCTTACGAACCCAACCCTCATGCTTTTTCAATTCTAAATCGTAAATTTCAACATTATAAAAATGTTTTTCTACATAACGAAGCTGTTTCCAATTACACGGGCAAAGCAAAACTTTGGTTACATGAAAACCATGGCGTTTCAGAAATTGGT
>CAZYHI010000145.1:0-3374 GCA_964647515.1 uncultured Micavibrio sp. | reverse complement strand
ACCAATGAGATTAAAGATTTTATCCGTGAAAAAGATGGCACAGCTGATTTCGTCTTGTGTGAGATTGGTGGTACAGTTGGTGATATTGAAAGCTTGCCCTTTATTGAAGCCATTCGTCAGTTTGGTAATGAAATGGGAAGCAAGCGCGCGCTGTTTCTTCATGTGACATTATTGCCCTATATTCCTGCGGCCGGTGAGCTGAAAACCAAGCCGACACAGCATAGCGTGAAGGAGCTGATGGGGATGGGGATTCGTCCGAAAATACTCCTATGTCGTTCTGACCGCGATGTGCCAGAAGATGAGCTACGCAAAATTGCGCTATTTTGTAACATTGATGAAGAAAAAGTTATTCCTGCACTTGATGCATCCAGCATTTATGAAGTGCCACTGACTTATCACAAAGTCGGCTTGGACGCGCAAGTCATGGATGCGTTTGGTATTACGGACGCACCAGAGCCTGATTTGGAAAAATGGGAAAAGATTGTCCGCCGTATTAAAAACCCTGAAAGCGAAGTGACCATTGCGGTTGTTGGTAAATACACGAATTTAAATGATAGTTATAAATCACTGAACGAGGCGCTGACCCATGGTGGTATCGCCAATAAAGTGAAGGTAAACATAAAATTTGTTGAAGCGACTTTGTTCGATGGCAGTGATGGTGACATCGCGCATGAATTGCAGGGCGTGAATGGAATTTTAGTCCCTGGGGCGTTTGGTACGCGCGGGGCGGAAGGTAAAATTAAAGCGGTTCAATATGCGCGTGAAAAGAAAGTTCCGTATTTTGGAATATGTTTTGGCTTGCAGGTCGCTGTGCTGGAAGCCGCCCGTCATTTGGCTGGGATTGAAGATGCAACCTCGTCTGAATTTGGTGGCGAAGGCTCGCCATTGATTGGCTTAATGACCGAATGGACAAAGGGCAATGAAAAAGAACAACGTGGCGAAGCCGATGATTTGGGTGGCACAATGCGCCTTGGCGCGTATCCTGCGGTGTTAAAATCTGGCTCAAAAGTTGCGCAAGCCTATGGATCGAATGATATATCAGAACGTCACCGCCACCGTTTTGAAGTCAATATTAATTATAAAGATCAGCTGGAAGAAGCGGGACTGATTATGTCGGGAACCTCACCCGATGGTGAATTACCGGAAATGGTGGAGCGCGCGGATCACCCGTGGTTCATCGGTGTGCAATTCCACCCTGAGCTGAAATCAAAACCGTTTGAACCGCATCCGCTGTTTACATCATTTATTGAGGCCGCTGTTGCACAAGGGCGGTTGGTTTAAGCGTTCTTCCTGGTCGCCGGAGTAAAGCCAATTGTTTTTGCAACGGATAAAATAGCTTCAACTTGATGAGGTCTTGCTGGTCTTGCTCCTGTTGCAATTTTTGATAGTTGGTTAAACGGTAAACCCGTGGCTTGAACAACAGTTTTTCGTTGTTCTTTGTTCGTCAGTGCGGTTTCTAAAGCTTTTCTTGAGTTTGAACACAAAGTAGCAGTCTGCGGACCACTAGCACTACTATTAAAGCGTCGTCGAGCTTGTTTTCTTTTGGCTTTTTTTTCTGCCGCGCTTAGTCTTGCCATGATTATACCCTCAGTTATTATTTACGTTAATGTAACAGTTATGCAAAACAAGTCAATCTTAAAGTGGTGTTTTGCACAAGCATATTTTTATTGTTGATATTAATAGCAAAGCCTCCTTGCTGTCAAAAGTACCTTAATGCTAAAACTTTGCCATGACTGATATTCTTCTTGATACCAATATTTTTGTTGGCGCGCTACAGCGTAATGATGGCGTTAATCGCCGTATCTTAGAGCTGTGCTTTTTGGACGCGTATCAGCCCGTCATGGGTGAGGCACTATATTTTGAATATCAAGACCTCATTGCGCGTGATTCGGTTTTTGATGATTCAAGTTTTTCACGGGTCGAGCGTGAAAACTTTATCGATGATTATTGCTCTATCTGTCGCTGGGTTGATATTCATTATCGCTGGCGACCGAATCTTAAGGACGAAGCGGATAATCATATTATCGAGCTGGCCATGGCCTCTGGTGTGAAGGAAATCATTAGCTGGAATAAAAAAGACTTTAGAAACAGCGACTTACTGATGCCGGATTTAAAAATATTAACGCCTGTGGAATTAATAAGAAAAAAGCACTTGAATGAATGATGGCGTATATGCTATCATTATTTTAATAGATGAGGAGAATATCATGGCAACTTTAACAATACGTATGCCCGACCAAAAGGCAGAACGCTTGAAAGAATTGGCGAAAAGCCGTGGCATTAGTTTGAATAAACTTATCGAGGAATGGGCCTCTATGGGCATTGCTGAATTTGATGCTCATGCCAGTTTTATGGCGCGTGCGGCACGTGGGTCGCGTGAACGTGGGTTAAATGCGTTGGCGCAACTGAACGCCCGTGATAAAGATTCACAAAGTCAGTCTCATGGTTTGCATGAAAACCCGCAGGCGGACTTTACGCATCAGGAATAAAAATCATAAAGAATAAAAGCTTGGATATTGTTTTCGTAGGGTGGTAAAACATCCCTATGAAAACAGTTACAATTCAAAATATCCAATGCGCCAATGACAAGCCGTTTGTGCTGTTTGGTGGGCTTAACGTTCTTGAAAATGAGGACATCACCCTAAAAGCGGTGGAGGTTTACAAAACCATCACGGACAAGTTGGGCATTCCGTTTATATTTAAGGCCAGCTATGATAAGGCCAATCGTTCTTCCATCCATTCCTACCGTGGTGTGGGTATGGAAGAGGGGCTTAAGATATTCCAAAAGGTCAAGGTTGAATTTGATAACGTACCTGTCATTACCGATGTGCATGAGTTGGATCAATGCGCGCCTGTTGCCGAAGTCGTGGATGTGATTCAAATCCCAGCCTTCTTGGCACGCCAGACAGATTTAGTGAAGGCGATGGCTGATGCCGCGAATAAAACGGGCGCAGCGATTAACATTAAAAAACCACAATATATGTCACCGTATCAAATAGGTAATATTGTCGATAAATTCAGCGAATGCGGCAATGATAATACCATTATATGCGAGCGCGGCCATACGTTTGGCTATGATAATCTTGTTGTTGACCCGATGAGCTTTGGTGTGATGAAAGAAATGTCGGGTGATACGCCGATTATTTGTGACACCGTTCATGCCAGCCAAATGCGCTTACCGGGGAGTGAAGCCAGCGGTGGCCGCCGCGGCCTTGTCCCTGATTTAACACGCGCTGTGATGGCGATTGGTATGGCGGGGCTTTTTATCGAAGCTTACGAAGACCCAGACAAAGCCAAGTGCGATGGGCCATCGGCGATACCGTTTAATAAGCTTGAAGAGTTTTTGGTGCAGGCCAAAGCCGTTGACGACCTTG
>CAZYHI010000144.1:0-3407 GCA_964647515.1 uncultured Micavibrio sp. | reverse complement strand
GCGTACTCGCTTAAATTACCACTGACCAACCTGTATAAAGGCGGCTGTGCCAAGTAAAGGTGGCCGTTCTCAATTAGTCCGCGCATTTGCGAATAGAAAAACGTGATGAGTAGGGAGGCAATATGCGCGCCATCGACATCCGCATCGGTCATAATGATGATGCGTTCATACCGTAATTTTGATATGTCAAAATCTTTGCCAATGCCACAACCTGTCGCTTGGATAAGGTCTTGGATTTCTTGGTTGGCGCGAATTTTATCACGAGAGGCACTGACGACGTTGAGGATTTTACCGCGTAGAGGTAAGATCGCTTGAGTTTCTCTAAAGCGGCCTTGCTTGGCGGAACCACCCGCTGAATCTCCTTCAACTAAAAATAGCTCCGTATCATTGGCGGTCTTGCGCGAACAATCGGCAAGTTTGCCCGGTAGACGTAATTTACGGGTGGCGGATTTTCGCTGCGTTGCTTTTTCTTCTCTGCGCCGCATACGTAATTCCGCCGTATCAATAATGGCCTCTAACAAAATTTTGCTCGCACTTGGATCAGAGGTCAGCCAATGATCGAAATAATCTTTAATGGCCACATCGACCCAACGTGTGGCGGCGGCCGTGGCGAGCTTGTCTTTTGTTTGTCCTTGGAATTGTGGATCACGAATGAAAACGGAAAGAAGGGCGGTGGCATCTCCCAAAATATCATCTGATGTAATGATGTTGGCTTTTTTATTGCCAACCATTTCACCGTAAGCTTTGAGGCCTTTGAGAAGTGCAGAGCGCAAGCCTGCTTCGTGTGATCCACCAAAGGCTGTCGGTACGGTGTTACAATAAGAATGCATGAAGCCTTCGCCACGCGTTGGCCACGCAATCGCAAATTCAACTTTGCCTTCACCATCGGGCAAGTCTGCCTGCCCCGCAAAGGGACGAGGGGTTAGTGTTGGGCGATCATTAAGTGACGAGATAAGAAAATCTTCTAACCCGTTGGGAAAGTGAAATACTTCTTCGGCTTTGACTTTGTCGCCTTCTTTAATAAGCTCTTTATCACAAGACCATTTAATTTTTACGCCGCGAAATAGATAAGCTTTGGAGCGGGACATTTGAAATAAGCGTGCTGGCTTCAACATGGCTTTCGCCCCAAAGATTTCAGGGTCAGGATGGAAAAAGACACTTGTTCCACGGCGGTTATTAACCGCGCCTAAGTTTTGTAGTTTTGATGTTGGCAGACCCTTGCTGAAGCTTTGCTTGTAGAGATTTTTATCACGCGCGACTTCAACCCACATATCATCAGAAAGCGCATTGACGACAGAAATACCAACACCATGCAGTCCGCCTGCTGTTTCATAGTTTTTGCCACTGAATTTACCGCCAGAATGTAAGGTCGTTAAAATAACTTCTAAGGCCGATTTTCCAGGAAATTTAGGGTGTTCATTGACGGGAATACCACGGCCATTATCTGTAATGGTGATGCCATTATTGACATGAAGGTGGATTTCGATACGGTTTGCGTGCCCTGCGACGGCCTCATCCATTGAATTATCAAGGATTTCGCCCACTAAATGGTGTAAAGCGCGCTCATCCGTGCCACCAATATACATGCCGGGACGCTTCCGAACAGGCTCTAACCCTTCTAAAACCTCAATATCTGAGGCATCGTAGGAGGCTTCTGCTTTGTTTTTGGCACTTTTTTTCAATAAATCTGACATAAAATCGACATGCTTGTTGTGTATATTAGTCTTTATAGATAACGAATATGTCTATTTTTTGAAACTGTTAAAAAAAAGGGATTAACAGGTAAGTTTTTTACCTGCAAATATAAAACATGTATAATGACGTTATGAAACGCTTTGAAATTACATATAAGAACTCTCTTTGTTTTGTTTTGGCCTTATTGACTTTATTTGGGGTAGGGGCTGTTTCTGCCGCGCCGATTAAAATTGGCGAAGTAAAAGAGTTGAAGCCTGTGGAATTCTTATCAAAAGAAGAGTTTGAGGAAAAAACGAGGTATGTTGAAGCGCTTCCTAACGACGACTCACATTTGGCCTATAAGATGAGAGTTCCAAAAGAGTGGGGAGGCAATACGGCGATTGCAAATATTACCATTGATGATGGTTCGGTGACAGAAAAAGTTTTGGGTGTTGTTGTGCGTCATGTGAGTCCACCGCACCCAGAACATGCTAGGAATTTTTTTACATTAGAATCTGTGGAATTAAAATATGAAATTGGGTTGAAAAATTGGTTTATTCATTATGCCACGTTAAACGGTTTATCATTAGAGTACTTAACAGAAAAAAATGCACGTGAGTTAGAGGCTATTTTTGTTGAAGTCAAAAAAGATACAACATATATCGTGCGTACGAAAATCATGATTAATGGTTCTAAGATGATTGTCGCTAAATACTATGTAAGTCAAAAAGAGTACGAGGCCGAAAAAGCATTACAGGCGCAGGTTATAGATTCTTTTGAATTACTTTCTCTTGATAAAACATCAATTGAAAAAGTGGAAACATTCAGCTTCTTGGGGCAATCATATTTTGATCGCCCATTAACATGGTCTTTTAACCCACCCGTGATAAGATCCATTGATTTTGTGAAGGCAAAAGTTTATCGCAGCAGCTTATGGGGAAAACTACAAGGTAAGATAGATGTGCAAATAACCAATAAGTTATCCGTCGAATCTTTTACGGATGTGGTTAAAAAATATAGAGAAGATTTTGAAATTGCAGGATATAAAATTGGCGGTTTAATAAATTCGCCTAAGTTAGTATATTCTAAGGATGTCTCTGCAGGATCAACAGAGGTTTATAAATTAATTCCAAATGCCGCAAATCAGATTGAATATGAGTTATGGGTGTCTGTGATGGAAGGGAGCGATTACTATTACCTGACAGCACTGGTGACGCCATCGCGTGATCAGGAATTTTATGAGTGGGCGCGTAATGCAGCAACATATAAGTTGGTTACAAAAAGCGTTCGCCGCCGCGGTGGTCAAAAGAACTACTTGAAATATTTAAAATAAACTTTCTTTACTTAATAATAAAAAACCGAAAGACAATGACTGCCTCTCGGTCTTTTGTAATACATTTTTGTGTGTATGAATCTTTAAGCTGAGTAATACATTAAGAACTCAATAGGGTGAGGCATTGTTTCATATTTCAATACTTCTTCCATTTTTAAATCAATATAAGCTTCGATTGAATCTTTGGTGAAAACATCACCTTTCAATAAGAAATC
The DNA here is from genome assembly GCA_964647515.1 of uncultured Micavibrio sp. Lineage (GTDB taxonomy): Bacteria > Pseudomonadota > Alphaproteobacteria > Micavibrionales > Micavibrionaceae. The sequence continues at coordinate 185 of CAZYHI010000144.1, read as the reverse complement.
ATGATCAGCAGATAGTGCGTCACAAGCTTCACGTAAAGACCCACAAACATTAGGAATTTGCGCCAGTTCATCGGCAGGAAGATCATAGAGATCTTTGTCCATCGCTTCACCTGGGTGGATTTTATTATCAATCCCATCAAGGCCAGCCATTAACATGGCAGAGAAGGCTAAATAAGGGTTAGCAG
>CAZYHI010000143.1:0-3509 GCA_964647515.1 uncultured Micavibrio sp. | reverse complement strand
ATGGGCTGATATTAGTAAACTATCAGACATTGTGCCTAGTGTCGCAAAGATATAACCAAATGGCCCTGCCGATATCAATCAATTTCAACAAGCCGGTGGCACAGCCGTTGTTGCTAGAAATCTTTTGGATGCAGGCGTACTTTTTGAAGATGTAAAAACTGTTGCTGGCGGTGATAATGGTATCCACGCGTATACTCAAGTTCCTGTACAAGACGGTGATAGCATTCAATGGGTTGATGGGCCAACAAAAAGTCAAGACAGGAAAATCATTAGCCTACCTAATAAACCATTTGCGGCAGATGGTGGAACAAAAGTTTTAAACGGACGTTTAGGGCAAGCAATCTGCAAAACATCAGCCGTTGAAGCAGATAAAAGAGAAATACGCGCTCCTGCTCGTATTTTTAATACGCAAGACGAATTACACGACGCTTATAATGCAGGCGATTTAACAGGTAATTTTGTCGCCGTTGTTCGTGGGCAAGGCCCCCATCAAAACGGTATGCCAGAACTTCATAAATTACTGACTCCTCTTGCCAATTTAGAAAAAAATGGACAAAAGGTTGCGTTACTGACCAACGGGCGCTTATCTGGTGCCTCTGGTGGTACTCTAACGGCTATACATTTAAGCTCTGCAGCGCCGTATAACGAGGAACCAATCAACAAGATTCGTGAAGGCGATATAGTTATAATTAATGCTGATACAGGTGTTGTTGACGTTAATGTGCCTGATGATGAATGGAATACAAGAACAGCCGATGTTATAGACACAAGCGCTACAGATAGTACATTTGGTCGTCGCTCCTTTGCTCAAAACCGTCAAATAATTGGCCGTGCCCATTATGGAGCATCATTTATTCGACCGTAAATATATTGCTTAAATATCACTGTTTTATGCTATAATAGTACCTTAACATTTATAGAGGCATAAAATACCAAAAGACGCATCCACATCTTCTACAATCAGTTTTGATGATAACTCTTTATTGCCGTTGCTTTATGGTGAGCATAACGTGCATTTGCGTCATTTAGAAAACTTGCTAAATATTGAAATTGCAACACGAGGCAATAAAATTGCGCTCAATGGTGCGGCTGATAATGTTAAAAAAGCACAAGAAATCCTCAAAACACTTTGGACGAAAATTCAACATAATCAAGATGTGACCACCAAGGAAATTGACGCCGCACTCAGATTTTCTGACGGCGCCTCTACAAAAGGAGAAAACACCGTGAGCAAAAAAGACACTCAAAAAGCCCTTTACGATGAGAAAGCTGGCATTAAAACATACAAAAATAAGCTGATCTCACCGCGCTCGCCCAATCAATCCAAATATATCGAGGCCATTCGTGGCAATGACATGGTATTTGGCGTGGGTCCTGCAGGGACTGGTAAAACATTTTTGGCAGTCGCCGCCGCGGTTCATATGTTTCAAGAAGGACAAATTGAGCGCATGGTGTTCTGCCGTCCTGCCGTCGAAGCCGGTGAACAGCTCGGCTTTCTTCCTGGTGATATGTTAGAAAAAATCGACCCTTATTTACGCCCCATTTATGATGCGTTGAATGAGATGATGCCCGCCGATGAAGTACCAAAGAAAATTGAAAGCGGTGAAATTGAAATCGCGCCGCTGGCCTTTATGAGAGGGCGTACCTTAAAGAATGCCTTTGTTGTTTTGGATGAGGCGCAAAACACCACCAGCATGCAAATGAAGATGTTCTTAACCCGTATGGGAGAAGGTACACGCATGGTAATTACAGGTGATCCCTCACAAATCGACCTGCCTCATGGCGCACAAAGTGGCCTGAAAGAAGCCATGAGTATTTTGCGTGATGTTAAGGATATTCCCTTCATTCATTTTGACACCAAAGATGTTGTTCGTCACAAGTTGGTCACAAAAATTATTGATGCTTATGACAAGCATGACTTTAGAAACCGATCATAATGAATGATATACAAACAAAAGCACCGATCATTGAAGTTTCCCTTCAAGAGCCCGAATGGGAAAAGATTAAAGATATAGAAAAAATCATCCATCAGGCCGTCGAAAGAACACTGAATACGGCGATGATGCCTAAAACAACCATCAATCGTGATTTAGAAGTCAGTATTGTTTTGGCCAATGATGATCTTATTCAAGTTTTAAACCGTGAATACCGTGAAAAAAACACTCCCACCAATGTTTTGACTTTTGCGACATTAGATAGTGAAGAAATTCCAACCGACGGTGTGTTAAATTTAGGTGATATCATCTTATCTTTTCAAACTATTCAGCGCGAAGCGCAAGAACAAGGAAAATTCGTTCTTGATCATGTTAAACATATGACCATTCATGGCGTTTTACATCTATTAGGCTATGACCATATCAATGACGATGAAGCCAATGATATGGAAACGTTGGAAATTAGTATTTTAACAGGGCTTGGTGTACAAAACCCTTATACAGATATGGATTTATAAGCTATAACGATAGGATGTTAAAAATGAAAACACCTAAAACAGACGACGACCCATCGAGTCCCAAGCCTGCTTCGTATCATGAAGCGGGCCATAAAGATGAAGAAAACGATAAAAACAAAACGGGTGTTTTATCGTACATAAAAACACTTATTTCCAAGCCAAAAAATAACGATCGTCGTGAAGCGATTGAAGAATTTATTGAAGAGCTTGATGAAGAAGACGCCCTGTCCCCATCTGTTGCCGCGCATGAAAAATCATTAATATCCAATGTTTTAAAACTGCGCGACACCACTGTCATTGATGTGATGATCCCACGTGCCGATATAGCGGCCATCGATGTGAGTGCCGATAAAGAAAGCCTCATGGAGCTTTTGGCCGAACATCAATTCAGCCGTATTCCTGTTTATAAAGAAACATTAGATGACGTGTTAGGCTCCATCCACATTAAAGATATTTTATCTATGGTGGCGTCAAACATGCCGCTGGAAATAAAATCCATGATCCGCCCCGTACCGATTGTCTCTCCCTCTCTGCCTGTATTAGATTTATTGTTAAAAATGCAAAGCGATAAAAAGCACATGGTTTTTGTCATTGATGAACATGGCGGTATTGATGGCCTCGTCACGATTGGTGACTTAATAGAATCTATTGTGGGAGAATTTGATGATGAATTTGACACCGAGACTGCACCACAAATCACGCAAAGCACTGATGGTTCTGTGATTGCCGATGCGCGCCTTGATATTGAAGATTTTGAAGAAAAATTTGGCTCTATCTTAAGTGAAGAAGAACGGGAGGAAGTCGACACACTCGGCGGCCTTGTCTTTTTCACCGCCAGCCGCATTCCCGCCCGTGGTGAAGTCATCAAACATGATAGTGGCATGGTTTTCGAAATCATCGAAGCTGATCAACGCCGCATTGGTCGTTTAAAAATTAGGAATATCCCCCAGACTCTATAATATACGTCATTCCCTGAATTACGCAGTAATTCTAGGGGAATCTCCTAAGCATTCAAGAGTTTGCCCTAGAATCTGCGTTGCAGATTCAGGCAATGACA
>CAZYHI010000142.1:0-3570 GCA_964647515.1 uncultured Micavibrio sp. | reverse complement strand
TCTTCATATCTTTGAATCTTCGTTACATTTTTCATTCATGTCGATTTTCGGTTGACAAGTTTACCACAGAGGACACAGACGAAACACAGCGCATATAGCGTTTTTGATGATTTTAATAGTTAAGTGAATATTACTTACATCTATTCTCATTAAACCCGTTGCGCCTCTTTGCGGTCGTTGCGTGAACTATTTTTAATTCGCCGTTTATTTGTGCCAATTTGCGGTTTGAAAAGTTTAAACACGGAGGACACAAAGTACACGGAGGTTTTTATGGTTTGAACAAGTGTCATTCCGACGTCAAAAATTCTGGGGTCGGAATCTTTTTTAGCGTTATGAGATCCCGTGTTCAAGCCACGGGATGACGAATGTTCAGGAGTTAATTTAAATTACGTTAGTATCGTGAAAATAAAAAAGGCCGTAGCGGGCTTGCCCGCCTGAGGCATATAAAAAAGGCCGAGATGTTATCCCGACCTTTTGAATTATTATTTTAGAAGAAGCGGATTACTGAAAGGTAATCTCTGTTCTTCTGTTCGCTGGTTCACGAACATCATCGGCTGTATCAACCATAAGCTCTTCCTCACCGCGGTGATTAACGCTTAACAAGCTACCATCAACGCCACGTTGAACAAGGGCGTTACGAACAATGTTTGCCCGCTTCATAGATAGCTTCTGGTTGTAGGCACGTGACCCAGATGTATCTGTGTGACCAACCAAATTGATTGACGTCAGTTGACGTGTTTTCGCTTCTTCTGCCGCAGCATCAAGAATGCTGTTCGCGCCAGAGTTTAATCCACTTTGGTCAAAGTCGAAGAAGACAATGTATTTCGCATTTTCAACTTTCATCGGCTCTGATGGATCAACATCAAAAGCAGGTGCTTCAACAAATGGCTCAGGCGCTGGCGCAGGAGCTGCTGGAACAACTGTTTCAAGTTGTGTTAGTGCATTGAAGAATTCAGACTTACAAGAAGAGATTTTTCCATTTTGGAAATTTTCTTCCTGTTCTTCTACCCAACAATCAAAACGTGTCTGAGCAAAAGCAGCCAAGTCAGGTTGTGTTTCACGAATACCTAATGACATGGCATTGACAAGGCGTGAACGTGCCACGATTAATTCTTCTGCATGACCAGGCATAATGTTCCAGTCACTGATTGGCTCAGGCATTACCATGTCACCACGTGCCGCAGATAAACCTTTGCGGGAAAAGTGAAGGGCGTCAGCATGATCGTTATGTGATTTTAATTCACGGTTAACGTAATCTCTGTATTCTTGGGATAACTTTTGTGTGAAAGCGTTTCCAACAGCATTCGCGTTATTTAAAGCTTTAACTTCGTCTAGTTTATCAAAACTATGATCAAAACCAGAACAGGCGCTTAGAGCTAGTACACCAGCAACAAGAACCGTAGAGCGCAACATCTTCATTATTGAAAACTCCTCAATATAAATAAATTAATTAATGAAATGACTTTCTTATAAAATCATTTGGTTATCAATCTTGTATAACTTATTCGGGGTTATTGTAAAGATATCTTTGAATAAAAAGGGTTTTTTCTTACGTTTTGTATAATTATGTATATTAAAAATGGTTTTGTGGGGTTTTTGTAAAACGATGAGGGTGAGGGGTTGACTTTAAAGTCGACTTGCTTGATACAAACGCCAACGAAAAAATAAAAGGCGTTCTGCCCAAAATAAATACGAATAAATAATGTTCGAGTAGTAATAGAAGGTTTATAAATAATGACTATATCCAAAGGAATGAAGGTTGCCGTATTGGTCGCCAGTGGTTTTAACGAAAATCATTTTTTAAAAGTGCAAAAGATGATTCAAGACATGTCTATGCACGTCAAAATTGTTAGCATGAACCAAGGTTTGGTCAATGGCTGGAGTGAAGAAGGCGACATGCCAGGTTGGGGGCATAATTATCCTGTTGATGAACAGTTAAATAGCGCGCTTGGCGTTGATTATGACGCGCTTATCATTCCTGGTGGACAGCGCAGTATGGATAAATTGAAAATGACAGCACACACACGCCGCTTCATCGGCAGCTTTATGACGGCGGATAAGCCTATCGCTGTGATGGGTGATGCGATGGATATCATGGATCACGCGCAAGCTGTTGAAGGCCGTACCATGTCTATGCCCAATGAAATGTGCCAAATAGATGGGAACATGATGTCTGGTATGGTTGATGAGGCCTATATGACGATGATGATGGAGATGTTCTCTCAATCCCCTCTTGATCAGGCTGCTTAATTTACCTAAGCTATATCTATGAAAGCAGAAATTGAATCAATCGTTAGTGATATTCGAAGCGCGGTTGAGCTGCTGAGGAGGCATCTTTGACTGGGATGTTGCGGTTCGTCGTTTAGAAGAGCTGAATTCACTCGTTGAAGATCCAGATCTTTGGAATGATTCTGATAAAGCGCAAAACATTATGCGTGAGCGTACCCGATTAGAAGATCAAATCGGTGCTGTGCGTGATATTGAAACAAATCTGAATGATAATATTGAACTGATCGAAATGGGCGAGGCCGAGGGCGATGAAGATATCGTTGCCGAAGCGGAAAGCTCGCTCACCAGCATGAAAACTGATATTGAAAAGCGTCAGCTTGAAAGCTTGCTCTCAGGTGAAGCCGATATTAATGATGCTTTTTTGAATATTAACTCAGGCTCTGGTGGAACAGAGGCGCAAGATTGGGCGCAAATGTTGCTGCGGATGTATACGCGCTGGGCCGAAAGTAAGGGGCATAAAGTCTCTATGCTGGAAATTAGTGACGGGGAAGAGGCGGGGATTAAATCTGCCACCATTAAAATTAGTGGGGAGATGGCTTATGGCTGGTTGAAAACCGAAACGGGCGTTCATCGTTTGGTACGGATATCACCGTTTGATTCAAATGCCCGCCGTCATACAAGCTTTGCCAGTATTGGCGTTTCTCCTGTGGTTGATGACAATATTGATATTGAGGTTGAGGAAAAAGATTTACGTATCGATACGTATCGTTCTAGCGGAGCAGGCGGTCAGCATGTTAATACAACCGATAGCGCCGTACGGATAACGCACGAACCAACAGGGATTGTTGTGGCCTGTCAGAATGAACGCTCTCAACACAAAAACAAAGCCACAGCGATGAGCATGTTAAAGGCGCGCTTATACGAGGCGGAAATTCAACGCCGCGAACAAGATGCCGCTGATGAGCATGATGCCAAAAGCGATATTGGCTGGGGGCACCAAATCCGCTCTTACGTGCTTCACCCGTATCAAATGGTTAAAGATGCCCGCACAGCGCATGAAACGACCGATACCAGTGGTGTTTTGGACGGTAAAATTGATGGGTTTTTAGAAACTACCCTCGCCCATCGCTTTGGTGGGGATGTTTAATATCATAAAAATCATAAAGTAAAACAAAGTTTAAGACGAAGTTATTGTTTCTGCTTTTCCTGCGTAGGCAGGAATCTGTTTACATGAAAGTGATGGGACCCCTGCCTTCGCAGGGGAAACAGGAGTAGTAAAAAAACTTAGTGTTCTTTGTGACCTCCGTGTTAAAAATTTCAAACCACAAATGGACACAAATA
>CAZYHI010000141.1:0-3706 GCA_964647515.1 uncultured Micavibrio sp. | reverse complement strand
TACAAGACAAAAACCAAGTGAACGCGCCTGCGCCGCCATAACCGCCATCCCCTGCACGGTATAATAACCAACCTCATCAAAGACCGTCATGAAAGGCGTGGAAGAATGGGTTGGTTTATTCTCAATAACTGTCGTGCTTTCCCCTTCTAGGTTCGCCCCCAAGGTCGACCCCATCATCCCTTTAATCGTCGAAGCAATAATTTTACCCAAGTTCGCCGTTTCATCACCCGATTTTTCAAGCGCAGGAATCAAAACAATCAAAATACGACGGTTAAGCACAATATCAACCATATCAACATCGGCGGCATCGGCATCGAAAATATAACCGTAATCATCACCAAGAGATTGTAACGAGCGCGTAAATTGCATGGTCAAATAACCATGTTGCTGGCGCACGGTTGTTGTATCGACCATCGGTTGGTCAGGCCCTACGGGTTTTTCTTTTCCTTCATCGTCAAAAGCATCATTGATAAAGCCCGGCAAGGTATCAAGATAACCAATCAAACTTTCACGCATTTTTTCTGGCAAAGTTTCATCGCGTGATAACTTAATAATATAATTAAGCCCCAAATAATTTCGGATTGTATTCACAGATAAAGGGAAATCTTGGTAATCACGCTTATAGGTCAAGGCGGGCATCAGCGAGCTTAAAAGAGAAACCGCACGCTCTTTCCACATCGCGTTATCGCCTTCGGCTTCGGGCATTAAAGACACAAGCATTTGCGTCAAATAAGAAGCCGAACCACTAGAAAATGGGTTCATCGTATTGGATGGCGCGCGCGCATCGCTGTTCCCTGTCATATAATTAAGAACAAGCAAATCATCATCACGACCAAAGCGGCGCACAAGAGAGGACAGAGATGACCATAAGTCCGTATCGGCTTTACCATCAATATAAACAAAGCCAGACCCCCATGACATCGCGCTTGATACAAAAGATGTAAGACCCACGGTTTTACCAGAACCTGTCGTACCCAGATATAAGATATGCGTTCGCGCATCTGAGTTTGTATACCAAATTTCCTGCTTGCTTCGTTTATCGTTGCCGAGGAACAGAATCCCCTCAGCATCACCAGACTTTCCAGGCCCCATATTATTGGTGTCTTTATAGGGCGCACCAAGAGGTAATTTAGCTTCTAATGATCGATCCCTTGTTTTCAACCACCAGAAAAATAATAAAAAGAAAATCAGGATGACATCAGCAAAAACATAAGATGCCGGAAAAAACACTAATGTTGTCGCACCCAAAACACAGGTTATAAAGGCATAAGTAGGTTTTTGCCACCCTTCCGCAGCACGCACGTAAAGCGGACGAATGTCACGAACAATCGCCTTTTTACCATAGCCATATTTTTTGAGATCTAGTGCCATTTATTTGAGCATATTACCTTGTTAAATTAATTACTGTTAAAATATTACAGATGTCACAGACCACTTAAAAAATCATCAGCCGATAAGGGAACGCCTGTTTTCGCGCCACCACCTGATTTTTGTGTGCCCGTTTGATTACTAACCACATCACTACCGAAATCTGAAACACGATTTGGAATTTGCGATGCCAAATATAAATATAATCCGATAACAAGTAAAAAACCCGCCAATAAATAGAACCATTTTTTAGAGTTTGGCTTATGTGTTCGTGATTGGATTTGTACATTTGAATTTTTAGATGCCTCAGTTGATGCAGCAACGGCAACTTCACCTTCTGGTCTTTGCAAAGCATTTGACGCATGAACAAGTGCTTCTAAAGCTTCATCTTTCGTTTCAAACGGCGCAATCAATTCCGCCGCGCCCTTTTTAGGTTTTAACACCAGTTTATAATTTTCTTTACCCTTAACAGGTTTTACTTCAAAAGACGCTGTACCAATTTTGGTCAATGCCATACGCCAAACAACAGGATCTATCGCATTCGGTAAGGATAAAATAAGATGTTTTTCAACCACCTCTGCTGATGACGATAATTGTTTTTGCTTTAATAAGCCCATAATTATAAATTCCTCTTTTTAAATTTTATCTTCATTTTTTTACGCTTCTTTAAGCTTCTTAATACCACGTTTATTTTTCGACTTACTATAATCCAAACTAGGGATAGGACGCGCATTACTCGACACCATATATTCCTCAATTGTTTGAACGGCCTCTTGAACTTTAGGTTTAGGAATAGGACGTTGTGCACGTTTTTCTGCTTTAAAATGTGCCATCGCGCCAAGGGCTTCTGCATGATTTGATTGACGACCTAAATTATTTAAAGGATACCAAAGTTCACGATCATGCGCCCTTAACCAAACAAACTGCGCAGGCGCCATAACGCCCCCTTCATCACGTGCGGTTAATAAAGCGCGTAATAACGCCGTCGTTTGCCACGCATGTTGCTTACAATTTTTTAAAACCTTATTAGACAAATCTTTATTTTTTAAAACTTTCCTTGCATCACGTAACAAGCCAGTTTCCTTACCAAGCTTCAGCCCACCTTTATGTGTCCAACATTTGGCCAAACGCCCCAACATCTCATCACTGGCCTCACGCTTTCTTGAGGCTTTCAGACAACAAGCGGCCAATAATATTTGTTTGTAAGGCGCCAACCCTTTGACCCCTTTCCATCTTGGTCCTAATTGCCTTGCGAAGGCTTTGAAGGCAGAATTTTTGTCCAACACATTATCTTTGAACGTTACCTCATAATAGGCCAGCCACTCTTCTGGCCCTAACGCCTCGGCAAAAGCCGGTAATTCAGCAGGCACATCCGCCCCAGGAGGACGTGGTGGTTGTTTCGATGGGTTAAAATCAACGAAAGGAGCGATAACTGGGAATGATTTTGATTGGAAGTTGATAAAACTATCCAAGTTATGCGTTTGTGTATATTGCGTCCCTGGTCCACGTGTATAAGCCCATAAACCTATCAAACCAACAATCGCAACGACAACCCACTTAAATGGATACAAAGCAATACGCGTTATACTACCCATCTGTGATTCACTTAATTGTGCATGGGGAATATCTTTAATATAGTCTCGAAACTCTTTAACATTGAGATCGATACCATTGGGCATCTTCACACTATAACTATCGGGCGTAAATAATGTCACTAACCACAACTCTCCATAACGAACCCAGCGCAAAGCTTCTAAAACCTCCGGCTTAAATTTCACATACACAAAATACATACAAATCAGAAAGATAATGAACAAAATCACCCAGCTTAAAAGCTGTTCTGAACTACCTTCTTGCTTACCATCGCCTGCCATTTACAGAGTTCTCATTTCAATAAATCAGATAAAATTAATATTAACGCCCCAATTTACCAGAAAATCGCAATAAACGCTAATTCTTAGCCTAAATAGCCTATAAATATCCCTTCTTTTTTTTAAGGGTTACCTTATAAAAAATGATTGAATAATAGCATTTATAGCTTGCATCGCACTTATAATACCGCTAATAAAATATGCGTTATATGTATGATATAACCTGCCGCAATAGCTCAGTTGGTAGAGCAGTTGATTTGTAATCATCAGGCCCGGGGTTCGAATCCTCGTTGCGGCACCATTTTTTATTTGGCCTCAAACGTGTGAACACGTTACGGTCGACATAACTCTTTTTATGTTCACGGGATTCAAGACCGTTCAGCATTAATAATGGGGTGTAGCCAAGCGGTAAGGCATCGGGTTTTGATCTCGACATGCGCAGGTTCGATCCCTGCCACCCCAGCCAT
>CAZYHI010000140.1:0-3728 GCA_964647515.1 uncultured Micavibrio sp. | reverse complement strand
GACTTTAACCCAAGTTGATATCCAAGATATTTACGTTGATCGCCTCTTACAAGATTTAACCGCCCCTCGCCCGCTTAATATTGTGTGGGATAATGGTAACGGTGCGGCAGGTGAAATACTGCGTCGCCTGACGGCTAAATTACCGGGCAAGCACATCCTTCTTTATGATGATATTGATGGACAATTTCCAAATCACCACCCTGATCCAACCGTTGATGAAAATTTAGAAGATCTCATCAAAACCGTTCGTGATAATAAATTTGACCTCGGTATTGCCTTTGACGGTGACGGTGACCGCATTGGAACCGTGGACGAAAAAGGAACTATCTTACGTTGTGATGCCCTCATGACAATCTATGCCAAAGATGTTTTATCCCGCAACCCAGGTGCGGCGATTATCGGTGATGTTAAATGTTCTCAAGTCATGTTTGATGAAATTGAACGCATGGGCGGGCGTCCCATCATGTGGAACACGGGGCATTCCTTAGTTAAATCAAAAATGTTAGAAGAGGACTCTCCTTTAGCTGGTGAGCTTAGCGGTCATATCTTTTTCAAAGATGGTTATTACGGTTATGATGATGCACTTTATTGTTCTATCCGCTTAATGAATTCAGTGGCGGCAACAGACGCGCCATTTTCTTCTTTATCAGCGCATTTACCAAACTTATTTAATACACCAGAGGTTCGTATTGAAGTGGATGAAGAAATCAAATTTGGTCTTGTTCCTAAAATTGCAGAGAACCTAAAACCGCAAGCCAATGATAATTTTCAAATCAATGATATTGATGGTGTGCGTGTGACAACACCGCAAGGCTGGTGGTTGTTACGCCCGTCAAACACGCAAAATGTTTTGGTCAGCCGCGTTGAAGCCGATAGTGAAGAAGCTTTGAGTGAGCTTAAAAGCATGGTTGAAGCCGAAGTCGCCAAAGTCGGTGTGGATTTTAAGTTTTAAAAACACCTATCTCATTTTGGAATAATAAAAATTTTAGAGCTTAAGTTTACAGCTTCCGTACACTCTCTAACTGTCCTTGTAATAGGCTCAAGAGCCTCTCTCCTTCTGTCTACAACATCAGAATGTTTATCATTTAGCTCTTCAGATTGCGTTTTACTAATAGCCAAAACATAATTATTGTCACCATCTTTTAAGGTAGCTTGTGCATAATCTGCGTTTATTTTTCCTATCTTAACACTCTGGTCAGCTACACCACTTAAACATTCTTCAAATGCCTTCAATTCATCATCATAGCTTTGGGCATTAAAAACAAAAACAGCAGAGGTTACCGCGGCTGATGCAACTGACACTACTAAATGCCCTTTATATTTTTGAAATACCTTATTCATAACTTGAGTATACATAATAATTAGCGGTAGAGGCAAATTTTATTTTCACTTAAATTAAATTGATTATGTTCATTACTGCTAATCTACGGTAAAATCTTATCTGAACAAATCTAGGGAGAACTCATGTCTGAAAACACAAAAATTGCTGCTGTGATGGAACTTTTGGCCTCACGCATTTGCCATGACATCATCTCTCCTGTTGGCGCGATTAATAATGGCATTGAACTAATGCAAGAAATGGCCAATGATTCATCAAGCGAGGGCATGGATGATGGGCTTGAGCTTGTTGCCTATAGTGCCGAACAATCTGCCGCTAAGCTTGCCGCGTTTCGCCTTGCTTATGGTGCAGGTGGTCGTGACCCACACATCAAACCCGAAGATGTTCAGAAGATTTTTGGTGCGCTTATTAAAGGTGAAGGTAAAGTCAGTCAAACATGGGACCCTTACGGTAATTTAGGACCCAATGACGGCAAAAGCCCATTACCTGAAGGCTATTGTAAAATGCTGATGTGTGCGATGATGTTGGCACAAGAGGCCTTACCCAAAGGCGGTTACATCTCTGTCCGTCCAGGGATGGGAGACGATAAAGGACATAGCGTCATTATTGCCGAAGGTGAAGGCGCAACCATCCGCGACCAAGTTGAAGAGGCTCTTAATCAAGATTTAAAACCTGATGACCTTGACCCGCGCCTTGTTCACCCCTATGCGATCTCAATCTTGGCAGAAAGCTATGATTTTAATATCTCTATTAAATCGCAAAATGAAGGGCGCATTGAATTTTTGATGGAATGTCCTAAGGTCGTTGAAGAAGAGGCGATAGAAGAACTGACTGGTAATTCTCACGGATAACCTTCTTTTTCCAAGAAGTGTGCTCTTGCACTTCATGCTACATACGCTATAAATTCCTTATTATTTAATAAAATGGGTTTATATTATGTCTAACTTTGCTACTAACAAGAAAACAGACACCATTCGTGATCCACGTGAGGTCAAAGTCAAACGCGCGCTTCTTTCAGTCTCCGTCAAAGAAGGATTGGTTGAATTTGCCAAAGAACTCAGCGCACATGGCGTTGAAATCTTATCAACGGGTGGTACAGCCAAAGCCATTAAAGAAGCTGGCCTTGAAGTCAAAGATGTATCCGACCATACGGGCTTTCCTGAAATGATGGATGGACGCGTTAAAACCCTACACCCCACCGTCCATGGTGGTATTTTGTCACGCCGTGATAATAAAAATCACGTTAAAGCGCAAGAAGATCATGGCATCGGTGATATTGATTTAGTTGTCGTTAATCTATACCCCTTTGCCGAAACAGTCGCCAGCGGCGCAGATTACGACACTTGTATTGAAAATATCGACATTGGTGGCCCTGCGATGATCCGCTCTGCCGCAAAAAACCATGAATTTGTCGCCATCATTACCGATCCACAAGATTATGAAGACGTGTTAAACGACATGCGCGATCATAACGGGTGTACAACTTATAAGTTGCGTCAAAAGCTGGCGGCCAATGCCTATGCCATGACGGCCACCTATGATTCCAATATTTCTAGCTGGTTCGGACAACAAATAAAAAGTGATAGCTTCCCCCGCCGTATCAGTTTTTCAGGAACGTTAAAACAAACTTTACGTTATGGTGAAAACCCACATCAAGGCGCGGCGCTTTATACCGTAGATGGGTCAACTCGTCCGGGCGCAGCGTTGGCGACACAAGTCCAAGGAAAAGAGCTTTCTTATAACAACATCAATGATACAGACGCCTCCTTTGAAACTGTGGCGGAATTTGATGACCCCGCCGTGGCGATTATCAAACACGCAAACCCCTGCGGCGTTGCCATTGGTAAAGATGTATCTGAGGCGTATGACCAAGCTTTGCTGTGTGATTCAGTCAGTGCCTTTGGCGGTATCATTGCCCTCAACCGTACATTGACCGCAGAAACGGCGAAGAAAATTATTAATGTCTTTAGCGAAGTTATTATCGCCCCCGATATCGAAGCTGGCGCGCTTGATATTGTAAAAACAAAAAAGAATTTACGTGTTTTAACAACAGGATCAATGCCAGACATTCACAATAAACGTCACATGGTAAAACGTGTGGCAGGTGGTTTATTGGTACAAGACAATGACTTTGGCGTCATCACACCCGAAGATTTAAAAGTTGTAACAGAGCGCGAACCCACAGAAGAAGAATTACGCGATATGATTTTTGCCTTTAAAGTCGCCAAGCATGTCAAATCAAACGCCATTGTTTACGCCAAAGATGGCGCGACTGTCGGTATCGGTGCAGGGCAAATGAACCGCTTAAATTCCTCACAAATCGCCGCATCAAAAGCACAAGATGCCGCAGATAAGGCAGGCTTAAGCGAGACATTAACCAAGGGCTCTG
>CAZYHI010000139.1:0-3745 GCA_964647515.1 uncultured Micavibrio sp. | reverse complement strand
TTTCTTTGTATCTAATATTCTTTTTTGGAAAGAAAGTGGGTATTTTGAAGTTGCGGCTGAAGAAAAACCTTTACTCCACACATGGAGCTTAGCTGTTGAAGAGCAGTATTATATCCTATTTCCCATTTTTTTATTTTTGGCCTAGCGGTTTGGAAAAAATCGCGTGTTTTGGTTGATTACTTTTTTTACAGCCATCAGTTTAATTTTAGCAGAATGGGGGTGGCGTAATAAGCCAGAAGCTAATTTCTATATTCTTCCAACTCGAGCTTGGGAGTTGTTTGCGGGTTCAATTACAGCATTCATTATTCAAAAGAGAGGTGTGCAAGCGAGTAATATATTTTCATTAATCGGTTTGGCCGGAATTATAGTTGCAATTTTTATTTATGATGAAACTACGCCATTCCCCAGCATATACACAACCTTACCGGTGATAGGGGTTTCTCTGTTGGTGCTTTACTCTGACGGAAAAACATTCATTGCAAAACTATTAGGTGTGAAGCTGTTTGTTGGGATAGGTTTGATCAGTTATAGTGCTTATTTATGGCATCAACCTTTATTTGCGTTTGCGCGCATTAGGTCATTACGAGAGCCAAGTGGGGCCTTAATGGTGCTACTCAGCATTATCTCAATTTTACTTGCATATTTGAGTTGGAAGTTCATTGAGGGACCTTTTCGGAACAAGACCAAATTCACAAGAAAAACAATTTTTTTGATTAGCTCAGTGTTTACATTATTTTTCATATTGTTTGGGGCTTTCGGCCAACTCCATGTTGGAAAAGCGGGGAAGCTTAATCCTTACAATGTTAGTATAGATTATTTGAATTACAGTGCTGATAATAAGGCCTTGCAAAACTCTTCTTGGGAAAATTTAAAGGCGATCGCAAATGATAGGAGTTATTTTATCAGTAAAAATGCCTTTGATCAGGAATCTTGGTTCAACCTGTCTGACCAACGTGAAAAGGTGCTGGTGATAGGGAATTCACACTCCAAAGACTTGTTTAATGTACTTTTGAAAAGTAAACGCTTTGCCTTAAATTATCAGATAGCAAGATATGGGGTGCCTATTGGCGATTTAGAACAGAAACATATATTCTTTAATTCGCCTAATTTTTTAGCATCAGATATTGTCGTTATTGCAACGAAATATGATGATCATGACTTGGAAAATATTGATCAATTAATCCAGTTGCTAAATCAATTTAATAAAAAGACGGTTCTTGTAAAAAGTATTTTCGAATTTGATATGTTTCGTGGCGGCAAGTGGAGCTTGATTGATAAGCTTGTATTTGAAGCTTATACGAATGATTTACTCGATGATAAATTGCCAATACGTATAAACAAAAAATATTACGAAGAGTATGCAGGAGGGCATACATCCGAGCATGTTAAGACTGTGAATAAGAAATTACAATTTCTTGTTGAGCGGTTTTCTAATGTGACGTTACTTGATAGGATGGATTACGTTTGTGAGCAAAGCGCTCAAACCTGCTTTGCCGTTAGCAACACACTGGATAAACACTTTTATGATTATGGTCACCATACGCTTGATGGAGCTGATTTTTTTGGAAAGCGGGTAGATGATGTGAATTGGTTTGATTTAACTAAGTGACGATAAAGTTTTTCAATAAAAGATATAAAAAACAATTATATACAGAAGCTATTTTATGTGATGTGATGAGGCAGCTTATAAAACAGTCGGGTATTATGTGCCGTAACATTTACGAGGTATGATTGGGATTCATATTATCAATGATGTTCGTAGCATAAATCCTGAGGTTATGACGTGACATCCGCGCTCCCGGGGACAATTTATCGAAGTAGCTTCTTTTATCTGCAGCTAATTAACGTTTGAGTAGGTAAAACCGTAGATTTACGACCTAATCATTAAGGCTCCATTTAAGAGATATAAACCTCATTCAGCTATCTTTTCACCATAAGCGGCAAAGACCGCGAATATGGTGTGAATGGTATAATTGATCGTAATGAGACAAAAGTTTCTCATATCCTTGGTATTACTGGCGATTATCGCTTGTATATCGACGCTTGCCTACTCGGCACGCGGGGCGGTCATGCTTGAGATCATAGAAGGCGACACAGCCTTCATGGTCGATGAACAGGCTCATAAGGCCTGGTGGATTGTTGGTGAATGCCGACGTCCGATTCCTTTAGAGGGCAAACGCTCCAAAAGGAAGAAAACCTTAAATAATTCAATGACATCCGAAGTGATTTCAAACGATGTGCAATTGGGTTCACGCCAAATTCGATTGGAACAACAGTTCCGCTTTAATCTGGCCAACACCCCTGCATCCGTTGAAGTTTACAACTCCATGCGAGGCGGTTGGTCGTCAGTTCCTGTACAAGCGAATAGTGCTTGTTTAGCATCTGCGTCCTGCAACGCCCGCATGGAGTTGCCGGAGTGTTAAGGTATTCATCACGTCATAAATTTATAAAAAATAAGCAAAAACAGTGTTTTATCACAGCTTTTGTAAGCTTTATGCTGTTTTTAACCTGTGTCTTCACACCGCACAGTGCCTTTGCGACTGAAACTGAAGTTGCTCCTACGCCTGCTAAAGAAACGACTTTACCTGCGGAGCCTGTTAAAATTGTCAACACAACGGTTATTGCGGAAGTCGATACATCCATCACTGTTACGCTTGACGGTGAGACATTAGAAAGCACTGAGGTACACCGCGGAGAAAATGGCGGGCTATATGTCAATGCGATGCCGATTTTCACATCCTTGGATAATAATGTTGAATATGACGCTATCAGCAAGGCCTTAATCGTCCGCCGTTCACAAGATGGTGTTGTTATGGAGCTTTATACTGATACGGGGATTGTAAAAGCTGATGGTCGTGCTTTGGGTAAACTTAAGCATTTCGGTGAAGTTTCCGAAGGACGTTATCTTTTGACGCCAAATGCAATTGCCGTTCTTTCCGGTGCAACGGGGCGTTTCAATGAAGAAATGAAAGAATTTACTTTTAAACTTGATCCGCGCTTAAAAGTTG
Organism: uncultured Micavibrio sp.; assembly: GCA_964647515.1. Lineage (GTDB taxonomy): Bacteria > Pseudomonadota > Alphaproteobacteria > Micavibrionales > Micavibrionaceae. The sequence goes on along the minus strand of CAZYHI010000139.1, from coordinate 737 downwards.
CAACAGGTTTTGAAATATTTGTAAATGATATTGCTCTTGGCAATCTTAATCCTGCTCCAAGATCCGTTGGTCCGGTCTTATTATTGCCGCTCCTGCCAATTGCCGAAGAGTTAGGCCATGATGTTCGGGTATTGGAAGGCGGGCAGGATGTTATGGTGCGCCGTGTTCAAGATAGTGCAGAATTTAGGCTTAATCTGGATACAGGTCTTATTACGCTGCGGGATAATCCTATCGGCATATCAAAAGATGTTGCCTATATTGATCCGACGAATTTATTACTACCTGTAAGCGCGATTGAAACGCTGACAGGCACCTATGTTACGGTTTCTGGAGGATCAAACCGTATCGATATTGATTTGGACGAACGTCTGACGGGAGCAATTAAACCTACAGGGTCTGTTAGCGAGACAGCTAAGGATACACCCTTCACGCCTGAAAGCTTAGCTTTCCAACTAGGCCCTGACACAATTAACACAGTTCAGTTCGAGGCTCGATCAGGCGGCTTTAATGGACGTCTGCGTGTTGAGACACCGGACTTGCCAGATAAAGGCGCTGAACTTGAACCGAGTTGGCTCAGTTTGGACTTTGCCCATGTTAACGGAGCCAAAGGTTCTATTGGTGATTATACGGCTGACCTTCGTGAGCTTGACGGGGTTGGCCTTCGCCGTATTCGCGGGGCTGCTATTCAAAAGGAAACGGATAAAGGACGATGGGCTTTGGTTGCAGGCGCCCCTTCA
>CAZYHI010000138.1:0-3822 GCA_964647515.1 uncultured Micavibrio sp. | reverse complement strand
TTCGCCCGTGGCAAGACATGTTGAATGACCAAGCCATCAGGCAAAAAAGCCGCCATATCTTTTAAGGAATGAACACCGCAATCAACATCACCCTCCAAGATAAGCTTTTCAATCTCTTTAGCGAACAACCCTTTGCCGCCTGCCTCTTCGCTTAATGGTTTTTCTCCGTCGCTTTTATTCCAATCAGCTTGACTATGAACAGGAACAAGCTCAACTTCCAAATCAGGATGTTGGTCAGATAACGCCATCATGACCATCTGCGCTTGCTTTAACGCCAAGGGCGAATTACGCGTGGCAATTTTGAAAGGTGTTTTATTCATATAGGGTCTACCCTCATTGATTCTGATTAATCCTGTTTCAAAATTATAGGGTAGATGCAAGGAAAGCAAGGTTTTGCCATGCCGTAGCATAGGAAGTTCTTGCTTGACGATGCAGATGCTTTATAATTTTGAAACCTGCCTATATATTTTTACAAAAAGCGGGCGCGGCAAATTTTTGCATCTGAACTTTCAAACCGCTTGCCATTATCTATGGATAGTCACGGCGCGGCTTTCAAGTCCATCTATCAAAAATTTGACACGCGCAGGATAAACATAATCAGTGAGGGTAGACCCTTAGCTTTTGTAAGTGCTTTACAGCGCTTTGAAAAGATGAAATATGTTGCGTCATGGGTAAAAACATCAAAAGCGATAAACAACAAATCATGATGGGCATTGAAACATCATGCGATGAGACCGCTGTGGCGGTTGTGCGTGATGATGGAACAATCCTTTCTCACCTTGTGTTAAGCCAATTAGAAGAGCATCAAGCCTTTGGTGGCGTTGTACCCGAAATCGCCGCCCGCGCGCACATGCATCATATTGATACACTTATCAAGGGCACGCTTGATGACGCGAAAGTGAGTTACAGCGACCTTGATGGCGTTGCCGCCACATCTGGCCCTGGCCTTATTGGCGGCGTCATGGTTGGGATGATGGCTGGAAAATCAATTGCGGCGGCGCATGATTTACCCTTTATTGGTGTTAATCATTTAGAAGGCCATGCACTCACGGCACGCCTGACAAATCAAATTGAATTTCCTTTTCTTGTCTTGCTCGTCTCTGGCGGGCATACACAATTATTGATCGCCGAAGATGTTGGAAAATATAAATGCCTAGGCACAACCCTTGATGATGCACTCGGCGAATGTTTTGACAAATCCGCCAAACTCATGGGGCTTGGCTATCCCGGTGGCCCTAATTTAGAAAAGATGGCCAATCAATGCGAAAACACCGACGAAGCCATTAAACGCTTTCCCCTCCCCACGCCATTAAAAGGGCGTGAAGGGTGTGACTTTTCGTTTTCTGGACTTAAAACATCGGTACGAAACCATGTCGAAAAACTGCCCCAAGGAGATTTAAACCCACAAGATATCATAGAGCTTGCCTATGCGTTTCAGGTCACTGTCGGTAAAATTTTAGAGGATCGCTGTCAAAACGCGATTCAACAATTTTTATCCACATATGGAAAAAATACGAAGAACCCAACACTGGTGGTTTGTGGCGGTGTCGCCGCCAATAAGTATATCCATAAAACATTACAAAGCTTGACGAAAAGCCATAATATGGATTTTATATCACCACCAATGAATTTATGTTCCGACAACGGAGCCATGATTGCGTGGGTCGGGTTAGAGCGGTTAAAACGAGGGATGGTCGATGATTTAAACATCGCCGCAAAACCACGATGGCCACTTGATCCAAATACCACGAATAAAAAGTAAACAAAATAAACGTATATTAGGGCGTATAAACAACAATGGAAAATTTCATAACATGACGAAGATAGGAATCATAGGCGCAGGCGCGTGGGGAACGGCATTGGCGCAATCTTTGGCCAATTCAGGACGTGATGTTCTGATGTGGGCGCGTGAAGAAGATGTTGTTCATTCCATTAATAATCATCATGAAAATAAATTATTTTTAGAAAATGTTCGCCTGAATGAAATGATTAAGGCGACGCATGACATTCAAGAAATGAATGACCGTGACCTTTTCCTTATTTCTACCCCTGCGCAACATCTACGCCCAACATTAGAATCCATGAAAGACCTCTTAGCAGGAAAACCTTTTATTCTCTGCTCAAAAGGCATCGAGATTAAATCAGGCGAACTTCTCTCAGATGTCGCTCAACAAGTGATCCCCCAAGCCAAAGTTGGTGTGTTAAGCGGACCAACATTTGCCAGTGAAATTGCCCGTGGCCTGCCTTGCGCGGTCACCGTTGCCATTGAAAGCAAAGAAATCGGGCAACAAGTCATCGAAGCCTTAGGCTCTCGCACGTTACGAACTTATTTAACAAATGATCTGGTTGGTGCGCAAATTGGTGGCTCAGTCAAAAATGTCATTGCCATTGCCAGTGGCGTTATTCAAGGACGGGGCATGGGAGAAAGCGCACGTTGCGCCCTCGTCACGCGTGGCCTAGCCGAGATGGGGCGTCTCGCCAAAGCCTTAGGTGCACAAAAATCAACCTTAATGGGCATGTGTGGTGTTGGTGATTTATTTTTAACTTGTTCCAGCATACAATCTCGTAATTTTTCCCTTGGCGTTGCCTTGGGCGAAGGGAAAACATTAGAAGAAATTTTAGGTGACCGCATCGCCGTGACAGAAGGCGTTCATACCGCCAAGGCTTTACGCACGATGGCACGTAACAATGCGGTGGACATGCCAATATCACGGGCGGTTAACGATTTTATTCATGAAGGGTTTGCCGTTGATGAGGTCATTGAAAAAGTGCTTGATCGTCCCCTTCGCGCCGAAGACCTTTAAAGAAGGCCTAATAAGTGATAGTCTTATTTTAAGAAAATTTTCATTCTTAATAGCAAAAGACACATCATGACATTTGAAACCATTTTAATATTCACCATATCGCTTATTCTTTTATGGATTAAGCCTGGCCCTGCGCAAGCCCTTAAAATTACCCGCACCTTAAATGATGGTTTTTTTGCTGGGTTTTATACAGTTTTAGGCATCATAACAGGTGGGGTTATTTTCTTTCTTGTCGCTGTTTTAGGGACAAGTCTTATTATCAACACCTTAAATGAGGCCAGCCTCTTTTTAAAAATAATTGGTGGCAGCTATCTTATTTATCTAGGCTATAAAGGATTTAAAAATATCCGAGTAGGTCAATGGACAGGTCGTCTTGAGGAATCAAAACAAAAATCATTTATAAAAAACTATGTTATTGGTTTATTATTATCCTTAGCAAACCCTTTAGATATTGTTTATTTCCTTGGCATCATGCCCTCTCTTGTCCCGTTAGATGCCCTAACGCCTGATGATATTTTAACAGGTGTTATGATTATTGTAACCGTCGGCTTGGTTGTAGACAGCCTACTTTTACTTTTGGTTCAGCAAACAAAACAAGCTTTATCTGACACAAAATTTGTCACAAAAATAAACACCGTGACCAGTACAGGCTTCATCTTAATCGGTTTATTTCTTATCATCTCGATCTTTTTCAAAGCCAATACATAAATGAGTGCCAAATCCACTCTCATTGCCTTTGCCATCATCATAATATGGGCAAGTAACTTTCTTGTCATCAAAACAGGCGGAGAGGCTTTTGAACCTTTAATGTTATTGGCTTTCCGATTTTTTATAGCGGGACTTATTTTTCTGCCTTTTGTGAAATGGCCAGGAGTTTACAAGGCCACACAAATTGCCTTCATCGGTTTATTACTCGGCTTATTGCACCAAGGTACGATGTTCGTTGGTATTCAACAAACCTCAACCAGCCTCATGTCTATTATTCTACAAACAAACGTCATCATCATCACATTAATGG
>CAZYHI010000137.1:0-3858 GCA_964647515.1 uncultured Micavibrio sp. | reverse complement strand
TACGCAGGCGAATGTTCTTTTGCATTTTCTCACGACGTAAATCGAGGTAGCGATATTTAAGGCGAATTTCTTCACCTGCGCCCCCCTCATCTTTAGAGCCTTCGGCAATTTGAAATGGAATCACTTCCGCGGCCCCTTGCACCTCAAGCTCTTCAATATAAAGCTCAACCTCACCTGTTGGCATATTGGCGTTTTGCGTTTCACCTGGACGCGTCCGCACCTTACCTGTCACGGTAATCACGCTTTCCACACGAACATCTTCCAAGGCCGTCAAAAGCGGAGAGCCTTCATCCACCACACACTGCGTCAGGCCATGCGTATCACGCAGATCAATAAACAAAACCCCACCATGGTCACGTTTACGGCTGATCCAGCCAGAAAGCTTAACGGTCTCACCAACATGATCTTTACGAAGCTCGGCACAGTTATGGGTACGGTATGAATGCATGATTTATCCTATATATTAAAATTACGCTTAATTTATAACGGCTTACCGCGTGCGATACAAACAAAATAAAACAGTGAATATTAACAATTATGGTAAATTTTTTCTTGATTTTTACAATAATCAACGTATAAGTGATGACAAATAATCCTGCGTACGAATTTTTTGAGAGTAATAAATGATAACTACCCCTACTGACCCCACAGAACTATACTTCGACTTTGACAGAATGGATCGTCGTTCCGACCGCCCATTGACCCAAGGTGTTCAGCCTGTATTTAGAGGTGCGGTTATTGGCCCCAAAGAAACAACTGTTGCTTTTTTTCTTCCCCTGACAGAAAAAGGCCTTCCAGAGGATCAGGTAGTTTTTATGAAATTAAAAAAGCCCGCTACCGAAATTAGTGAGATTTTTACGCGACGTGGCTTTAACACGCCAAGAACAGAACCCCAACCTATTAAACGGCTAGCAAAAACTATGTGGATGCATTTCAGAACATAAAAGTTCATTGCCTCTTTCAATAACACCCGCTAAAACCAATGCATGATCATTAAAACACAAAAACAGTTGGACGATGTTTGTGCGTCACTTTCAACAAAACCCTACCTCACCATTGATACAGAATTTCTGCGGGATAAAACTTATTATTCTAAATTATGCCTGATTCAATTGGCGGGGCCTGATATTGACGCGGTCGCCATCGACCCGATTAAATATGATTTAAACCTGACCTCTTTTCATGCGTTGATGCAAAACGAAAATGTTATCAAAGTCTTTCATGCCGCGCGGCAGGATTTAGAAATTTTTTATCAAATAAATGGGGAAATTCCTGCACCACTTTTTGACAGCCAAGTCGCCGCGATGGTATGCGGTTATGGTGACAGTATTGCTTACAATAAACTAGTTGAGGGAATCACAGGAACCGCGCTTGCCAAAAATGCACAATTTACCGATTGGTCTCGCCGACCACTGTCCGACAAGCAATTAAAGTATGCGTTGGATGATGTCATTTATTTGCGTGATGTTTATGAAAGCCTATCGGCGCAGCTTGAAAAACAAAACCGCACGAGCTGGCTCAAACAGGAAATGGATATCCTGACCAACCCTGCGACATATGACATTGACGTCAACATGGTTTGGAAGCGTATTAAAATCCGTTCAGACAAACCAGAAGTTTTGGCCATTTTACGCGATCTCGCTAAATGGCGCGAAAAACAAGCGCAAGAAAAAAACGTACCGCGTAACCGCATTATCAAAGATGACGGTTTAGCAGATATCGCGGTTTATATGCCAAAAAACTCCGAAGGGTTAAGCCGTATTCGTAACGTTCCAAAAGATATGGTACGCGGAAATAAAGCCGATAAAATCATTAGTATTATTAACAATGCCAGACGGTCAAATAAAGATGATTGGCCAAAAGTAAAACGCGGCAAGCCTTTCCCAAAAGATGCCACGCCAATTTTAGAAATGTTAAAGCTTTTGCTAAAGATAAATTGTAGTGAGGCCGATGTTGCACCAAAACTGATCGCTAATGTGAAAGATTTAGAAGAGATCGCTGTAAGTGACATGCCAGAATGTAACGCCGTTAAAGGATGGCGGCTTGAAGTATTTGGCAACGATGCGCTGGCGCTTAAAAAAGGAGAAATCACACTGGGGTTGAAAGACGGAAAGATACACAAGTTCAATGCTTAAACTTTACCTCCTCAGACATGCGCAGGCGGCGGGTAGTTTTGATGTCGATGATTATCAACGCCCTTTAACTCTACACGGTATTGAACAAGCGCAATCTCTTGCCCCTTCACTTCCCAACATTCATCTTTGCCTTTGTTCATCCGCATTGCGTACTAAAATGACATTGGACAGCCTTAAAAAGGCAGAGGCCAATATTGATAAAACAACATTTTCTGATGAATTATATAATGCGCCAACAGGTGCTTTGTTAAAAGCCATTCAACAATCAGGGACGGCGCAAAATTTTTTGTTAATCGCGCATAATCCAGGCATTCATCAACTCGCCAATATATTGGTAAAACAAGATACAAGCCATGAACATTTAGAGCATTTACGTTTTGATTACCGCCCTGCGACGTTATCTATTTTTGAATGTAATATTGATAACTGGAAAGATATTCAACCCGCGCAGAATAAGCTGACTCAGCTTATTACTCCTACATAATGTCATTCCGACCAACCGTAGGGAAGTGTAAGAATCTTATCGTTTAATGAACATATAAGATCCCTCGGCTACGCTCGGGATGACAGACTATGAAGAAATTAACCATTCAAAATTTCACGCACTAGAGGCACAGTAACGCCGCGTTTTTCAATCATGGCGCGCTCATCGGCTTGCTCGACCAGATCACGCACCGCTTCAAACGAGCGTTCAATCCGTGGCAAAATATAATGTAGCACTTCGGCACTAATGCGGATTTGACGGTCATTAAAAAGCTTCACCAACAACGCCTCAATAAGTTGCTCATCAGGTTCACGAATGGCAACAGACGGCGCAGCCCTTAAACGCGAAGCCAAATCAGGCAAAGCAAAAGAACGGCGGACAGGTGGCTCTTTCAATGTCAAAAGAATGCTACGCTGTTCTTCTTTGAAAATATTATAAAGGTGGAACAATCCTTTTTCACCTTTGATATTGCCAATGAGATCATCAGCATCTTCAATGATGACGTGATGTTTCATATCGGCAATATCGCGGATCATATCTTCATTGATATCTGATGCTTTGACGCAAACAGCAGCAGAATTTTCAGACCACACCGCACCTAAATGCGTTTTACCAGAGGCCACAGGGCCATACAACACGAGGCAAGGTGCCGGCCATTCAGGCCATAGATCAATCCACGCCACCGCATCATGGTTATTCGATGCAACAAGAAAATCGTGACGCTCCAGCGCCGTTCTATGACCTAAATCAAGAGGGATTTGCTCCAAAGATGTTGCTGAACGATGAACCATTAAGATGTTTTAACAGCCTTCTTTGTTTTTTTAATAGTTTTCTTTTTCGATGACTCTTTTTTAGTGGAGATTTTTTTAGAACGCGGTTTTTTATAAACAGGGCTGTCTTTATATTGTGCAATTGCAAAATTCAACAACACACCAATAACCGCCGCCACAGGTACGGCAATCAGCATTCCTAAAATACCGAGCAAACTGCCCCCTGCCATCAATGCAAACAAAATCCAAAGAGGGTGCAAACCTACACTGTCACCCAATAATTTAGGCGATAGGATGTTGCCCTCAACGACTTGCCCTGCAAAGAATATCGCACCAATAATCAATACATACTGTATATCACCTGCCTGAAACCATGCAACGGTGACACTGACCAACAACCCCAAGGTTGACCCGACCATTGGGATAATAGATAAAACCCCTGCAGAAATCCCAATGAGAAAGCCGTAAT
>CAZYHI010000136.1:0-3913 GCA_964647515.1 uncultured Micavibrio sp. | reverse complement strand
TTTATTCCTGATTGATGGGCGCGAAGGTGTCACCCCCATTGATGAACATTTCGCAAGCTGGCTACGCAAACGCAATAAAAAGAATAAAGGCAAAACACTGCCCATCATTTTGGCCGTTAATAAATGTGAGAATGAACGCGCCACCGATGCGGGTATGGGCGAGGCTTATTCATTAGGTTTCGGCCAACCCATCCCAATATCCTCCGCCCATGGTCACGGCATTGAAGATTTATATCACGCGTTTGAACCTCACTTCCCTAAAAATGAAATTGAAGGCGACATTGAAAGCGATCAATTGCCCGATATTGAAAATTTAGATGATCTTGAAGGCGATGAAAGCTTTGACTTTGCCAATATCGAGATTGAGGAAGATGAAACAAAGCCTATCAAAATAGCCATTGTTGGTCGCCCCAATGTTGGTAAATCGACCTTGGTCAACGCTTTACTGGACGATAACCGTGTGATGACAGGGCCAGAGGCAGGCATCACACGTGATGCCATCGCCGTTGATTGGGAATTTAAAGATAAAAAAATTAAGCTTGTCGATACCGCAGGGATGCGCCGCAAAGCAAAGATCGATCATAATATTGAGAAAATGTCTGTCGAAGATTCTTTACGCGCCATTCGCTTGGCGCAAGTGTGCATCCTTGTCATTGATGCCGAAGCCATTTTGGACAAGCAAGATTTACAAATCGCTGACCATATCATTAGCGAAGGACGCGCCATCATCATTGCCATTAACAAGTGGGATCTTATTAAAGGCGACGACGCCAAAAAAGAAGCGCTTGAGCTGATTAAATATAAGGTTGAAACATCTTTGGGACAGGTGCGGAATATCCCTGCGGCGACAATTTCCGCGCTGAATAATCGTAATCTTGGTTACCTCATGCAAAGCGTTTTAGACACGTACACCTTATGGAACAAGCGTGTCAGCACGTCCAAGCTCAACCGCTGGATGAGCGCCCGCGAAAGTCAGAACCCCGCACCCCTTTATGAAGGAAAATCGAACCGTCTTAAATATATGACACAGATTAATATTCGTCCGCCAACCTTCGCGATATGGGTCTCACGCCCCAAAGATTTACCCGATACCTATAAACGTTATCTTATGAATGGGTTGCGTGAAGATTTTGGTTTCAAAGGTATACCGCTTCGGTTATTGGTTAGAACCAGTAAAAACCCATTTAATTAGGTGCTAAATTAGGCTTTCGATCGTTTGGAACAGTTAACACCTTCGACATTGAAACAGTTTCTCCAATCATATTGTTTGCAATCGCGTTCGCCATCTCTGTATATGGCGTTTGCCGCGACAATAAAGATCTTAACTTAGCTACAGCGGCTGGTGTTGTCATTGCTCCGCCAGATATAACACCTAAATTTTCAATTTCTTTTCCACGCTCTGTATTTGGAAAAGACACCGAACCATGGGCACAACTGGTAACTGCAATAACAGGAATAAAGTTTTGTTGAGCGCGCTCTAAACATTCTCTGATATTAGCTTGTTCAATCGGCATATCACCACCTCCTGACACTACAATAATTAGACCATTAGGTTGTTCATCCATATATAAATCTAAATTAATTAAACTAACGGGGTTAACGATATAAATAGGAATAGATATCGATGAATTTATTGGAGTGTATGATGTTTCACCCAGCGGCATATCATTTACGTTGCGATTATTGATAACAATGTCCCTTCCAACACGAACCAACGGAACATCATTGCGAGATATAAATTTTGTTGAATCATCTGCGCTACTATGAATAGTATCAACACCTTTAATCAATTCTAATGTTGATGATAAAACAGAAACCTCAGGTATATTTGTATAAGCTGCCAATTGTGATGCTGTAATAATAGATTGTTCACTTGAAACAATGGACGCTGCTTCTTCTTTATTTTTTGAGTCTGCAAAAACAATTGGTTTACCTAAATTTTCAAAACCAAAAGCCAATTGTGACGCCGCCCAAGGAATCGTATTATCACCATGCAAAACAACAAAGCCATCATAATCATGGTAGCTTTTCATTATTGTTAAACCAATATTATCGAAATCATCATAAGTTCGGTCAGCACCTGTTGGGTCACGACCAATAATTTCAATACCTAATTGAATATTGCTACCTATTAATTGAGCGGCAACGTTATTCTCAATTTTTTCTCGCAATTGCTCATCATCAGGAATTTTAAATCCCTCAGAACTTTCTCGCGGTACATAAGAAAAACTATGCCCTCCTGCAACAATGACCAATATTTTTTTAAATGATGTTTTCATATATAATGTTTTAAAATCTTTTTTTATTATGTCAACAAATACTTTGCTTGAAGGTACTGGCAAATACTTCTAAAACTTATCTATTATTACAATAACAACACTTTAAAATTAGGAAAAACAAATGGAAATTGATCTCGCACAATATGTAGACTTGGCTATCACTTGGGGCATGCGCGTCATCAGCGCGCTGGCGATTTTAATTGTTGGTTGGATTACTGGTAACTGGGTTAAAAAACGCGTTTTCAATCTTAAGCGCCTTGATAAAACCTTATCGAGCTTCCTTGGTAATTTTGCAAAATACGCCGTTTTATCGGTTTCTCTTGTGGCTGTATTGGGACAATTTGGTATTCAAACCGCTTCGCTTCTCGCTGTATTAGGCGCGGCTGGTTTAGCCATTGGCTTGGCTCTACAAGGGACATTAAGCAACGTCGCCGCCGGTGTTATGATGCTTATCCTACGCCCTTTCAGTGTTGGTGATTACATTGAATCGGGCAGTATTGGTGGCACAGTGACATCATTAGGTTTATTTGGTATTGAGCTTGATACCGTTGATAACAAATATGTTTACGCGCCAAACGCGCAAGTCTGGTCGAGTGAAATTATTAATTACACCAAACATAAACAACGCCGTCAGGATATCATCGCTGGTATCAGTTATGATGATGACATCAACAAAGCCTTTGACGTTTTAAAATCTGTTTTGGAAAAGGACGAACGTGTTATTCAAACAAATGGCAAAGAACCGATTATTAAAGTCGTTAATATGGGGGATTTTTCCGTTGATATCATGTTGCGTATTTGGACAAAGACCGATGATTATTTCAAAGCACAATGGGATTTAAACAAAGCCATCAAAGAAGCCTTAGATGCCAATGGAATCGACATCCCCTTCCCAACCCAGCTTGAAATTGTCCGTGAGGAAAAAGCGGGTTAGCTTTCACGCCTTTGCGGTTATGATTTTGAACCACAGAGGAACACAGAAGAAACACAGGGCGCACAGCGTTTTATTGTTATTATTACACCTGTCATTCCGAACTTGTTTCGGAATCTCTTTAGTTTTCAGGTAAAAAGATCCCGATCTTCCTTCTTCGCTCCCAAAGAAAACAATGGAAGCTTCGCAGGACAAGTCATCAGAATGACAAGAAGGAGAAAGTTCACGCGATGATCGCCATGAAGCGTAACGGGACAGTCTTTTACCATACCCATTGCGTTCCTTTGCGGTCTTTGCGTGAACTCATTTAATAAAAATCTTAGCGTTCTTAGTGTTCTTCGTGCCTTAGTGGTTCAATTTTTCAAACCACGAATGAACACAAATAAAAAAGAGAGCCTTAAAAAGCTCTCTTTTTCTTTCAACCACCTAAAGCAAATAAATGCTTTAAATAATTATTATTTCTTCTTCGCTGTCTTTTGTTTTTGAATTGGCTCTTTCGGCGGTTCAATTTCAATTTTACTGCCCGCTTTTTCAATAGCAGCCACAGCAGATTTCGTCGCGCCAGCAACTTTCAAAGTCACTTTTGTTGTTAGCTCTCCATTACCAAGAACACGCACACCGTGCTTTGTTTTCTTGATAACTTTCGCGGCAATCAAAGCCTCTTGATCGATTGTATTTTTTGCATCCAATACTTTCGCATCCA
>CAZYHI010000135.1:0-3989 GCA_964647515.1 uncultured Micavibrio sp. | reverse complement strand
CGATGAGCACAAGCTGCCGTCAAGAAAAAGCACTAAGTGACCTCTCTGCCGAAGACTTGTTTAAGTCTATATTATCTCGACGTCCTAAAGAAACGGGTGGCGCGTCTTGTAAAGGAGGATGCGCTAGACACTAAACTTAATAAATAAACAATCTCTTAAAACACAACCAAAGACACTTGATTTAAAGGTTAAATCCGCTTAAATAAACCTCTTAAAAAAATGCCTTAATTTATTGGAGAAAAACATGGAAATCAGCCCTGAAGAACTTATTAAAATTCAAGCCTACCTCAGATCAAAGTTTGGCAATGAAGGGTTGGCTGTACGTCCACGCTCTCAAACAACTGATTCTATTGAAGTTTTACTCAATGGGGAATTCATTGGTCTTGTTTACAAAGACGAAGATGAAGGTGAAACATCGTATGACTTTAACATGTCTATCTTAGATATTGATTTACCTGAATAAAACGCTCATTTATTAATTTTTTGATTTATTTTGCTTCAAACCAGCAAAACAGGGTAAAATAATAGAGGTATGGCACAAAGATCTAAGATATTAAGCTTTTTACATTTTTTGACTTCATCAACTCTATTTGTTGTGGGCTTAATAGTAATAGCTCCTTCCCCTTCATATGCGCAAAGTGATGCAGGATGTGCGGGCGATACATGGCGTGCCATGGCCAACCAAGCCGCCCTACAATCCCGCCGTGAAGACTTAATGAACAAAACCTACATTGTGAAGGCTGATTCTGTCTTGCAATATAGTTGCTTTGAACAAGAATTAGACCTTACCATCGCGGAAACAGGAAGAATATTTAGTAATGGCTATCATTGGGTTGGTAATGATGATGATGATGTTGGTGTTGTTGGTGGTGATAGTGAGAGAGACAGAATCATTGAATTTGTTGGCGGCAGCACCACCACTATAAATATCTATGCCCCCTTACCGACAGAGTTGCATATCCCCACAGACCCTCCCGCTCACTATGAATTAGTTGATGGCGAGGGGTATGATTACCGCGCTCAACCAAGACAATATGAACTTACGGCACTGACCCCATTTACTTTAGAAGACGCTTTATCTCGTATTGTAGAGGAAACTTACGTTACCTACCTTAACAGCAACTTCAACCATACAGCTCTATCAAATACAACATCTTACAAACCCAGCCCTGCGAGCCTTTGTTATAGTATGGCCTCGGTATGGCGCGCGGCTAAATGTAAAAACTTCGATGGCCCTGTCGTGTTTTACAGCCTTGAAGATCTAGAAGGAGGCATTGCCAACATAGCCACATCCCCCGACCCACGCATCTTCCCCCCAGAAATGGCGTGTGAATCATGATAAAAACATCCTTTAAAATTTATATTATCACAGTTTTATCAATAGCGGCGCTTTACGCCACAGGGATAAAAAACGCCACAGCGCAAGAATTTCTTGTTGAACCGCCTTGCTCTAACTCAAAGTGTATCACTGTGGAAATGATCAACGTCGCACATCATAAGGCTGGCGGACAACATGCGAAAGTAGCCTTTGACGATATGCCCAGCTACGTCCCAGAATTATCACATGCTGAACCTTGTGCTGCCCCCAGAACAACTGGTGTGACCGTTTATCAACAAATTCCAGGGCGAACCATTAATTTTCCAGATATTTTCTGCATCAACCAAGGTTGTACGCCCTTTAGTGGTGATGCTGGCGGAGCACCAAGAACAGGTGGAGCCACAGAATGTCGGCATTAAGTATGGTTAAGTGAATAAAAATGAACATGCGTTTGCGCATGAACGGTAAATTAAGGTATTATATTAGTTAAGGATATAAATATGAATAAACTGCTCTCTTTCTTATTGCTTATGTTTGTAAGCGCTATAACTAATTCACCTACCTCTTACGCACAAGGAGGAGGCGCTGATTCTGGCTCAGCGGCTAATCCTGTAACGATTGCACCACAGCCTTGTGATCCGCAATTTTATGCTCAAATGAACGCTCGTGCTTGGCAAGAATCAGAGCGTGAGATCATGCAAAATCAAAATTTGATCTTTAAGGCTGATAGTGTTTTGGAATATACCTGCTTTGATCGCTTTGCCAATGTAACCGCATGGGCTGGCGGAGATATATTTACGCATACCAAATATTTTGGTGGCGATGAACTTATTCCACGAAATCCAACATATGGTTTAGAGAATATACTACAAAATATAATCGGGTCGACAGAAGGTACACCTCTCTATAATTATGCGCACCTTCCTGATGTTGCTGCTTTTGACCATAGCTTCTTAGGGGGGCGAGGAGAATTTGTTGGGTTAGCGCAACCACCAGGAAGACCTTTTGACGACATACGACTTAGACGCCCTTATGAGTGTGGTGTCATGGCAGAGGTTTGGGAAAAAGCAAAATGTCTAAATTTTGTTGATAACGTAGACTTCAGAGAAACAGATGGATTTTACCCTTTCGACACATTAGAATGTGCACCAGGAACAGACTGTACTCCAATAGAAGGGTATGATGAGAGAATTGATGTTAGGGTATACCCTGAAAATCTTAGATGTAATTCAGAATTAGGGCTTTTTTCTTGGGAGGTGGCAGAAGAAAAAGCATCAAATCAACCCGAGGTTTACCCGTTCCAATCCCCCTTGGGTGAAACATTCCTTGATGTCCTCGATAAAACACTCCCCGGGCTTTGCAAGGCAGCAAATACCGTCCCGACAGGTGTAACAGTTGTTCTATCTGGGGGTCCCTCACACCGAGACGGTGTGTGTACCAACCCTGGTTGTACCTATACCGCACCAGGCGGCGGCGGTCCTGGAGGTTCTGGTCTTGGGGTCTGCCAATAAAACCTAATCCTTCGATTTCAAAAGAACTGATTTTATATTCTTAATCTCTGATGGTTTAAGCTGCATCAATTTGGCAATTGTTTCTAAATTTTTACCCTGATCGATTTTTTCACTTTTAGGTGGGATTTCTTTTTTATCGACAGGCTCAGCAGGTTCAACCTTAACAGCACCCCCCTTCTTCACTGACGGATTTTCGACAGGTTTCAGCCGCTGTCCACCCCTCTTCTCTTCGGGTGCTTCTTGGGGCATTTCATCAATGCCTAAGCTTTTCATAACCTTTGGGTTATTTGAGATAATATCCCTGATTTTCTTCAAAATCGTCGGATCCATCTGCGCCCGCGTTTTTTTAAGTTGCGTCATCGCCAAGGCCATAATTTTCTGCCTTTTGGCTGTCATGGGCTTTTTCCCATTCGCTGGAGGGGGCGGTGGATTTTTCACCTTGATATCCTTTACTTTTCGACGAGATTATCCCTATATCATAGCATAAGATAATAAAGGAATAGACAGGGAATTCACCTTTATCCATGCTCAATTACTATACAAAATTAACAAATAAAAGCGATAAGCTACTGAGCAAGCTGTTGGAGTGGCGTTTAAAACGTGGAAAAGAAGATGCCACCCGCCTGAATGA
The DNA here is from genome assembly GCA_964647515.1 of uncultured Micavibrio sp. Lineage (GTDB taxonomy): Bacteria > Pseudomonadota > Alphaproteobacteria > Micavibrionales > Micavibrionaceae. The sequence continues at coordinate 529 of CAZYHI010000135.1, read as the reverse complement.
ACGTAAAGGCATCGCCAGCAAACCACGCCCTAACGGTACATTAATTTGGCTGCATGCCGCCAGCGTTGGCGAAGCGCAATCGACATTGATTCTTATCTCCTCCATCACCAAAGAAATGCCGAACGCGCAATTTATGGTGACAAGCGGCACAGTCACCTCCGCGCAAGTAATGGCCAAGCGATTACCGGGCAATGCCTTTCATCAATTTTACCCGTTAGATCACCCGCAATGGACAACCGCTTTTTTAGACCATTGGCGTCCTGATTTGATTTTATGGATGGAATCTGAAATTTGGCCAAATATGTTGAGCCAAATCAAACAACGGCAAATCCCTGCTCTTCTTATCAATGCTCGTCTGTCTCAAGCATCTTTTAACATTTGGAATATTTTTTCGGGTAGTGCGAAAAAACTACTCGCGAACTTTGATCTTATTTTGGCACAAACAAAAGACGATCAAGACCGCTTTGTGAAGCTCGGGGCGAACAATGTCATCATGACCGATAATATTAAATATAGTGCCGCACCTTTA
>CAZYHI010000134.1:0-4067 GCA_964647515.1 uncultured Micavibrio sp. | reverse complement strand
CGTAACTATAGCTAGATTTTTGGGTCAGGCTCATCTTGTTCTCTACTTCTTATTATACTTATATAAGTACGATTCTTAGCCCTATTAAGGACGTGAATCAAGCCTTGATGGCAATCTATTGGGGATAATTTTATGAGAATTAATAACTAACAGCGGCGTATTCAACACAGGCGGATTTATAGCTTTCGGTTAAAGCCGCCATAGCGAGCGGCTTACCAATGGCGGGCTCAAGGTCGGGGCGTTCCCCCGCGCAAGCCACAGCCAACATTCGTCCTGCCGCTTTTGCCGCACATACAGCTTGATCGTTATAATCATGTAAATTAATGGCCTTGAAAAACCCATCACAAACGCTATCAACACTATTGACCAATAAGGTTGGGGCGTTGGCTGGCGCATCATTGGCGGGTAAGCCAAAACGCCAATTTGTTCCTGTTGGCATACCAAGACGCACAGCCTCTTGCGTCATAACATAAGCGGTTTGATCGAGTAAATCAGGTAAATCAGAACCACGGAACCAACAACATTGGTCACGTCCACCATGGGAATAAGAAAGCTTGCGTCCTGCCATTCCCGCTAAACCGCTAATACTGTCGGCCATATTCCATCCATCAATACCGATTTTCTTTTCAATGATAACGTCGCATAATTCCTGCGCTGCTAATTCATACCCCATACCGCGATAAGTGCATTCCACCAATAAGCGGAAGCTTTCGGCGCGGCTCTGCCCTCGATGATGGCCCATAGATTCCCACCGCATAAACATTTGTTGTGTTATCTCCAAAAGCATGGCGTGGAATTCATATTCGCAATCTAGCCATTCTTCAAAAAATTCACGTGCCAAAGCGCGCCCCATCTCAACATCAAAATCAATAATACCTGACGGCGGCATCGCATCGACATCAATATCGCCGCCCATTGGTTCACTATTTAATAAATCACCTAATTTAACGAAGCTACCCTGTAAGGCTTCTTCACAATTATCGAATAAAAACGCGCACTCAACATAGAGCCCCGCCAATATAAGCGTTGCTTTCATGGCATCTTGGCCATGCTCAGAATCCGCGCTCATCGCGTGAATCGAGTAGTGAATCCGATGTGCCACATCGGCTTTGTTCATAAAATCAAGCATTTGTGTTATTTAGTTCAGGTTAAACGTTAAAAGAAATTCGAATACAACGAACGCTGTATATTTATGATTCTAATCGAATTCTTCGTCTTGGTAAACACCCCAAAGTGACTTTTTTTCAATCCAGCCTGAAAAACCTTTAATTTCAACGTCACACCAGAATGTTTCACACTTATGAATACGTAAAACATTGTTATTTTCAACTTCAGCAAGACTGCGGGCAGTTTTATCTGGTTTTTTAAAAATAAGCATCGATTTATCGGCTTGCGTAATGGCATGACGGCGGCCAGACAGCAAAGATTGATGAATCCACCCCTCCTCGCCATCAATATCCTTGATTTTACGCCATGTATCAAATTCTTGAACAACCTCAACAGGCAGGTTTTTACGCTTATAAACCCATTTGATGGGATAGCGTAAGGCAGGCCCTGTGCGGACAAATACCTTATCGCTGCGTAAGCTCACAAAGCGCGGAATATCAAGGCCAGAGCTGTTAAACACGTTATTGACTTGTGACAAGGCTGGTTTAGATATTGCAGTGGGCAAAAAAGCCCCTACCATTAAAAACGCCAACAAGAATAAAATTTTTCTGCTCATCCCTACCTGAATATTCTAAATAAGATGAAATTTCAAGAATGTTTAATTTTCACGCCCAATAAAAAAGCCCCGATCATTCAATCGGGACTCTTAAAATTCATGTACTAACTGAAAACTTAAAGTGCCGCAGTCTTTTCATTGATAGCCGCGATAATAGCATTAGCATCATGTTCTTTTGTTAATTTACCAACGACTTCTCCATTTTTAGCATTAACAAGTAAAACAAACCCTGTTTTACCTGCATTAGTTTTGTAGAATTCTCCTAAACCTAAAGCAGAAGCCATCAAAGAAGATTGATGACGCGTGGCCGCATTTGTTAAATCCAGCTTTACAAAAAGAACATCCTTATTATCAAGATCCGCTTTTCCACGTGCCTTAGCAACATTTGATCCAATAACCTGACAACTTCCACACCAATCCGCATGAAACGCCACCGCGTACAAGCTATTATCGGCTTTTGTTTCTGCATTCACTGAAGCAGGTAGTATAAATGTGGCAACAAGACCAAGCATTAAAAGTATTTTTTTCATGAAAGTTTCCTTTGTTAGATTATAGATACGGCTTGTCTATTCGCTCACAAGCTTCTTTGAGTTACTTTTTATTTTTAAAAAAGGTTAGATATTTTTATTGCGCTTACAATCCTCTTAACGCTAAACATAAAAAATGACACAAAGTACCCCTCCTATAATATCTGTGGCGCCAATGATGGATTGGACAGATCGGCATTGCCGATATTTTCACCGTCTCATTGCGCCATCGGTAACATTATATACAGAAATGGTGACCACGGGCGCGTTGCTTTTTGGTGATAAAGACAGGTTCTTACGCTTCAACGAAGCTGAGCATCCTCTTGTGCTGCAGCTTGGTGGGTCAGACCCTGAAGCTTTGGCGACCTCGACTAAGCTAGGCGAAGATTACGGTTACGATGAAATCAACCTTAATTGCGGCTGTCCGTCTGACCGTGTACAGAGCGGCTCTTTCGGGGCGTGTCTTATGAAAGAACCCGAGATTGTTGCCCAATGTATCAAGGCGATGAAAGACGCTGTTGATATCCCTGTCACCGTAAAATGCCGCATTGGTATTGACGATAGCGAAGATTACACCTTCCTTCATGATTTTATTGAGACTGTTCATACAAAAGGCGGATGTAATACTTTTATCATTCATGCGCGTAAGGCGTGGCTCAAAGGTCTTAGCCCGAAGGAAAACCGTGATATCCCGCCGCTTCAATATGATATTGTTGAGCGCATCACAGAGAATTTCCCTGCGCTGAACATCCAAGTGAATGGCGGTATTAAAACAATAGAAGATATCAAACATCATCTTGGTCACCTCCCACCCTGCATTCCCTGCGAAAGCAGGGATCTGACGAAAGAGTCAAACAGATTCCCGCCTACGCGGGAAAAACAAAAAAGGGACACTTCTCACACCACGCAATTAAAAGGCGTGATGATAGGCCGTGAAGCTTATCAAAACCCTTGGTTCTTACGCCAAATAGAAGAAGAATTCTATGGTACGCAAAATCTACCAAACGCCGAGGATATTGTCATGGCGATGATTCCCTATATCGAACAGCAACAAAAAGATTATGAAACACCAGTTAAATCTATCACGCGCCACATGACAGGATTATTCCAAGGGAAGCCAGGTGCGCGCACTTGGCGGCAAGTGTTAAGCACAGAAGTACACAAAGATGGCGTCACGGCTGAAATTTTAAAAACCGCTCTGAAAAGAGCATTTCAGTAACAGTACGCCTTTAAGGCTAAAACGCCCGCGTAGCGTGCCTGCACGCCTGAGCGGCAAACAAAAAAGCAAAAGATTTGCATTTGAAATTCAAAATTTGCTACCATCTCTCAACTTTAACGAAGCGCAGGTAAAATGAATCTGATATAGTTGATTGAACAAATATAAATGGGGAAACAATAAATAAATGCAGTGGCAACGATTAGACCGCGATAATACGATCAAAGTCATAGACAGCGTCAAATCTGAGGAGAATGCTGGCATGTTTAATGCTGGCACGTCAGAGGTTAAGCGCGCCACATTGCCTTTTTACAAAGATCACTACTTATATAAGGTTACAAACTTTGCCTCCCTGCCCTCATTCACTTTTGAGTTTTTAAGCGATGGTAAGTTTTTTCATCACGTCGATGGAACAGAAACCGCCATTCATACAATCAATGACAAAGGCGCCCTAAACCTTGATAGGCATAACGTTATCGCTTATTTAGAGTTTTACTTTGCTCAAGTTGGTGGTGACGATGGCGATATAACACTTATTAATAACCCACATGATATGCCCTTGCTCGATTCTTTAGGACCAGAAGCCTACGATTCTGTCTTT
>CAZYHI010000133.1:0-4106 GCA_964647515.1 uncultured Micavibrio sp. | reverse complement strand
AATATCGTTTCAAGGTTTTACGCGGGGAAATTCGCGAACATGTGAGGGAGGTTATGCTTCTCTTGTTGGTCTTGTCGGCTCCGTTGGCTCTGGTGCATTCGCAATCTCATCAGAGAGTTCCTGAATTTGACTAAGCAATGTATTTATTGGCTCTGCGCGCGCAGGGTTGTCACCTGAAGATAACTTCTCTGCCTTTTTCCTTAAACGATCAAGAAGCTTGTCTTTTTCTGGACTATTATCCCGTGCAACTATATCAATAATTCGTACATTCTTTGTTACACTACCTGGTGAAGTACCAACTATTGTAGACATTATGTCATTATTTCTCAGATCAAATTTAGCCCCTAAATCAAGCAAAGTATTTTGAACATTAATTGTAGTGTCACCTGCTGCAGTAGCACGACTTAACCTTCTTTCCTTTCCTTCAACTCCTCTAGATTTTTCACGTTTAATACCATAATTTTTTTCTTCTTTTAAAGCTTCTATAAGTGCTCTATCCAACGCTTTTTGAAAACGTTCACCATTTTCACCTTCTAAGGCTTTCTGTATCGTATCACCATGTTCTTTAGCGTAAGCGTTAATGATAGCTAATTGCTCATCTGGTTCTTTTAATCCCTGCCCTAAACTCTGAATAGGTTCCAAAAGTTCATATTTATTTAAATCTGCTGGAGACGCATTTGCAAGCGCGCTTATTATCAGATCGTCCATATTACTATATTCCCATCCTGTTCCATTCGCCGTGGCATCACTGATAACATGAACCCAACCTTTTTCAGCAGCAGATTCCATTGCGTTAACCTCATCATGCATCTTGAATAGGCTGGCTCCAATCCCTATAGATCCTGCGATATCTTTTTGATCTGCTTCGACAGCTGCCGCAAAAAATTTTTCGTTTCTAAAGCCTATTAACCGCGACTTATCATCATAAAGAGTCTGTAGTAATCCAGTCATACTCTGATTGATTGCGCTTACAATCGCTTCTGGTTCTACATCGGTGGTGAATATCATATCCATATTTGAAGCAATTATAATGGCTTTTTCTTCTTGCCCTTCTTTAATGGCCAGTGTAAGTAGCTCTCCCTGTTGGCTTGTAGACAAACTAGCTTTTTTGAACGCTAGACCGAACGCCTTACCGTTCTCATCTTTACCACGACCTTCTGTAATAGCCTTTTTGAAAGCATCTATTGACATGTTATTTACCCCTTATGATCCTATTTTTATTATGGTAACTCAACATGGTTTTTAATGCAAGCACAAAGTTATCTCTTCACCTCCAAACTTACAGAAAGCATTAACAATTTACTATGATGACACAAACTATAAGCAAGTTATCTTAGAAGAGAAGAAAGAAGCAGCGTAAACAGTGTAGAGTTTGAGTTTAGCTGTTGCTATGCTGTAGCCATGAAAGAATATAAAAATCAGAAAACCTCTGTAATCCGCAGAATAAATGGTGACCGCTGAGGGATTCGAACCCTCGACCTACTGATTAAAAGTCAGTTGCTCTACCAACTGAGCTAAGCGGTCTTGATAAAAGCAGTCATGCGCATAAATGCGAGGACGCTATCTTTATAATTATCAACTCTACTTTCGTAGAAAATACCATTCATTATATGTCGGCTCATGACATGAAGGATTAAATAGGTGTTTTAGGTCTGAATTGCAAGCAAAAATCGCTATTTTTTCTTATTATTCAGTGCTTGTAAGGTATGGGGGGTGATAAAGTCCTGCACCTCGCCATTAAGGACATGAATTTCTTTAATAAACGAAGAAGAGACAAATTGCCACTTATCCGCTGCCATTAAGAAAACTGTTTCAATTTCAGGGGCAAGATGCAGATTCATTCCCGTCATTTGGAACTCATAATCAAAGTCAGAAACCGCGCGAAGACCCCGAAAAATGCAAACAGCCCCTTTCTGACGCGCGTAATCAACCAACAGCTTATCAAAAGATTCAACTTCAATCGTGCAATGGGGAGCTATATCTAAATCTTGGGTATCTGCCTTGACCAGATCAATTCGTTCTTGATGGCTGAACATTGGGTTTTTACGTGGATTTTCAGCAACACTGATGATGAGTCTATCTACCAGTTTGCTCGCCCGTTTGATGATGTGTAAGTGCCCTTTGGTGATAGGGTCAAATGTCCCCGGGTATATACCGATGCGCTCGGGTTTATTTTGTGTCATTTATTGACCACTCCATTTTTCAGCGGCTTGTTCATCACTTAAATCTTTATAGATATCATGTTCGGTGACAAAATTTTGATAGATATTTTTGTGAATTTTCAAATCATTTTTTAAATCATTTAAATGTTGAAATAAAAAGTCACGTTTATGTTTGCTTAAACTGCCGATATAGGGCGTGACAATCACATAAAAGCTTTCTGCATCCGATAGGGTAGGGAAGGCGGGGATACCATTTTGTGAGGCACTATCAATCTTCGCGCCGTCGGGCAGGTCAATTTCAAAGTGTTTCTGGCCATAGGCTTCGGCTTTGTGCAATTTTTTTCTATTCCGAAGAACATTGCTTAAGGTGAATAATAACCCTAAGAAAATAAAGAAAAATATAATAGTAACGAGTGGCATGATTTTACTCTTCTGTTGGTGCTTCGCTATCCGTTGGCGCTGGTGTCGCTTCTTCAGATTTGGCGTCACCTTCTGGTGCGGCTGCGTCTATCACGTCGCCTTGTTCCGCATCATCAATACCATCATCGTCGTCATCTTCAACCAGCCATGCGACAGAAACAACTTTCTCATCTTTGGCAACGTTGAACAAACGCACTCCCATGGTCGAACGTCCTGTATGACGCACTGTATTCACCGGCATACGGATCATTTGCCCCAAATCAGAAATCAACATGACTTGGTGTTCATCGGTGACAGGGAAGGTGGCAACAATATCGCCCGTCTTATCAGACAGCTTCATGTTGACGACCCCTTGACCACCACGACCAATGGTACGATATTCAGATGCGTAAGTTCGTTTACCCATGCCATTTTCAGACACACATAATAAAGCTTGTCCTTTGGCTCCTTCTTCTTCACGTTTTAAGATTGACATGCTCATCACTTCGTCGCCCTTACCCAGCTTCATACCGCGTACACCTTTTGAGGCGCGGGAGGCAAAGACACGAATTTTATCAACTTGGAAACGGATTGCTTTCCCTTTTTTCGAGGCCAAGAAAACATCTTCATCTTCACTGGCAATTTTCACCGAGACAAGGCTTTCACCTTCATCAAGTTTCATTGCAATTAATCCGTTAGCACGAATATTTTGGAAGTCGGTTAGTTTGTTACGGCGGATAGAGCCATGCGATGTTGCGAGCATAATATCCAGCTTGTCCCAAATCTCTTCATTTTCAGGTACACGTAAATAAACCGAAACATTTTCTTCTGATTCAAGCGGTAGTAAGTTAATCAACGCTTTACCGCGTGATTGCGGTGAGGCGAGTGGCAGTTGCCATACTTTTAAAGTGTGCGCGATCCCGCGTGAGGTGAAAAATATAATCGGCGTATGCGTTGAGGCGACAAACATATCAGAGACAAAATCTTCATCTTTTAAGGATGTGCCCGAACGACCTTTGCCACCGCGCCTTTGGGCGCGATAGGTATCCAATGGTACACGTTTGATGTAACCCCCATGGGTAATGGTCACGACCATATCTTCACGTTGGATGAGGTCTTCAATATCAGATTCAAATTCCGCATCGCAAAGCTCTGTACGGCGCGGTGTGCCAAATTTTTCTTTAATTTCTTCTAACTCTTCACGCAAGACAGCCAGCATTTTTTCACGTGAAGCCAAAATCGCCAAATATTCTGCAATCGTGTCTGTGATTTCACGCAGCTCATTACCAATTTTATCGCGCTCTAATCCCGTTAAGCGATGTAAGCGTAAATCAAGGATAGCCTTGGCTTGTGTTTCAGACATCTGGTATGTATCACCTTCAGCGATCGGGTGCTCAGGGTCATCAATTAGCTCAATTAAAGGTTTAACCTCAAGCGCAGGCCAGCGTTTGGCAAGCAACGCTTCGCGGGCCTCAATAGGGGTTTTCGCTCCACGGATAAGCGCGATAATTTCATCAATATTGGCAACGGCAACGGCTAAACCAG
>CAZYHI010000132.1:0-4121 GCA_964647515.1 uncultured Micavibrio sp. | reverse complement strand
AAGGACACCCCCTTAACGTGCACACCACAGCAAATGGCGAAGCACTATCTAATAAACGATTTTTTGCACAGCAGAATAATTTATAAGAAATATATGGCGATCCCTTCAGGACTCGAACCTGAAACCCCCTGCTTAGAAGGCAGGTGCTCTATCCAGTTGAGCTAAGGGACCTTTTTAAATGACGTGAAAACGATTTCACGGGCTTGCCGTCGCAAGCCTTGGATATGTGGGTATCTTACGAAAAGTTAGGATACAAGCCAATAGTTAATTTATGATTTTACGATAAAGAACCGCGTAGCGCGTTTACGCGCCTGAGCAAAATAAAAGCGTAGTGGGCTTGCCCACCTAAACAGATTTATGAAGCCCGATCATCTTCGGCAGGAATATATTTAAAATTATCCATGTAATTTCTAGGTTTAACCTTTTTGGCACGTTCAACCGCAACACTATACGTCCAACCTTGAGTTTCAGCATGAGCAATGGCAGCCTCTTTCGTTGAAAAGGTCAAACGCACTTGGTTCAACGTATCATGGGATTGTGACCAACCCATCAACGGTTCTGGCGAGCGTTTTGAGACAGGCTCAACCTCCAACACCCAGTTTTGGGTTCGTGCCGTTCCTGATTGCATGGCCGAAGCCGATGGTTTGTAAATACGTACTTTCATAGGAAATAATTATATAGTGGATATTCTAATTGTCATTAAAAAAATCCGCTGCCCCCTCATTGTCATTCCCTGAATTACGCCGTAATTCTAGGGGAATCTACATATACGTTAAGAGATTGCCCTAGAATCTATTTCATAGATTCAGGCAATGACCGCTAGGCATTACCACTTAAATATTTTACGAGCGAAAAATCCAAAGGCAACACCCAAAATTGAAAATGGCAACAGATAATGCATAAAACCGTAAGTCATGCTGTCATACATCGCACACGTTGTGCGTAAGCCTATCCAGCCCAGCGCAGATACCGCCATCACGTTCATAGTCATCGCCCAATAAGGCTGCGTTGTATTACCACGCACCGTCATTAAAATAAGCGCCACAAAAGGAATGGCCTCAACAAGCAAACCACGGGAACAACTTGCCATGAAAAAAGACGTCGGGATATCAAGCCCTCTTTCCTCAATCGCATTCACAAGAATCCAAAATAAAAAACCACCAAACAAAGTAACCGAAACTGTCTTTGTCCAATCACGCTGAACACAGTCAGGAAAACTAAGAAAAGAAGAAGCAATAGCCGCACTGATTAAAATAGCCACAGCCATGCCCATTTCAAAAAGAAAAGCCGCTTCGTTAAGTTTATCAGCAAGGTCGACCGTTATACCCGAATACAACATGACCCCAACGATGTAAGCAATTGATAGTATTAACCAAATTGAAATACTACGATAAGGTGAGCGTGGCTTGCTTGGCTTCAAATCACCGCAAAGCTGGCCAATCAAATCATCTGTATTTTTTAGTTTAACGTTACTCACTTCAATAATTCCTGTAATTTTTTCATTGTACGATGCGCAGAAACCTTAACCGCACTTTCTTTCATATCCATTTCATTTGCAACTTCTTGTGCCGTATAGCCCTCAATCTTTATCTTCCGAAAAATCTTCTGCTGTTTATCAGAAAATTCCGACAAAGCCCCCTCTATATCCTTTAATTCGCCCAAATGGTTGTCATTCGTTACATTTCCCGAAATAAATTCTGGATTATCCTCGGTTGTACTGGTTACATCCTGACGTTGCGCGTAATATTTACGCAAATAATCCATTTTTCGAAAGTTGATAATAGACATCAACCACGGCTTAAACGGTCTGTCTGGTGTATAACTACTCAATGATTTATGAACAGATATCAGCACTTCTTGAGCAACATCTTCGGCGGCATCATTAAGGCTTTTATAGAGAATATTGTACACATAAGGATGAAGTGCGCCAAGTAACGACGAATAGGCACGCTTATCACCCGTTTGAGCGGCAGTGGCCCATTCTTGCCATTGTTCTGAATCTGATAAAGATTTTGTCAAAATTTCATCTTTCTCTTATATCCTTAAAATGGCGCGAGCGACGAGATTTGAACTCGCGACCTCCGCCGTGACAGGGCGGCGCTCTAACCAGCTGAGCTACGCCCGCGCACTGAAAAGAGATGAAAGAGTTAATACCTAAAAAACGCCCCCTCTGTCAATACAAGATTGAAGATAAGGAGGCGTTTCTTAAGATAGTTTTTAAGCCGCCAGCTTCTCTGGCTCGCTATAGGCTAAATCAAACTCCTCAGCCACGCATTTATAGGTTACCTCACCTTTGCAAACATTCAACCCTTCCATCAAGGCAGGGTTATCGCTCAAGGCCTGTTTCCAGCCCTTATCTGCCAATTCCAGCGCATAAGGCAGCACCGCATTATTCAAAGCGTGAGCAGATGTCATTGGCACCGCGCCTGGCATGTTTGCCACACAATAGTGAATGACATCACCGACATTATAAACAGGATCATTATGGGTTGTTGCATGAGACGTTTCAAAACATCCGCCTTGGTCAATCGCAATATCAACGACAACAGACCCTGGGCGCATTTTAGAGATCATTTCTTTTGTTACCAGTTTCGGCGCAGACGCCCCTGGAATAAGAACCGCACCAATCACAAGATCTGCATCCAAAACATATCGTTCAACGGAATCTGCTGAAGATTGAATAACACGCGCGGTGTTACCAAAGTGTTCATCCAAAACACGAATTTGGTCATGCCCTTTTTCTAAAATTGTTACATCCGCACCCATACCAACGGCCATTTGCGCCGCATGATAGCCAGACACACCACCGCCAATCACGACAACCTTTGCCGCCTCAACACCAGGAGACCCACCAATCAAACGACCGCGCCCACCAAGATGTTTCAACAAATATGCACCACCAACTTGGATAGATAAACGTCCCGCAATTTCAGACATAGGTGCCAATAAAGGTAAGCCCTTACCATTTGCCCCCGTCACAGTTTCATAAGCAATCGCCACACATTTTGACTTCATCAAACCTTTTGTTTGTGCTTCATCTGCTGCCAAATGAAGGTAAGTAAACAAGACCTGATCTTCACGCAGCATCTCACACTCGACCGCTTGCGGTTCTTTAACTTTAATAATCATATCGGCGGCATCAAAAATTTCTTTGGCTGTTGAAATTATTTTTGCGCCTGCAGCTTCATAATCCGCATCGGTATAATTAATTCCTTCCCCACAGCTTTTTTCGACAATGACCTCATGCCCGTGGGCTATAAATTCACGTACCGATGACGGCACCAGCCCGACACGATGTTCTTGAGGTTTAATTTCTTTTGGCACACCAATTAACATGAGTGATCTCCTTATCTATATTGAATAAAGAAGAACAATATCAGCAGAAGATAAAAACACCAAATGAAATTGAAAAAATGTTGACATAACGATTGTTCAAATTTAAATCTGAGACGTTATGAAAGAAACAAAACATTTTGAGATGAAAATGCCGAATAATACAACAAATTCAGGTGACATAAAGAGATTAGAAAAACTACTAATCGAAAATTTAGGGTTAATCGGCAAGCTAAAACTAATTGGCAAATTAAGTTATAACATCACTCAAAAACATATATCCTTCCCACTTAACAAAGCTTTACAAAAAAGCTGGAAAATAGCCACATGGGGAAATCGTTCTTCACATGACTATGCTAAAACAATAAGATACAAAACTGTAAACTTCGCCACTGCAGCCCCTATCAGTGTGCTTACTTTTGGTATAATGATGGAAAAAGTAGGACGTGACTGTTCTCTTTTCGAATTATGCCCTCCTCTTGATGTTATCTCCTCATATCCAAACCCAATAACAACAATATTTAATTTAAGCATATCAACAACCGCTGCGTACTTAGCGGTACAGGCCTTCAATAGAACTACTGGTGATTCTGTCGCTTTTTGCGGACAAACGACTCGTGATATTATTAGTGATACTCTCTCTGCCGCAATAAAGTCACCAATAAACGTAGAGTGTCAAAAGCAGTTAAACACTCCTCACGTCCAAAGATAAACTCAAATTACCACTCCTCCTAAACCACAAAAAAAGGTCAAAGCTTTTACACTTTGACCTTTTCCTTGGGAAGGGG
>CAZYHI010000131.1:0-4122 GCA_964647515.1 uncultured Micavibrio sp. | reverse complement strand
AAAAAGGGTATGAGAATAAATGGCTGTTTACTCTTGATTACCCAAGTCTTGGGCCGTTTTTAACCTATGCCGATAACCGTGATTTACGCGAAAAAATCTGGCGCGCTAATGGTAATAAAGCCTATAAAGACGACTTCGACAACTGCGATCTCGTTTTGCAAATCGTCCGCTTGCGTGATGAGCGTGCAAAACTTTTAGGCTATGACACCCACGCGCAATATGTGTTGGAACGCCGTATGGCGAAAAACCCTAAAACCGTTATTGAGTTTAGTGAAAAGCTTGCTAAATCTTACAAACCTGCCGCAGAAAAAGACTTACAAGACCTCAAAGAATTTGCAAAACAAAGCGGATTTGATGATGAAATTATGCCATGGGATATGGGTTATTATTCCGAAAAATTAAAGCAAAAACTATTTGATTATTCGTCGGAGGAGCTACGCCCTTACTTTAAACTAGAAAATGTTTTAGACGGCGTGTTCATCCATTTCAGTAAGCTTTTTGGTCTGTCATTCAAGCCCGCTACAAATATCCCGACATGGCACAAAGACGTCACGGCTTATGAAGTTCATAATGACCGTGATGACAAATTTGTTGGGGTGCTTTATGCGGATTTCTATCCCCGTACGGGTAAAAAATCAGGCGCATGGAAAACCAGTTACCGTGATCAAGGTTTAGAAATAAATGACCAAGGCGAAAATATGCGCGAGCCTATCGTCGCCATTGTCTGCAATTTCACCAAACCTACAAAAGACACGCCATCACTGCTCAGCTTTGGTGAGGTTACAACGCTTTTCCATGAAATGGGACATGCCATTCACGCGCTAATGTCTGATGTCACTTACAGCTCCCACGCGGGAACATCGGTGCTTTGGGATTTTGTAGAACTGCCGTCACAGGTGCAAGAAAATTGGGCGTATAAAAAAGAAACGCTCGATCTATTTGCTAAACATTATGAAACAGGCGAAAGCATCCCTGATGCGCTGATTAAAAAAGTCAATAAAGCCAAAAACTTTATGGTGGGTTTCGGCGGACTTCGCCAAGTCAGCTTTGGCCTCATGGATATGAAATGGCACAGCACTGACCCTGCGACCATCACCGATGTTGCTGAATTTGAAGATCAAGCCACCGAAGGCTTGCGCCTGTTCCCCCGTTTGGCAGGGCCGATGTCGACTTCTTTTTCACACATCTTTGCCGGTGGTTATGCCGCTGGTTATTATTCTTACAAATGGGCAGAAGTGCTTGATGCCGATACGTTTGAACTCTTTGAGCAAGAAGGGCTTTATAACCAAGAAATCGCTACCAAATACGCAGAGAATATTTTATCTAAGGGTGGTAGTGAACCACCAGAAATTTTATATAAACGCTTCCGTGGCCGCGATGCCGATCCAGATGCACTTCTGCGCCGTGAAGGATTGCTAGACGCGACTTAAAAGGAAAACCACATGAAAAAGCTTTTAATTATAGTGATAATTTGTGCAGGTTTTTATAAATTACTCTACAGCGCAGAGGGAGAAGCAGTATTACCTCTAACTCAAGCACTGTCTTGCGAGTTTTCAAAAGAAGATATAATTCAATATGAACTGACAAGGCTAAATAATCATGTAAGTAGCTGGAGTTTTTTCTCTCGCGTTGAATCTATGATAAATATTGGTTATTTAAAATTAGACAACGTCAACGTAATCAAAAAATTAGAAGAAAATTTTCAAAACCACACTAATACAGTCGAGCGAGCTTATATACTTTGGACGCTCTCGAAAATTGATCCTCAAAATAAATTGATAGGGCAGAATCAACAAAAATTTTACGACAGAGCTATTACCCAATATCACAAAAATAATATGATGTTCCTTGCCAGTCATATTGCATTTCTTTCTAGTTCCAATGCCGCCAGCAGTCCTAGCCAAAAACAACAAATGCACTCAATTATAAAAACAAAAATAGATGAATGGTTAGGATTTCATAACCATAAAAATACCAATGAAAAAGCCTATGCTATCTTTGCTTTACACGAGATTGGAACACCCGAAAGTCTTGCTCTCAAAAATGAACTATTAAATTATATCTACAATTTATATGATACTGAAAATACAAAACTTAAAGAACCATACGAATCATTAGGCGATGCGGGATATGCTGCTAATCCTTCAATTTCTTATTTACTAGGAATAAAAGAACAAGAATCATCCTTGTTTCATGACGATATACTTGAAACTCTTTTAAAAATTAATCCCTATGATCCTACCGTCATAGAAGAATTTAAAGAATATATAAATAAGAATATAAATTCTTTAAATAAAAAATTAGAATTGAACCCCAATAAAAAAATATCCTTAAAAAAAGGTGGTAACTACCGTATCAAAAAATCTATCAGTAATTTAAAACAACTACAGCCTTATTCAAATTGCGCTATAGGTGAAATTGAGAAAATATTAAACGTTGAAAATGTAACAAACGATATTTTGCTAGAAGCAGCGAACTTTATTGTTTCATCACCACGTAAGTTAAATACGATAGACATTAAAAAAATATCTAATATTCAAGAAAATTCTAGAGTAGAAAATGAAAGAAAGCATGCTACTTCTATTTTAGAAATAAACAATAGCTTACCCCAGTAAATTCGATTTATACCATGCATAAGCCTGCTGTAAACCTTCATCCAAGGGTGTTTCAGCGCACCAACCAAGCCCATTTATACGTACATTATCAAGCAATTTTCTCGGTGTGCCGTCAGGTTTAGAGCTATCAAATTTAATCTCACCTTCAAAACCAATCACATCTTTTATCTTATGTGCCAAATCATAAATCGATATTTCTTCGCCGCTTCCAATATTAATCGGTGCACTATCAGAATAGTTTTTTAATAAATGAATAAGTCCATGTGCTAAATCATCAACATATAAAAACTCGCGTAATGGCCTCCCTGTTCCCCATAAAGCAATCTCTTTATCACCACGTTCTTTTGCTTGTTGAAATTTCAAAATCATCGCAGGAATAACATGTGATTTTTCTAAATCAAAATAATCATACGGCCCATAAAGATTACACGGCATCGCTGAGATAAAATCACAATCATATTGAGTGCGGTAATGCTGGCAAAGTTTCACCCCTGTAATTTTGGCGAGTGCATAACCTTCATTACTGCGCTCTAATGCACCTGTTAATAAAGCCTCTTCCTTAATGGGTTGTTTCGCATCTCTCGGATAAATACAGGATGAACCAAGATAAAGTAGCTTCTCCACCCCTGCTTGGTACGCGCCATAGATAACGTTTTGCGCCATCGCTAAATTCTCATGTAAAAAAGCGGCAGGTTCTGCCGCATTCGCGCCAATGCCGCCCACTTTCGCCGCCGCCATCACAATAACATCGGGCTTATGTTGCGCCAGCCAATCATATGTTGCGCGTTGGTCGGTTAAATCAAGCACGCTATGCGGTGCAGAAATAACGCGCACATTTTCACGCTCTTTTTTTAACGCGCGCAAGACAGCACGCCCGACCATGCCGGTTTCACCGGCAATCCATATAGATTTTCCTGATAATGAAAATTTAGGCGGCACGCGCTTTACTCTGCTGATTGATAATCCTATCGCTATCCATCATATCTGCAACCAATGTTTCAAATGTAAATTTCGGAGTCCAATTCAACTCACGATGCGCCTTACTGGCATCACCCAATAAATAATTAATTTCTGATGGTCTAAAAAATTTAGGATTAACATCAACTAAAACATCACCCGTTATTTTATCACGCCCAATTTCGTTCAGCCCTTGCCCCTCCCATATAATGGTTTTACCAATATAGGCAAAAGCGGCTTCAACAAAATCACGTACGCTATGCGATTCGCCCGTCGCCAAAACATAATCATCGGCCTTATCCATTTGTAAAATTTTCCAGATCCCTTCCATGTAATCTTGCGCGTGTCCCCAATCACGTTTGGAATCCATATTGCCCAAAGAAATTTTATCCTTCATCCCTGCTTCTATCTCACAAATTGTTTTCGTAATTTTACGGGTAACAAATTCCTCCCCACGTAACGGGCTTTCATGGTTAAATAAAATTCCATTGGCAGCATACAGCCCATAAGCCTCACGATAATTACGTGTCGTCCAATAAGCATATAATTT
>CAZYHI010000130.1:0-4135 GCA_964647515.1 uncultured Micavibrio sp. | reverse complement strand
CTTTGTACATCCACGAGAATACGGCTGGTGATGCGATCATCCGTATCCTTTTTATAGAGCCAGCTTTTACGGCTTGCTTGCCAGCAATCAATGGCTTCGTAGCGGTCTGCGAGCTCTCTGATTTTGCCTGATGCGCTCTCTGGCGCTGAAATCTCTATTATTCTCAATGACATAGCAGTTTACCTTTCATGATTTTAAGGGTAATTCCACGGTACTTAACTGTAATTTGTATGCGCATTTTTTTATCCCCTGTCTTATCCTCTGTCAAGGTGAGGACAAAAAATCATAGATAAATCAAACTCTTTGCCTTATTTAAGCGTAAAAAAATCGTCATAAAGCAGAATTTCGTGCTTGCGAAAATTATGATGATTTGTTACGACTCCCTTATTCAAATAAACGGTAATAAACGGTAATAAACGCTTTTAAGATAAAAGCTTGATTAAGGAGTGGTCTATGTTCCATCGTGCTGCAAACCCGAATAAGAAATTAAATCGGGGCAAAACTGTCCAAAATCAGGATATTCAAAATAGTGAACATGCAACAAGTGCGCCGCCTAACACGTCTATGAAGCCACAAAAGTTTCAAAATCGTGTTGAAAGTTCAGCTGTTGAACGATATGCGAAGTCTCAGAATGAGGTGCCAGTGCCGTCTAATTTGGCCAATGAGAATGTAAATGCGCCAATGCAGGTGCCACAACAACAAAATAATAAAACTGAAATTAATCATTATGAAGAGGACATGAATCCAATGAACAACCCAGAACCACAAACAAAAGGTAATATGGACGATAAAAAAGCAGCGGCGCCACAAGGCCGTGATGTCAATATCCCAGGTAATAATTTTCAACGCCCTGGTGCGCAAAGCGCGCAACCTGCACAACCAGCGGCGGCGGCTCGTCCAACATACCCAGGGTCTTATGCAGCGAACACAGCGGCGAATAATCCATATGGTGCACAAAGCAACAGTACGAGCGGTCGTAAGCTTGTTATTGGTCAAGGCATCACAATGTCAGGTGAGATTGAAGCTTGTGAACATTTGATCGTTGAAGGAATAATTGAAGCGACTTTGAAAGGCGCGAATGTTCTTGATGTTTATGAAAGCGGTGCTTTCCACGGCACAGTTGAAATTGATGAAGCCAATATCGCGGGTCGTTTTGAAGGTGACATCACAGTGAAGGGTCGTTTGACAATCGAAGCAACGGGCGTTGTTATCGGTTCTATTTCTTACAAAGAACTTTCCATGGAAGCGGGCGCAACAATCGACGGTTCTGTAAGCCCGATTGGTTCAACCAATGCAACGGCGAATACGGCAAAGAAATCATCGGCTTCAAAAGCAAAGAAAGCAAAATCAGATAATGGTGCGGAATTACCATTTGCTGAAAAAGCTGCGGAAGCTGCAGAGTAATAAATTATTAGCGTAAAAATAATTGTTTTATTAATAATTAAAGAGTTTTAGTGATGCCTTCTTTCTTTAATAGCATACTGCAAATGAGGCAATTTAGAGGGAGCCGGACTGTTCATGAGTCCGGTTCTTCTATTTCTTCGGATGTGAAGAACAGTAAATTACCTTTATTGGCGTTGTGTTTGAGTTTGTTTCTCGTTGGTAGTTGTAACGAGGGTGCTCATATTTTTGATTTTTCAAAAAAGCCAAATGATTTACAACAATTAACAAAAAGCGAACGTGTTCGTTATGGTCATGCTTTGCAGGCGGCAATCTTACAATCTCCCGATGATATTACAAAGCTTCAGGCGAGCGACGTGAAATTGGCCTTGTCTTCGCCTGATTTCGTACGCCAAGATGGCTATAACAATGTTTGGCAATATCGCGGTCAAGAATGTGTGCTGGATGTCTATTGGCAAACAAGAAACTCTGCTACACCTATTTCACATTTTGAAATTCGTCAACGTCGTTCGGTTCTTGATGGAACGCAAGCAGTGATTGAGCCAGTTAAATGGCAATGTATTCAAAATATTATTCAACAGCGTCGTCGCGATATTGATAAGGGGTTTCGTGAAGCTTATGCCGACTTATCTTTAAAGGCGCATAAATCATAAACGGGGCATTGCCCACAATCGGGCTTGCGCGCCTTGCAAATATATCGCCCGTGTAAAATCATCCAATGATGGGCGTGAAATTTAAACTCATCAGGCACCACTTTTTCTAACTTGGCCTCAACAAGATCGACGTTTTTACCTTTGGCCAATCCTGTACGGTTGGAGACACGAAAGATATGCGTATCCACGGCTATTGTAGGAATGCCAAAGGCCATCGATAAAACGACATTGGCGGTTTTACGCCCAACACCAGGTAGGGTGACAAGGATGTCGCGGTCTTGTGGCACTTCGCTGTTATGCTCATTGATAAGAATTTGCGACATTTTGTAAATGTTCTTGGCTTTGGTATTAAACAGACCAATGGTTTTAATGTGGTTTCGAATTTTATCTTCGCCGAGTTTAACCATTTTTTCAGGCGTATCGGCGGCGGCAAAAAGCGCAGGGGTGGCTTTATTGACACCAACATCGGTGGCCTGCGCCGATAATAAAACCGCAACCAGTAAGGTATAGGGATTGACGTAGTCGAGCTCTCCCTTGGGCTCAGGTTCAATTTTTTGAAAACGCGTGAAAAGCTCAATGATGTTTTCTTTTTTCATGAATTTTCAATAAATTCAAAACGGCCGATTTCACGATTTTTTATAACTTCATCAGGGGTGAAGCATTGTGCATTCATGCAAAGGTGAATGCCGCCTTTGTTCGTTTGCACTTGTGCAATGGCGTACCCTAAATTAAAAGGCGCATCAGATTGATAAAAACCATCAAGTGGAATCATGGAGCCTACAAGAATGATTGTTTTTGATTGATCTTTTAAATGTCTCTGAATATAGAGAGCCGTATCAATCATGGTATCTGTTCCATGAGTAATAATAATGTTTTTATTTTTTACATTTTCGATAGCCGTTAAAATTTGTTGTCTATGTTCATTTAACATGTCGAGACTGTCGATCATGACGGGTTCTTTGACATCAAATTCAAAATGTGGCGCGATTACCTTGCAAATATAATCAGGAATACCGCTATGCTCTTTTATTTTTTTACGCTCTGAGGGGGCGTCAAAGACTGAATCTATCGTTCCTCCTGTTGCTATAAATGTAATTTTATTTGTGTTTATAGTCATTTAAGTTCTCTTGATTTTTAAATATGACCTTCTTTATAATTGGTTTTATGAAGAAAATCAGTAAAAAACGTGAGACGATTACTTATGGCTTACATGATACGGCCTTGGGGCAGATTGTTATCGCGCAAAGTAATAGCGGGCTTTGCTGGTTGGGCTTCATGGTTTCTAAAAAACAAGGCGCGTATAAAGGTGATGGTTTTTCACGCATGATTGAATATTTCCCCAATTCCCAATTTCAACGGGATGATAAACAAACGCAAGATTTAGCCGCAGACATTATCCAAGCATGGGATCAAGATACGCTACAAGATATTCAACTTGATTTACGCGGCACTGAATTTCAACGAGATGTCTGGCAGGCCTTGTTGCAAATTCCGCGTGGGCAAGTGATTAGCTATGGCGATGTTGCCAATGACATTGGACGACCAAAAGCATCACGCGCCGTGGGTTCGGCCGTGGGGGAGAACCCTGTATCGCTCATTGTGCCGTGCCACCGTGTTGTGCAAAGTTCTGGCGGTTTGGGTAATTACGGCTGGGGTATTAAGCTTAAGAAAAAAATCCTTGAAGAAGAAGGTATTTTCAAAGCTTAAACTATTTTCAGATTGCCTTCTTAGCCTTTAAATTCAACGCTGCTTCAAGAAGTGTTTTTGTATATTCTTCCTTCGGCGCGTTAAATATTTCTTCGGCCTTACCGCTCTCCACCACTTTACCATTTTGCATGACGATGAGGTCATGCGCCATGGCGCGGACAACGCGTAAATCATGGCTGATGAATAGATAAGCGAGATTATGTTTTTCTTGTAACTCACGGAGCAAGTCAATGACTTCCACCTGAACGGAGACATCAAGCGCGCTTGTCGGTTCGTCCAATACAACAAATTTAGGTTGCAGTACCATCGCCCGTGCAATGGCAATACGTTGACGTTGCCCACCAGAAAATTCATGCGGATAGCGGTGACGCGTC
>CAZYHI010000129.1:0-4260 GCA_964647515.1 uncultured Micavibrio sp. | reverse complement strand
GCGGCTTTAATGGCTTGTAAAATTGAAATCACATCGCGTGGTGCAACGCCTAATCGATTTAACCCAGTAACAAGGTCTTGTAATGTCACACCTGTTTCAACAACGGCGAGGCGCACATCATCACCAGCATTGACGGCTAAGTTTGTTCTAGGAACAACTTGCGTTTCACCTGTTTGAGCGAAAGGGCTTGGTTGTGATACTTGTGGTGTCTCTGTAACTTTGACGGTTAGGTTTGCTTGGGCAATCGCAACGGTGCTAATTCTAACATCCGCTCCCATGACAATCACGCCAGAGCGTTCATCAATGACAACGCGTGCCACTTGGTCGGGTTGTACAGGTAGTTGTTCAATATCTGTAATAAGATCAACGATACTACCTTTGTAATTTCTTGATTTCAAAAGAACGCTGGCAGAGTTTTCGGCTTTGGCCGCGCCTTTTTGTTTTTTGTTAATCGCACTGGCGATGCGGCGCGCTGTGGTGAAGTCTGGGTTCTTTAACGCTAAACGTACTTCTTCTAGATCTTCTAATTTGAAATCAATCTCACGTTCAACAATTGCACCATTGGGGATACGCCCTGCTGTTGGAATATTTTGTGTTACGCTTCCTGCTTGTCCTTCAAGGGTAAAGCCAGAAATAATAACAGGGCCTTGTGCCACCGCGTAAACTTCACTATCTGCGGCCATAAGTGGGGTGACTAATAATGTACCACCTTGTAGGCTCTCGGCATCGCCAAGGGCAGAAACACTGACATCAATATCCGCACCTTGGTTTGTGAAAGGGGGCAAGGTTGCAGTCACCATCACGGCGGCGACGTTACCTGTGTTTAGGTTTTGACCACGTGTGCTCACACCTAAACGCTCTAACATTGAGATGAGGCTTTGCTCGGTAAAAGGGGAGTTGTTGAGCGAGTCACCTGTTCCATTTAAGCCGACAACCAAACCGTAACCAATCAGTTGGTTGTCACGGACACCTTCAAAATCAACGATGTCTTTGATGCGGGTTGTGTTGGCCTGAACAGGGAAGCTGAAAGATAGTAATAAGGTCAGAACCAATAAAGCGGCAATGATTCCATTGCTGATCATGTGGTTGAAGGCTTTTGGGGCTGTTCTGTTTATTTCTACACTCATTATATTATCAATCGTTTTTTTGTTTTTATGAATACTTTAACTCGCCTAGAACTATGCGAATGCCGTGCCAGTTATAAAAATTGTTTTAAAACAATGGTTTATGGGTATTTTTAGTAAGTGGAGAGGGGTGCAAAAGAGGTGTTTTTTGCCTTGAACAAAAGACAAGTGGGGAAATTTTTTCCCTCTATACTTATAATCAAGAAATATGTGATATGATGAGTTTATGAATAAATTTAAAATACTTGATCAAGAATTCGAAATTAAATCGGCTACATTAGAAGAATACGTAGATGAGAGTAACAATCCCGTCTGGACTTTAATGATTGATACGAATGATAAAGAGCTAGCTTGGGAGTCTAGTGAAACATCTGCTCCTAACGTTCGCTGTGAGGATATGCTTTCACGCTGGGGCAATATAGAGGCATTACAAGGAAAAACAATTTATGTTCCAGATGCTTATGACACAGAAATTGATGAATGCCTTTTTTCCCTTTATGTGTTTGAGCATGAAGATGTTTTTGAAAGTACTATAACTTTTGGCCAAATTAAAAATAATAAAATGCCTATTAATTGGGTCGGTAAATGTAACGTAAATTGGGATGGCAAGTACTCTTCCAATTTACCTATTGAAATTGACGCTGAGTTAAGTATTAAAATCAAGTGAGTGGTTGTTTAACAAATCATTACTGATATATTATATTAGTATTAATGAGTGTAGCTCTTAAGGAATCAAAATGAAAATCGAAGGTCCTTCGAAGACACAAAATGCGTCAAAATCTGGTAAAGCCAAGAAATCTGGTAAGTCAGATGCAACTTTTGGCAATATGGTAGCCGATGCTTCTCAAGGGGCGGGCTCTACTGCGGCAACGCAATCAATCGCAAAAGTTGATGCGTTGTTGGCTGTTCAAGGGGCTGAAAGTGCAACAGAGCGTTCAGCCAAGCGGCGGATGCGTGAGCGCGGGGAAAAGGTTTTAAGACAGCTTGATCACTTACGTTTGGCGATTTTGACAGGAAATCTCACTTTGGGGCAAGTTTTGGATGTGGCTGATGTTGTGGCTTCGCATCGAGAGACCATCACAGATGCAGGAATGACCGCGGTTTTGGACGAGATTGATTTAAGGGCGCAGATAGAAATCGCGAAAATGCGTAAAGCTATGTAGCAGGGGCTATATATAGGGTAATTACGCTGTAAACGGTAGCAGAAGAGCCGTGTTTAATAGATTTTCCTTGATACGCAAGGCTGGGCTTACTATAGTCCATTTTCAATTTTTTAAAGATAGTTAAAGGTTAACAGTAGAAAAAATGGCAAAAGCAAAGAAAACTCCCGTTTTACCCCCTAAATATGATCCTCTGAAGGATAAGAAAGGGTATATGAATCCGCTGATGAAAGAGTTTTTCCGTCAGAAGCTTATCGCATGGCGCGAAGAGCTGATTAAGGAATCAACAGAGACGATTGCCAATACATTGCAAGAGACTGAATTACAAAAGCCTGACTTGGCTGACCGCGCCAGTGCGGAAACAGATCACGCGCTGGAGCTACGTACCCGTGACCGTGAGCGTAAACTGATTACCAAAATCACAAAGACTATTCGTAAGATTGATGAAGACGAATATGGTTATTGTGAAGAAACGGGTGATGAAATCGGTGTTGGTCGTTTAATCGCCCGTCCTGTAGCGACAATGACCCTTGAAGCGCAAGAAATGCACGAGAAAAACGAAAAAGTCCATCGCGAGGATTGATCTTATTTGACATAGTGCGTATTTTGTACTATTCAACTTTTTATGGTTGATGAGTCTCGTCGAAAATTTTTAACTCAGTCTATGGGTGTTGTTGCAGGGCAAGCTTTGCCTTTTGACCATTCGCTTATTAAAACCGCATTGAATGTGTTGCCACAATCCTTTTTGTCTATCGATGAGTCAAAAATAACAATCCGACATTTGCAATACTTGTTTCCTGACACATATTTAAGACGTTATGAAGGTGGCTTTGGTGAACTTCTTTATCATATTTCTGCTAATGAGAGAGCAGATCCTTTCTATTTGCTGAAAGAGGAAAATTTTTATAGCTATGCCCCTTTGTTTGATTTAAAAGAAAATCACTTTCCTTCCAATCTTTTGGTGGGTCAAATTTTAGATTCAGAAAATTTTGAGACGGTAAAAAAATTTAGAAATGAATTTATGATTGAAGAAGAGGCTTGGACAAGTGGTACATACGATTTAACAGCCACTTTAGATACTGTTCCGGATGGCGTCTATGACAGCGTGTATGAAAAAGATAAGAATCGTAGATCTTCCCGTTCTTCAATACTTTCTAAATTTTTTTCTAAGGAACAGATAGAGGAAATGTTTCCATACAATGATGGAAATGAAACTTTATTAAATTGGCAAAAATTTGTTTACCATTATGCAGGTGGTGATGCACAAAAAATAAAAGAGTTAAAAAATACGACTGTTGCAGATCTTTACTTACAACATATAATTCCAACATTGCAATTAAGATTTGGGCAAGAACTTGAAAGGGCGTTTGAAGAATTTTCTGATGAGGAATGGAAAAATACAGTATATCAACAGTTTAACTTAAGTAGTTTCCCTTACGTTGAAGGGGAATCGCATTCCGTAGAGTTAGCAAAAAAACTTTACCCAACTATGGCTGATGACCTGAATTATGAACTAGAGCAGTTCACATTAGACCATAATAGTTCTGTTTTTAGTCAAGATATGAAAGTTTTTGGAAGAGATTCGGACTCTGAAAAAAATGGAAGAGTTAGAATTAAAAGAATAGGCTCAGAAAATGGCAACGTTACCTATAAAGTTTTTATAAGAAAGCCAATTCAAGATAACAATACTATAGAACGACATTCCTATATTGAAAGGTGGTTGGGTGCTACGCTACCTTTTTACAAAGATCATGTTAGATTTGAGAAACAAGCAGGAACATATTCTAAAGGATTATACTCTGTAACGACAGATGCACCAGCAGTTCAGATGATTTTAGACCAGCGGGCATCAAATAAAAGGCGTGTTGGTGAAGCGCCGATGGCGTTGGGAGTGAAATAAAAAAAGCCAGTCTTTCCTAGACTGGCTTTTGTGTATTAAGCAAATTAATCCTTAATTTGTGTTCTTAATTTCTGGC
>CAZYHI010000128.1:0-4454 GCA_964647515.1 uncultured Micavibrio sp. | reverse complement strand
AAAACCGTAAACTTTGCGGCTTCGCGATTCAATAAGAAGGCTAAGTGAAATCATAAAAAAATATGGCTCCCAAATTAAATTTGGGATGTGATGATTTAAATGAGGATAGTATTGACAATACCTTCAACGAACAGCCTTAACCACCCACGGAAAAGATGTATCGCCCTCATTCGGTGTAAATTCATAAAGCACGCAATTTTCAATGGCTTCAAAATTCTCAACGTTATTGTAAAGCTTATAAAAAGCTCTAAACACGCCGCCATGACAGGCAATAAGCGTCAACGCATCGCTTTCCAATGCCCAGCTCAACCCCTTTGATATACGCTGTTCAAAATTATGGTTTGTTTCTCCATTGGGCGGATCACTGCGGTCGCGCGCCGCTGAATTATAAGGCTCGTACTTTTTTGTTCCTTCCCAATCACCAAAATGATGTTCGCCCAATAAGGGCGTTTCAAGCATGGGTAATTGCAAATTTTGATTGATAATCTCTGCCGTATGGCGGGCGCGTTGCAAATGCGAATGAACAATACGCACAGGCTTATCCACCAAATTTTCCACAACATCACGTGCCTGCGCCGCCTGCTCCCGTCCCAAATCCGTGAGCTCAACATCCATATTACCGCTAAAATACCCAGCGACATTCGCCACGCTTTGCCCATGGCGAATCATATAAAACTTCTTGGCAGGTATCATGTTGTAAAAATCTATTTACGGCTTCTAAGCACTAGGCGGTTGATCTGGCTGATCTGGCATCACCATCGTGTTGTTTTTCTTCTTGGCTTTGTTACGCGCATATTCAATCGCTTTTTTAAACCGAATAGGTTGCGCGATGGAGGGTAAGATAACCTCACCCACACCCATACCACGCACCATCACGCGGCCATAACCAAACAAGCGTCCCAAAACGCCCTGTAAAACATTCACCCCTTCAACACGGTCAATATTAATTTCAACAACCGCACGTGCAATAAGCCCACGCTTTAAAACAAGGCGAATGTCTGAGACACCAATTTCTGTTGTTGCCTTGATAATCATCATCTGCGCAAATTTCAAAAGCCCCATCAGCAAAATAAAAAACGCCAGAATCTTAACACCAGCGTGCAAATCCATAATTTGACTA
Source organism: uncultured Micavibrio sp. (assembly GCA_964647515.1). Classification (GTDB taxonomy): domain Bacteria; phylum Pseudomonadota; class Alphaproteobacteria; order Micavibrionales; family Micavibrionaceae. Next base: position 3,334 of record CAZYHI010000128.1, on the reverse strand, counting down.
AACAAACTACCACCTTGATTAGCTTTACCTAAAATTGATGGCTCAAACTTAATCGCAACCATGACTATGGCGATAGATATAATAACACTAATCAGAACATTAAACAGCGCCATAAAAACATAAATCCAATGAAACTGCGCCACATGGATCAGCTCTTCATCATCACTCAATGATTGCCTTATATAATCTACGCCCATTTTATTTTCCCTTATTTACTGTTTAAGAACCATCCCCAAAAGAAATACCCACGCCACGCGCCGTTTCGACCATTGTATCATGGACATCCACCGCACGATAGGCCGCAATCGCATCCTCAATGGCGACATCAACGACTTCACGGTTTTTCCATGCAACCATTCTATCAAATTTTTCGTCCGCAACCAATTCTACGGCTTTCACGCCAAACACTGTCGCCAATAATCTATCATGATATGTCGGAGGAGAGCCTCGCTGAACATGCCCCAAAACAGTGACACGCGCTTCAGAGCCCGTCGCCTTCATAATTTCCTCACCAATATAATTGCCAATACCGCCATAACGAGACTGACCATCCGTATGGGTCACCATATAGGGCTTGCCATCCATCGTTTTTACCGCTTCGGACACCACCACCAGCGCAAAGTTACGCCCATCGCGTTTGACTTGCTCAATTTTCTTGGCCACATTTTCAATGTCATAACCAATTTCAGGGATAAGTATAACATCCGCGCCACCAGCGATGCCCGCTGCCAGTGCAATATGCCCTGCATCACGCCCCATCACTTCCAAAATCATCACCCGATCATGCGATGCCGCCGTCGGTTGAAGCCTATCTAATGCTTCTGTTGCCACCGCCACCGCCGTATCAAAGCCCACTGACGCCTCAGTCAAGCCAATATCATTATCAATGGTTTTAGGAATACCGACCATCGGTACACCGCCTTGGGCGGCAAATTTTCGTAAAATCGCGTGCGAACCATCGCCGCCAATCCCGATTAACGCGTCAAGACCCAACTTTTGACAATTTTCAATCATCTCACCACTGCGGTCTTTAAAACTGCCATCGCTCATCGGAAAGTGAAACGGATCACCCTTATTCGTTGTCCCTAAAATCGTGCCACCCATTCGCATAACGGTACCATCGAATTCTTCAGTCGTCAGAACCCTATAATCAGGATCATCCCCCAACAAACCAGCTGTACCATCAATCAGGCCTATGGTTTCCCAGCCGCGCCCATGCGCACTATGCACGACAGCGCGAATAACTGCATTCAAGCCAGCGCAATCGCCACCGCTCGTTAATATACCAATTTTCTTTTTTTGATTTTCATTAGACATTATGAATTTTACCGCATCGTCACACTTAAACCAAAAGAAAATTGAAGGCTTACCACTCTTTTTCTACCTTTTTTTTATTTTTTGTGATAGAATATTAGGGTTAAAACCAATGGAATAAATAACTTAAGCAGTAGTCCTTATATATTAATGGAAGATATAACTGAACTTGAAGAACAGCTTGTCGAACTAGAGCACGAGCATAAAGACCTTGACGATATCATTGATCGTTTAAGAAACACGCCCCCTATCGACTTTTTTCAGATGAAACGTCTGCAAAAGAAGAAGCTGATGCTAAAAGACCAAATTCAAAAGCTTAAATCACAAATCATCCCCGATATTATCGCTTAGCATTATTAAGATGCTCAGGCGGGCAAGCTCGCTACGCATTATTAAGATGCTCAGGGTCGCAAGCGACCTACGCGCACCCATCCGACTGTCATCCCCGCGGTGAGTATAGCGAACATTAACAGCGGGGATCCATATGCGCCTAGCGAAGCTAGGCTCTTTATCTTTACATTCCCTCTCAAATTTGGTACTTAACTATGCTTTATACAACAAATAAGGCATTTCCTTAACATGACACATTCAGACGATAATCCTCAAGTTGGCATCATTATGGGCTCCCAATCAGATTGGGACACCATGGGCAAAGCGCATGATATTTTGCATGATCTTGGCATTGCTCATGAATGTAAGATCGTTTCCGCCCATCGTACACCTGATCGTATGTATGACTATGCCAAAACTGCCAAAGAGCGTGGATTAAAAGTTATTATCGCTGGCGCAGGTGGTGCAGCACATCTCCCTGGTATGGTAGCGAGCCTAACCCCTCTTCCTGTGCTTGGTGTTCCCGTTGAAAGCAAAGCACTAAGCGGTATGGACAGCTTATTATCAATTGCCCAAATGCCCGGTGGCATACCCGTTGGCACATTGGCAATTGGCGAAGCGGGCGCGAAAAACGCCGCCATCCTCGCCGCTTCTATTCTAGGAGCTTTTGATAATGACGTTCAAGAAAAGTTAGAAACCCTACGTGCTAAGCATACGGATGCCGTCGCGGATGAGCCTACATAGGTAAATATGTTTGGTTTAGAACTTATATCAGCTGGTCTTTTGCATCTGGCGGCCTTAGATGTAAAACCTTCCGCAGACCAAATTAAGTGCAACAACAAAAAACCACTATTTATTGATGTCGTTTCAGCGCAACAAGATGTGCGGTATGATTTTTCGAAGAAAACAGCGGAACTTAATCGTATAGGAAAAGGGGCTTACTCGCCGTATGGCGAAGGGCATTCTAACACTGAATTTGGCGGCTTAACGGTTGGCAAGCAATCCCTAAGCCATAATATTGAATTTCATTTGGAAAAACATAAAGACGAAGGGCTGGCTTGCTTACAAATTAAAACAGTTAAAGTGACAATGAATTATACGCCAACCGTTTATGTCAGTACAAAATTTGAAAAAGGCACGCCTATATTTCACAAAATTCTAGAGCATGAAAAAGAGCACGTCAAAATTGCGCAAAGAGTGCTTGATAAGTACGTAAGTATTCTAAAAGAGCAGCTTAAAAACGAGTTACAGCATGGTGGATTTAGCGCAGGCCCGTTTTCTATTGATAATATGGCGCAGGAACAACAAGAACTTCAAGATAGAGTAAAGCGAATTACAAATAAGGTCGAGCGCACGATGCATAAAGAAGCCCAAAGGCAGCATAATCTATTCGATGATGCAGAGCTTGATGACTCCATCAAGTACAATCAAGGTATTGCACGTAAATTAGAAAAAATTTTTAAAATTAATGATTAAGAAAAGCTGGAAACCTTACGTGCCAAGCATACCAATGCGGTTGCTAAAGAGCCGAAGTAAGGTTCCAATAAAATACATTAGCTAAGTTCAAAACGCTTATCTGTTTGTACCGACTGCCCATTACCATCAGAAGAATCAGGCTTCTGACCTATTTGACGCCATAAATCTTTTTCTTGTTCAGGAGTATAAGAAGGCTGGTTATCGCCGCCAGCCA
>CAZYHI010000127.1:0-4484 GCA_964647515.1 uncultured Micavibrio sp. | reverse complement strand
TGCGGCAGGTGTGATCAGCTCTATCACGGTTCAAGAAGGTGAAGATGTTGAAGTCGGCGCATTGCTTGGTGAGATTAGTGGTGAGGGCGCGGCAAAATCTTCTCCTGCACCTAAAGTAGAGGCGGCACCTGCCGAAGCGGCGGCTCCTGCTGCTGCGGCATCAAATGATGAGGCGAATAAGCTGTCCCCTGCGGTGACTAAAATGGTTGGCGATAATAAGCTTGATGCGAGCGCGATTGCCGGTACGGGTAAAGACGGGCGCATCACCAAAGAAGATGTGCAAAATCATATGGCAGGCGATGGTGATTCAACAAGCGCGCCTGCTCCTGCGGCACCTGTGCCTTCTGCTCCAGCGGATAATGTTGCTCGAGAAGAGCGTGTGCGTATGTCGAAATTACGTCAGGTTATTGCCAAACGTTTAAAAGGCGCGCAAGAAACGGCGGCGATTTTAACCACTTTTAACGAAGCCGATATGGGCGCGGTGATGGCGTTGCGTAAGGAATATCAAGAACGTTTTATCAAAAAGCATGATGTGAAATTGGGTTTCATGTCTTTCTTTGTGAAGGCGGCGGTTCAGGCGTTGAAAGAGTTCCCTGCGGTTAATGCCGAGATTGATGGTGATGAAATTGTCTATAAGAATTATTACGACATCGGTATTGCGGTCAGTACGCCGAGCGGTTTGGTTGTACCCGTTATTCGTGATTGTGATAAAAAATCGATGGCGCAAATTGAAAAAGATATCATGGATGTGGGAAGCCGTGCGCGTGATGGTAAAATTAGCATGGATGAAATGCAAGGTGGTACGTTTACCGTCACCAATGGTGGCGTTTTTGGCTCGCTGATGGCAACACCGATTTTGAATGCGCCACAAAGTGCGATTTTGGGCATGCATAAAATTCAACAACGTCCAATGGTGATGCCGAACGGTGAGATTGAAGCCCGTCCGATGATGTACCTCGCGCTGTCTTATGATCATCGTATCATTGATGGTAAGGAATCTGTCAGCTTCCTTGTGCGCATCAAAGAAGCGTTGGAAGATCCGCAGAGATTGTTATTGGACCTTTAAGAATAATCCAAAATCTTCGCTGATTTTAACTGTGTCATGGCGTCAAGGCCGCGCGGGTCACGGCATTTTTGTGTATCACCGACGGTGATGCGTTTTATATTGGCACCGACCAAATTGACTTGCTCGCGCGCAGTGGGAACTTGGCTACAATAAAGATAATCAGGGTAGAGCGTGTGGCCTTTGCGTGATAGATACATCATTAATCTATTGATAGGCTCTTGGATGAAGCTGTATTTTCCACGCGGAGTAAGAAGGTCGAGTGCCTCTTCAGGTTTTCTCATGGAATAACCAATAACGGCATGGGCGCGGGCAATCAGCGCGAATTTTGTTCCGTTTTTGCTTTTGACCAAAGCAACAGCAAATTTACGGCGTTTATTATCACGCGTTGCGGTTTCGATGATATCATTCAAAACAACATCATTGATGGATTCAATTGGTTCGGCGATGATAGGACTGTCTTCAACAGGTTTATAGTTTGGTAAGGCTTCTAAGATAATGCGTATTTCTTTGCTTTGCATGTCGAGGGCATAAACATTAATCCCTGCACGTTCGCAAATTTGCATCGACATGCGATCAAAATGATCACCGCGACGATTGAAAAAATCTTTATCGAAGCCATCTTCATCAAGGTAGATATTTTTTATACCTGCTTCAGCGATATTTTTGGCGCAATTGGGGCAAAAAGGATCGGTAATACAAAGTGAGGTGTTTTCGACGCTATGTGGTGAATTGAGAATACAGGCCGTTTCAGCATGTATGGTACCAGAGGCATTGCCGATTTTTGTTTTGACGCCAATGGTTTCTTTGATGCTGTCTGGCCAGTGATTGGTGCGAGAAATGGAAAACTCTTCCCCTGCACGGTTAACGCCAAACAGCGTCGCGGCTATTTTATTGGTGGGGTGCGCGCTGTCAGGGGCAATATCAAGCGCTGTACGCATATGTGTGAATGGAAGTGAGCTCATAAGATAATTTTCATTTTTCCTTATCTTTATACTAGCCTTAATTTGTTGAATAAGCTACAAATCTAGCTGAAAAATCATTCATTTTGTCAAATATGTAGGTAAAAATTATGGCGACGGCTTCTTATGATCTTATTGTTATTGGTTCTGGCCCTGGTGGGTATGTTTGTGCGATACGCGCGGCGCAATTGGGTATGAAGGTCGCTTGTGTAGAAAAACGTGACACGCTGGGTGGTACTTGTTTGAATGTGGGTTGTATCCCATCCAAAGCGATGTTGAGCACGTCAGAAAAATATCACGAAGCGGAAAAGGATTTTGCCAAGCTGGGTATCAAGACAGGCGGGATCAGCCTCGATCTACCTGCAATGATGACATATAAAGATAGCGTGGTTGAGGCCAATACCAAAGGGATTGAATTTTTATTTAAGAAAAACAAAATTGATTGGCTTAAAGGCGCAGGTAAAATTGTTGCGGCTGGTAAAGTTGATGTCGCAGGCACGGTGCATGACACTAAAAATATTGTGATTGCCACGGGGTCTGACGTAGCGGGTCTACCGGGTATTGATATTGATGAGGAGCGCATTGTGTCTTCAACAGGCGCGTTGGAACTGACCGAAGTACCAAAAGATATGGTTGTGATTGGCGGCGGTGTGATTGGGTTGGAGCTGGGTTCTGTCTGGTCACGTTTGGGTGCGAATGTCACGGTGGTTGAATTTGTTGATCAAATTTTGCCCGGTATGGATGGTGAAATTCGTAAAGAGAGCGCTAAGATTTTCAAACGTCAAGGATTGAAATTTAAGCTTTCGACAAAAGTAACGTCGGCGGTGGCGAGTAAGAAGGGCGTTGATTTAACGTTAGAGCCTGCCGCGGGTGGTGATGAAGAAAAACTCAGTACCGATGTTGTGCTGGTTGCTGTCGGGCGGAAAGCCTATACGGAAGCCCTAGGTTTGGACGGCGTGGGCGTTGAAACGGATGAGCGTGGGCGGGTGAAAACCGACGCGCATTTTAAAACCAATGTCGATGGTATCTATGCGATTGGTGATGTGATCGCTGGGCCGATGCTGGCGCATAAGGCCGAAGATGAGGGTGTTGTGCTGGCCGAAATGTTAGACGGGCAATCGGGTCATATTGATTATAACCTGATCCCCGGTGTGGTTTACACATGGCCAGAGGTGGCGAATGTCGGACAGACGGAAGAACAGTTAAAAGAAGCTGGTGTGGCGTATAAAGTAGGTAAATTCCCATTTATGGCCAATGGTCGCGCACGTGCGATGAACGCGATTGATGGATTTGTAAAAATTATCGCCGATGCCAAGACAGACCGCGTGTTAGGGTGTCACATTGTTGGGCCAGAGGCAGGAACGCTGATCGCCGAAGTGGTTCTTGGTATGGAATTTGGAACAAGCGCAGAAGATATTGCGCGCACCTGTCACGCCCATCCAACTTTAGAAGAAGTGGTTAAAGAAGCCGCGCTGGCTGTGCATGGCGGTGAAATTCATATGTGATTCTATTGTTTACATAATTATTGACAAATGTAATATTATTGTATATATATGGTTATCTAAAATTCTTATTTAGGTGGCTCTATGACCGGTGATATTATTGAATACTTAGCAGTTAGGTCCTTTGACAAAGCAAAAACGAGTAGTCAAGCTATTGCTGTTTTTAATAAATTAAAGTTGCCTATTCCTCAAGAGGGTGAGTTTTTTCAAACTGATGATGGTGGTGCGGTTGTTTTGATATCACCTTATGCTTGTGTGCTTCGCTTTACATCAGAGGTCAGACAGCATTTTGTCCATACACGTATATTACAACCTTTATTAACATTACCAGCAAATGAATTTCGTGCTGATTTAAATCCAGGCGTTTCGATTCCGTTTCATGGAAATGATTACACAGAATGGTATGATATTTATTGCCAAATGGAAAACGAACTTAAAGATGATGGTATCAAGGTTAATGATATTAATCATGAAAATGGTGGACGACTTCCTTTACCTTTTGACGATCATTTTATTTTTATAGAACAAGGGGATATTTCTAGATTAAATGTTAGTGTTTTATCAAATCAAAAGTTTTTGAAAAGATTGCCAGATGATGATCCTCAAGTAGTTTTGTTTGGGAATTTAAAAAAGAGATTTTGTGAAGCTCAAAACAATAATGATATCAGTTTTTCTTGGGGTTTTTGCAAAGAGATGAAAGAGCAAGGGGTTCTTGTTGCAAATTGGGAAAAGAATAATCATGGCAACAAAGGCATCAATAAGAGATACGGTGGAACTCAAGTAATAGCGGATGCTTATGCTAGGCATATATAAGCTCTTAACTTCGTGGATGTGCCTTATCATACACGGCGCGGAGATCTTCAAAATTAACGTCAGTATAGCGCTGGGTTGTGCTTAAGGAAGCATGACCGAGAAGTTCTTGAATTTCGCGTAAATTTGCACCATTTTGTAACAGAT
>CAZYHI010000126.1:0-4808 GCA_964647515.1 uncultured Micavibrio sp. | reverse complement strand
GAGACATATCGATATTGTGCTTTTTTAACATTTGCCAATCATATTTAATGTTCTGACCAACCTTTAAAACACTCGCATCTTCCAACAAAGGTTTTAATGATTCAATCACTTCGTCAAAGGGGATTTGCTTAAGCTCACCTTGCGCCTCGCCGAGTAGATCAACTTCCTCTAGTACATGCATTAATGGAATATAGGCCGCCTTACCTATCTTTGAACAAATGCAAATTCCTACTAATTTTGCAATAGCAGGGGTTAACGACGTCGTCTCCGTGTCCACGGCGACAATACGCGTCTCATAGGCTTCATCAATCCATTTTTCTAGCTCACTTAAGTCAGTGATAAGCGTGTATTTGTTATCTTTAATGGCGGGAAGATTATTGTCATTCCGAAGCGCTTGCAACGAGGAATCCCCATCAACCTGTGAAGATTCCTCACTATCGTTCGAAATAACACTGCTTTGCCCCAAACGATTAAGCAACGATTTAAAACCTTGTTTTTCAAGAAACGTTTTTAAGTGTGGCATGGTCGGGTCGTGCTTCGTAAAGCTATCAAGCTCAACTGGCACAGGAACATCGGTGGCCAATGTCACCAATTTACAAGACACACGTGCCATATCGGCGTTATCAATCAAAGACTGACGCCGTTTGGGTTGCTTAATTTCTTCGGCGCGTCCTAACAGCTCTTCCAATGAGCCATATTCATTAATCAATGTTGCCGCGGTTTTAATCCCAATCCCTGGCACGCCAGGCACATTATCTGTTGAATCACCAGCGAGGCTTTGCACGTCAATCACACGGTTCGGCGGGACACCAAATTTTTCAATCACACCCGAATCATCAATAATTTTATCCTTCATCGGGTCTAACATATGAACGTTATCATCAATAAGTTGCATTAAATCTTTATCCGAAGAAATAATTTTAACTTGTCGCCCACGCGCGCTGGCTTGCTTTGCATAGGTGGCAATCAAATCATCGGCTTCATACCCAACCAATTCTACGGCAGGCAACCCTAATGCTTCAGTTGCTTCACGCACCAAGGGAAATTGCGGAATAAGGTCCTCGGGCGTTTCATCACGATTGGCTTTATAGTCAGGATATATATCATTGCGAAAATTCACCCGACCTGCATCAAAAATAACGGCGATGGTAGCATGGCTGTGCGTCTGCATTAACTTTAAAATCATATTGGTAAAGCCATAAACCGCACCCACGGGTATACCATCAGGGTTCGTCATTTTTCCACCGCCGCTATAGGCCATAGCGTAATAAGCGCGGAAAATGAATCCCGATCCATCTATTAAATAAATCTCGTCTTCTTTTGCTGTTGTCATGCTAAATGTTTTAACGGTATGTGAAAAAGAAACAAAGTTTTAAATTATTTCATTGACATGGCACTTAATAACATTATACGTAATAAATAAAAAGAGTGGTGTTATGAGTGATATAGATAAGACAATCAAGCTATTAGAAGCTTTTACGAATAGTGGTCATTCCGCTGCACCTGAACAGGTAACCCATATAGGTAAACAACTAATTACCCTCTTGGATAATAATTCACTGTCTGAACGCCCTTCAGAATCAATAGATATTGTTTCCTGTTTTAATGCATTACTTCCCTATGCTGTCACAGGATCTCAGGCACAGTCAATGCAAGATATAATATTTCAAATGTTAAGTTCTGCATCCCAAAGTGAATGGGATACACTGCACACACAATTCACCATTGATCAAGAAAAGGGAATTGCTGGATTATTAGCAAGAGCAATTACCGAAAAAGAAGAGGAAACAATTCACTATACGCCTTGCACACTCCCAAAATCTGCTAGATACCAACAATTAGAGCAACAAATGCTAGCCCGACAACAAAAAAACCGCGATACATTCATTTCAAACGGTATTGTGGCGTAAAAATGACCACAAGAAAATTAAGTATTTCAATAATTGACGAATTAGAATTAAGCGAGCGTTTAACAGCCTATAGACTCATTGCTGGAAAGAGTACTTTATTTAACGCTATATCATTACCAATGCATGCTGCCGAACTTGTTAAAATAGCGGAACAATACTGGCAATATGGTATAAATAACTCCTGTGATTTGGATGAAATTATAAATCCAATTGAAATGATTTTTGAAGTATTAGAAGATCACACACCTAAATCTTGCAATGATCTAACACAAGCTTTTAAAAACAGTCGTTATTTGGAAATAAATCCACAAGCAGCAAAAGAACCGTTATTAGGACAGCGTATTCAGCGTTTATTTAACCAAATAGAACGAGCACAATCGAACCCCAATCACACACAAAATACCCTACCTGTAAAGGGTGCACCAGTGCCAAATAAAATCATGAGTGCTTAAAAGTTAAGCCTGCGCCGCATACAACGCAACCGCCGCCGCGTTTGACACATTCAACGATGAAATTGACCCCGTCGTTGGTAAAGCCACCAACGCATCACACTGCTTCCTCACAAGCCGTCGAAGCCCATCGCCTTCTGCGCCCAAAACCAGCACCAATTTGTGATGCCCAGACAGCGCGGAAATCTTCATATCTCCTTCTTCTGCCAAACCAATAGCAAAATACCCCGCCTCCTGTAACGTTTCAATAGAACGGGTGAGGTTCGTTTCATAAGCCACAGGTAAATGTTCCACCCCACCACAGGCGGTTTTGGCCAGTACCCCCGTTAATTCAGGAGCATGTTTGCGTTGTAGAATCATCGCACCGGCACCAAAAGCACAAGAAGAGCGAATAATCGCCCCCACATTATGGGGGTCAGTCACTTGGTCGAGCATAATAAGCACGCTGCGCTCTTTCATGCTTTCCGCACGGATAATGTCATCAATATCCACCTCTTCCAATGCTTGGCTATTCAGGCCAATCCCTTGATGCACAGCCCCCTTAGACGCTGCGTTATCCAACGCAGATTTTTCAATAATTTGCGGCGATGGTCGCTTTAGCCCCATATCATGCGCCTTTGTTAAAGCCGCATCAAAATCTTCCAATGCTTTTTCCGTGATGTATAGATCATGAATATGGCGCTTTGGATTGACCCATGCGGCACTCACGGCGTGCATACCGTATAAGTTAATTTTAGCGCGTGATTTGGGTGCAGTTTCTCGTTTATCCTTCTGATGAGAATCCTTACCATTCTTGCGACGGTTGCGTTTTTGGTCGTAAGTTTTTTTATCTTTAAAACGAGAGTGGGAGTTGTTTTTCATGTTTTATTCATATCCTGCTTCCGTTCAAAAACCAAGCTATATAAATGAGAAAACTTAAACACCTATAAAATTAATGCTTTGTAACGATAAAGAAAGATAAGAAGTCGAATGGCTTCATCTTTATCGTCGCAATTCTCAATATCCGAAAACGTGATTTTATTCTCTTTATTTAAGGCCTCAATCAATTTTTTTTGCTCGGCAGAAACATTTATCTGCTCTCCATCAACAGCCAATGTTATTTGGTTCTTATCTATCGGTACAATGACTAGTTTCACCTGCTGCGCACGATAGAGAATTTCTCCTTTTTTAAGAGAATCCAATAATTCATCATGAGACATCTCATTTTCATCATCACCTTCTAAATCTTCATGTAAATCTTCGTGTCTGGGTGTTGAAAAATAAACGGCCATCCAGCGCACAAAATCATCTGATTGCAGGCTGGCAATAGCATCATCACGCATTAAGTCTTGCGTTTGTTCTCCAATGGTAAAGCCTGCGCTTTTCTCATCCAAAGCATTACCTAAATAACGCTTATTTAGATCTTCATTGGCTTCTAAATACTGTGCATATTCACCCAATATTTCACTCAATTGAGGGCCTAAAAATCCAACAGAAAACGTCATCGCCGTTTCTATTGTCTTCCCCTCATGCCCAAAAAAAGGCGGCATATAAATTACATCACCTGCGCTGACTTCAAAAATCTCTCCTTCAAAACCATGTTGAAGCACTTTCATTTCTGAATTAGGTGCATAAGAGCCATCTTCTATTTTATCTGCACTTATTTTCCACTCACGCCTACCTATGCCTTGCACCAAAAAGGTATGATAACTGTCAGTATGTGACCCAACGCTACCCCCAGGGGTCGAATAACTGACCATAATGTCATCCAATAGCCAACGCGGGGAAAATTGAAAATAAGATAATAACTTTGCTGTATCCGTATGGTATTGCTCTACATTTTGAACCAATAAGCTCCAATTTTTTGTACCCACATCAGTAAAATAATCCTCGTCAAAAGGACCATGCGCGCATGACCAATCATTTCCTACATCATTATTGGTAATAAAGCGTGAGCGGATATCCTCTTCCAAGGCAAGGCCAGCCAATGTATCGCCATCAATAAGTGTCTCAATAACATCCGCAGGAATAAATTCACGCACGATAAATGGTTTTTTACCCCAATAGGTTTTGTAAAATTCTTCAGGTGTCGGCAGGCTGTCTAAAATCATAAACACACCCTAACATTCTTCATATTGTTTTTCTATAAATATGACGTTATATTTTAGTAACCAAAATCTATATAAAAGCGAATAACTTTCATGGATAAGATTACATTTACTGGCGGAACAGGACAACAACTAGCCGCGCGTATTGACGCACCAGACGACAATATCCGTGCTTACGCTTTATTTGCCCATTGTTTTACCTGTACAAAAGATATCTTTGCCGCCGCCCGCATTGCGAAGTCTTTAAAAGAACAAGGGATAGCGATTGTCCGTTTTGATTTTACAGGTCTTGGTGCCAGCGAAGGCGATTTTGCCAATACCAATTTCACATCCAACGTTGAAGACTTAGTCGCCGCTGCAGA
>CAZYHI010000125.1:0-4808 GCA_964647515.1 uncultured Micavibrio sp. | reverse complement strand
TTTCCAAATCTTTTATGTGCTTCTTCCAAGGAAAGGGGGATGGTTTGTTCTAGCACGACACCATTCCCATGAGCATAGAGCTGTGGAGTTCTGACCCCACTTGATCTTAATAGTTCTCTTTTCTTTACAGCTCGCTCGAGGGCAGCACCCGAATTCATAGATACTGAGGCTTTAAAGATAGCTTCAATGTTTGTTGGGGCATTAGAATGACTGTCTACTGGTGTTGCTGAACAAGGTAATATATAGCTTTCTCCACCGCTGTGAAACCAGTCGGCTTCCTGGATTATAAATTCGGACTGCTTTTTTCCGCCCGACATAATGGCTAGAGCATCGCTAGCTTGCTCTACATCAAATAATTTGATTAATTCTGTTTCAACATAACTCATAAATGATATGACCTTTTATAAATCTAATTAAAGTATAGCATAAAAATATGTAAAATAAAAGTTTTTGAAAGTTTGTTGCTCTTCTCAAGATTACTGTTATAAAACACATTCTAATTTTATTAATAAAGAGGTATTTATGGCTACACAACAAACATTTTCAATACTTAAACCAGATGCAACGCGTCGTAACTTAACGGGTGCGATTAACCAAAAGTTTGAAGAAAACGGCCTACGCATTGTGGCGCAGAAGCGTATTCATATGACACGTGAGCAAGCCGAGGGTTTTTACGCGGTTCATAAAGAGCGCCCTTTCTTTGGCGAGCTTGTTGATTTTATGATTTCTGAGCCTGTTGTTGTTCAGGTTTTGGAAGGTGAAAACGCTGTTTTAAAAAATCGCGAGATTATGGGAGAAACAAATCCTGATGATGCTGCGGAAGGAACGATTCGTAAAGAGTTTGCTCTTTCAATTGGTGAAAATTCTGTTCATGGATCAGATAGCGATGAAAACGCAGAGATTGAGATTGCTTACTTCTTTAAGCCAGAAGAAATCGTTGGCTAACGAATCTCGTTTTTAGACTAACTGAATAAATCGGAGAGAGCTGTTTCAGCTCTCTTTTTTGCTTCTGATAGACTGTTGACTAAGGTCATTAAGATAATGTCAGGTTGAGATTTTGATTTTTGTTCTAAGTCTTTTGCTAAATCACTAATTTCTTGTAAACCAAAATTACCAGTCATGCCTTTTAAGTCGTGACAGCGTGCATTGATTAATTTTGTATTTTTTGTGTTGATGGCTTCTTTTATATCGATAATGATTTCCTCTGTTTTATCTAACACATCATTGATCATTTCTTTTATTTTATCGTCAGAAAGATGCTTCTTGAGGCCGTCTAATGTCTCCATATTTAAGATGGTGCTCTCATTTTTATTCGTTAGGCTTTCACTACCGTTATCATTTTTAAGTGGTTGCTTGATAGGTGTGATGGGTGGAAGTGTATTGGTGCTTAATTTATTTGAAAAAGCAGGGGGTGTTTGTACTGGTTTTTTCGGTTTTTTCTCTATCGTAATGTTTGGTTGATTTTTAACAGCTAAATGCGTTGCGACAGGTTTCGTATTTACTGTTGGGGTGGCGTTTTTATTTTTTACGTTCTGTATAGCTTGAATAAGCGTGTCAGGGTCAATTGGTTTTGCAACAGTTTTACTGATGCCACAAGAGCGGTAATGCGCAATTTGTTCGTCCTTGATGTTGCCTGTGATCGCTATGATAGGGATATTTTTTATCCTGTCTTTTTGCGACGCTCTTATTTTTCTGGTGGCCTCATCACCATTCATGCCTGATAATTCAATATCAATTAATAATAAGTCAAACTTTTCATTTTCAAGGCGCTTGATACCATCTTCTGCATTGTCTTCTTCATGCAACGTATACGGTAAGTCAATAAGAATGCTTTTGATGACTTTTCTATTTATTTTATTATCTTCAATTAAAAGGATTGTTTTTTCTTCTAACTTGTTTTGTGGTGTAGTGAGCGGCGGTTGAATTTTAGGTTGAACTTTTTCCTTACGCTCCGATACCATATTTAATGTGAAGAAAAATGTACTACCTTCATTTTCAATGCTGCTGATATTGATATCACTGCCCATGCTGGAAATAAGGCCATTACTAATGGCTAAACCAAGCCCCGTTCCGCCAAATTTACGTGAGATCGTGTTGTTTGCTTGTGTGAATGGTGTGAAAAGATTTTCTTTGGCTTCTTCTGAGATGCCAATACCATTATCGGTGACAGCAAAGTAAATCTCATTACTATTGTCGGCCTCGTTATATTTCATAAGCTCAACGGTTAAGGTGACATCACCTTTCTCGGTGAATTTAATAGCGTTTCCGGTTAAGTTTAATAAGACTTGGCGCAGTCGTGTGGGGTCACCAATAACAAAATTAGGGATATCTTTCCCTGTCTTTAATTTAAGGTTGATATTTTTTTGCAAGGCATGACCGTTCATTAAGGTAACAACACCTTTTATAAGGCGGTGCAAATCAAACCCAATATTTTCTAACGTCATTTTTCCTTGTTCAATTTTTTCATAGTCAAGGATATCGTTGAGAAGCGCTAAGATAGCATCACTAGAATCTTGAATGGTGTTTGCATACTCATTTTGATCTTTTGTTAAATTACTGTTGAGTAAAAGGCGAACCATGCCCATGATTCCTGTCATGGGCGTTCTTATTTCATGGCTGATAACAGCCAAGAATGCTGACTTTCCTTTATTGGCCTCGTCGGCGGAATCTTTTGCTTTACGCATTTCGTCTGTGCGGCGTTCTTCGCTTTTTCTTAATTCACTTAAAACTTTTCTTTCTTCTTCTATAACTTTTAAAAGTCTTTTTTGTTCTGTATTTTCTTTTGATTGGCGGAGTTTTAAGATTGTATCTGTTTCGTTTATTTCCAATGTTTTGGATTGTGGAATTCTTTCTTCTTGTATAGTGAGGTCTGTACGTGCAGTTAAAATGAAGAAAAATGCTTGTGGGATGAGGGCTATCCAGTAGGCATTAATGGCGGTTGAAACAGGTTGTAAAACACCGCTTAATGTCAATATTGAGATGCAAATCCCAAATAACAATATAAACCATCCCATCATAAAAGAGGTGCTGCCGTCTGCCTTGTCTGGCCCTTGTAAGATAAAAACCAAAGGAATAATGATGAATATGAGCAAACTGGCACCAAAGCCTAAGAATAAGGGAACCAAGTGAACATGGTCAGGGATAAAGTGACTGGCGATAAGGGATATACTGACCAATCCTGCAGGTATCAAAAATGCAGCTTTACGCCAAAAAACATGATTGGCTCCGTGCCAAAAAAAGTTAGCGATGGCAAGGGATATAAGTGATATAGCGAAAAGAATATATAATTGTACATTGCTATCAACAAAGGAGATATTAAAGGCCGTCATGTTGTTTTGAATGAATAATAAAAATGCGAAGAGCATGTAATAGCAACTGAATAAAAAGTAACCATTGTTGAATTTTATAATTGCAACAGCGGCAAAGAAAAAAGCCATACCACTTAATAATATAAGTGATAAAAAGAATGCATTATTGGTGTTGTTATTCATGAGGCCTGTATCACTGATCAAGCTTAATGGGGCGGTAATAGGGAAGCTGTTAGATTTTTTAAAATGCAGAATGATTTGTATTTTTTCTTGTTGCGGAATGTTTAAGTTTACATGTTGGTTTTCGTTTAAATCATATGATTTTAATTCTTGGTTTTTTTTATTGTAGCTATAGACCTTTATATCTTTGAAAAATCCAAAACGTCCTTTGAAGCTTGTTCCAAAATCAATGTTCCAACTTTCTTTGTTGGATCTGTTGGAAACATTAAAGGTGAACCAAGATTGTTTATCTTCTAATTTGAATAGAAGGATACTGCTTGTGATGGAAGCGATTTCTGTTTGTAAGTTTGGATTACTAATAAGATCGCGGACATCATTAATGTCATCTTGTAAAACATATTTGCTTAAATAAGGGGTGAGGTAATGTTCATTATATTGGTCACTTAAGATTAGATTTCTATAATCGTTTTGTGCTTGAGATATGTTTGAAGAAGAGCTGATTGTAAAAATCAGCATGGATGCCAATATAAGTTTAAAGAAAGTTTTTTGGTGATGTAATGACATGTTGTAAAGAATATTCCAGATGAAATAATATTATATTAAAACATTATGCCACTGAAATGATTACAAAAATATGAATAAATATAATTAACCCTCATAATCGGTGTGATATGAAAATTGACAGGCTTTGTATGAGGTTGTAATTAAGCGTTTAAACAAGTGTTAAAGCCATAAGGGCGAGGAGTGCCATGGTGGCAATAACACCCCATTTGGCCCAAACAGTAAAGTTTTTCCATAGTGCTGCCGCGTGCTCAATTTCTTCTTTTGTGACTTCTGGTTTTTTTGCGTTCGCCATTTTATTTATTTCCTGATTAATTACGTCCAAGCTTTGTCTGTATTATTAATGATGACTGATGAGCTATTTGATTTCTTATTTATATAGCCGATTTCCATGATTGTTTCACCATTTTGGGCTAAATTATCCATGATTTTCTGTGCATCATCTTTGGCACAAATGACCACCATACCGATACCGCAATTAAGGGTGACGGCCATATCCTCGGCGGATAAATTGCCACAAGCTGCCAGCCATTTGAAGATAGGCGGTAATGTCCAGCTGTTTGCATCCAATGTAGCAGCCAAATCATCACTTAAAATACGGGGGATATTTTCTGTTAAGCCGCCCCCTGTGATGTTTGCCATACCTTTGATGGCTTGTTGTCCATTGTCATCTTTAATTTTCAAGGCATCCAGCAAGGACGTCACATAGATTTTTGTTGGAACAAGAAGCGCATCGCCTAGATTCATGCCTGCTTCAAC
>CAZYHI010000124.1:0-4856 GCA_964647515.1 uncultured Micavibrio sp. | reverse complement strand
ATCACTGCTACCGAAGCCAAGAAAATCAATGCTGATAACACGCATACTTTTTTGTAAGTCAGGAATGACTTTTCGATACATCCATGATGAGGTCGGAACACCGTGGAGCAGGACAAGCACCTGTCCTTCACCATGATCGGTATAGGCAAGGCGATTGTTCTTTGCGCCAAAGAGTAATTGTTGAGAGCGGTGGGCTCTGTACGTGCTGGGCAGTTTATAAAGCGGCTTCATCTCCTCAGCCATTTCCATGGGAGGCTCTTCGTTGCTACAGGCGCTTAATAAGCAAGGTGTAAGGATGAGCAGAGAAAGAATAGTGATTATACGATATGTGTTCATGGGAAATAATATCCAAAATTTATGTTTAACAGTGCCATGTAAAGAATGGTGCGGTCGAGAAGAGTCGAACTTCCACGGGATTATCTCCCACAGCGACCTCAACGCTGCGCGTCTACCATTCCGCCACGACCGCATCTGGTATTTAATGTAATAATTAAGGTCGCCCATTTTTTAACACATTACCCAGAATATGAGCAAGAGTTAAAGCACTGATTTTTCACTGAAACACGCTTAAATATCTCTTGCAATATGCCTGCTTAAAAAGGCACTATATCTTCATAATAATCATGAGGGTAAATGAACTATGGCTAACAAAGATAACAATCAAGACAAGCTGCGCAAAGACGCGTTGGATTATCACAAAACCGCGCCCGGTAAAATTTCAATGAAACCAACAACACAGTTGGAGACACAAAGAGATTTGGCTTTGGCGTACTCCCCCGGTGTTGCTATTCCCTGTGAAGAAATTGCCGCCGACCCGTTAAAGGCACTTGATTATACATCACGCGGAAATGTTGTTGCGGTTATATCAAACGGTACAGCCGTTCTTGGTCTTGGTAATATTGGCGCATTGGCATCCAAACCTGTCATGGAAGGAAAAGCGGTTCTATTTAAAAAGTTTGCCAATATTGATTGTTTCGATTTGGAAGTTGATGAAACAGATATTGATAAGTTCTGTGATGCCGTGGCGGTTCTTGAACCTTCCTTCGGTGGTATTAACCTCGAAGATATTAAAGCCCCTGAATGTTTTGAAATTGAAAACCGCCTAAAAGAGCGCATGAACATTCCTGTGTTCCATGACGACCAACATGGGACGGCGATTATCGTTGCGGCAGCTTTTACAAACTGGCTAGAAATTCAAGGACGCAAAATCACAGATGTTCGCCTTGTTGCCAATGGCGCAGGCGCGGCGGCGATGGCTTGTCTCAATTTACTTGTCGGTGTTGGTTTACCAAACGATAATATTACGGTCTGTGACCGTGAAGGTGTCATTTATAAAGGTCGTACAAAAGGCATGGACCCTTACAAAGAAAAATATGCCGTTGATACAAATGCGCGTGATCTAAACGATGCATTAGAAGGCGCGGATGTTTTCCTTGGTCTGTCTGGCCCCAATATGGTGACCGCCGATATGGCGGGCACAATGACGGATGCACCTCTCATCATGGCACTGGCAAATCCAACACCAGAAATCATGCCTGATGTGGCGCGTGAAGGTTCACCCGATGCCATTGTCTGTACAGGGCGTTCAGATTTCACCAACCAAGTGAACAACGTGCTTTGCTTCCCTTATCTTTTCCGTGGTGCGTTAGATGTTGGCGCAACAGCGATTAACGAAGAAATGAAACTGGCTTGTGTGAAGGCCATTGCCGCCCTTGCTCGTAAAGAAGTTCCGCCAGAAGTCGCCGCGATTTACCCCGGTGAAACAATGGAGTTTGGCGCCGATTATATGATTCCGAAACCGTTTGATCCACGTTTAGGGATTGAACTTCCTATGGCTGTGGCACAAGCCGCAATGGATAGTGGTGTCGCAACGCGTCCGATAGAAGATTTTGATGCTTACCGTGATACGTTGAAACAATTCCACATTCAAAGTAATCAGGTTATGCGCCCTGTTTTCTCCCAAGCGCAAAAAGAGGCGAAACGTATTGGCTTTGCCGAAGGGGAAGAAGAAAATGTTTTACGTGCCGTACAAATGGCCGTGGATGAAGGTTTAGCCAAACCTGTTTTAATCGGACGTAAAGATGTGGTTCTCAACCGTATTGAAAAGATGAGCCTGCGCTTAAAATTAGACAAAGATTTTGAGCTTTGCGATCCACAAAATGATCCCCGTTACAATGATTATTGGACAAGTTATCACGAGACTATGGACCGCAAGGGTGTAACCCCTGCCATGGCCAAAAATATTATCCGCACAAACACAACCGCCATTGGTGCGTTGATGTTGCAAAAAGACGAAATTGACGGTCTAATTTGTGGAACTGTCGGTGATTACAACACGCATTTAAATGACATTGTGGATGTTGTTGGATTAAAAGATGGTGTTGAAACGGCGGCGGCATTGCGTTTGTTAATCCTGCCTAATAAAGGAAACTATTTTGTTTCGGATACACACGTCAACCCAAACCCCAGTGCATCACAGATTTCTGAAATGACTTTGCTGGCGGCGCAACGTGTTCGCGATTTTGGTATTGAACCACAAGTGGCGATGCTATCCCATTCAAACTTTGGATCACACCGTGGCGGCACGGCTTGTAAAATGCGTGAAGCTTGCGATGATATCAAAGCGCGTGATAGCGAACTTGCCATTGATGGTGAGATGCATGCCGACACCGCGCTATCATTAAAGGTACGTGAGAACATCATGCCGAACTCATCTTTGAAAGAACAAGCAAACTTGCTGATTATGCCAAATATTGAAGCGGCTAACATTTCATTCAACATGCTAAAAGTTTTAGGCGAAGGTATTCCTATTGGACCTTTATTGCTCGGCGTTCGTAAGCCTGCGCACATTTTAACATCCGCAGCAACGGCGCGTGGTATTTTAAACATGACGGCGATTGTTTGTGTCGAAGCACAAAAACAATGTGACGGCTCAACAACAAAATGTGACGCCCCAACACCAAAAAGAAAAGCGGCTTAACTATAAAAACTAACCGTTAAAAAAGAAAGGAACATCATTGTGAATGATGACGAAAAAACCAATGGTGTTCCAGACCTTAATCAAGAGTTCGAAGAAACAATAAGCGCCAACCAAGCTGGGTTAAGCGATAACACTATTCGTGACATCACCGATGCATTGCATGATGGTAAAGATCACAGCCACGTCACATTGATTGAGGATTTAAGCGCGGCGGATACGGCTGAACTATTACAAAAAATTTCTGAAGATGATCGGCAGGAGCTTTTAAAAGATAAAAGTCACAAGATTAACCCTGAAACATTTTCTTATATGGATCCTGACTTGCGTAAAAGCGCGCTTGAATCCATGCCGTCCACACAAGTGGCACGTATCGTCGCCGAGCTGGACAGTGATGATGCGTTAGATTTAATAGAAAATCTTGATGATGGTTTTCAACAAGACATCATCAAAAAATTATCTGCCAAAACACGTATCGCCATTGAAGAAGGTTTAACCTTCCCCGAAGATTCTGCGGGTCGTTTGATGCAACGTGAATTTGTCGCCATCCCACAATTTTGGACAGCAGGAAAAGTCATTGATTATTTACGCGCCGCGGCGGATGAATTGCCATCAGAATTTTACGATGTCATTGTCATTGACCCTGCGTACCATGTTGTTGGTGAAGTCCCGCTTGATCGTTTGTTGCGTGCCAAACGCACACAAAAAATTGAAGAACTGACGTTAAAAAAGCTTCATATTATTCCTGCTGAAATGGATCAGGAGGAAGTCTCTTATATTTTTCGTCGTGAAAATTTAAACTCCGCCCCTGTTGTCGATGATAATAACCGCCTTATTGGGGTGATTACCTTTGATGATATTATTGACGTTATTGATGAAGAGGCCGAAGAGGATCTCTTGAAAATGGCGGGGGTTGAAGGGGATGACCTTTATCGTGCTGTACTGTCCACCAGTGCCAGTCGTTTTCGCTGGCTTTTTGTTAATCTTCTGACCGCTATTGCGGCATCGATTGTGATCTCTATGTTTGATGCAACGATAGAGGAAATTGTTGCGCTGGCGGTTTTGATGCCTATTGTTGCCTCCATGGGAGGGAATGCGGGGACACAAGCATTAACAGTGGCCGTGCGTGCGCTTGCCACGAAAGAGCTTTCCAGCACGAATATGTTTCGTATCATTTCCAAAGAAACAATTGTTGGCATGCTAAATGGTGTTGGCTTTGCCATTATAATGGGCATTATTGCGGGGCTATGGTTTCAATCAGAAATGTTAGGTATGGTGATTGCCGCGGCAATGGTGATTAACTTGCTTGTCGCAGGATTTTGCGGTGTAACAATTCCCGTCTTTTTAAATAAGATCGGCTCTGACCCTGCTTTATCCTCCACCGTTTTACTGACCACGGTTACAGACATTGTCGGCTTCATGGCATTTTTAGGTTTGGCCTCACTCTTTTTGGTTTAAAAGTTTCAACACGGAGATACAGAGACGCGGAGAAGTTTCACGATAGAAAATTTATACTTGATGTTCTTGGTGTCTTGGTGGTTTATAAAAAAAAAGACTATTAATCCGCGGCAACGGGGATAAGCTGACTTTGTGTATAGTCAGCCAGATAAGCAATTAAATCCGTCATATCATTTTTGAGTTTTTGGTAGTTTTTTGATTTTTCATAGGTCTCTTCATTAAGGTAAAGCGCCCGATTAATCTCTATTTGAATGGAATGCCGCCCAATTGATGGTGCAGAATAACGCTCCACCAGTTCTACTCCCTTATATGGGTCATTTATAGCGACATTGTAGCTTTTAGATTTCAAGAAATTACGAATTGCGTGGGTAAAGTCAATAGAACAGCTGGTTCCATCACGGTCACCAAGGACAAAGTCAGG
>CAZYHI010000123.1:1010-4890 GCA_964647515.1 uncultured Micavibrio sp. | reverse complement strand
TTGTGGCTTGCGCGTAAATATCATCGGTAGATTTGTCGCTATTGTTTTTATGTTCACGTACAGGGGTGACGAGGCACATCATGTTTTTAACGTTATCGAACAGCACCATAATTGTCGGGCGCATCATGATGCTTTCGGGAACGTTCAGTTCATCCGGGTTGGTGTCAGGGATGTCTTCAACCAAGCGAATGCAGTCATACCCCATATAGCCAAACAAACCAGAAGGCGCCATAGGCGGCATGGTTTCATCGACAACATCTATTTTACTTTCGTTTAATTGCGCGCGTAAGGAGTCGACAGGGGCGTCGCTTTGTTCTTTATCGTTCAACGTCACTTTGTCGTCTTGATGTTTCCAAATAAGATCGGGATCTAAACCAATGGCGGAATAACGTCCGAGTACTGCGCCACCTTCAACAGATTCTAACAACAGGCTATAGGGTTTATCTTTTGATAATTTTAAAAAAGCGGAAACAGGCGTTTCTAAATCTGCAGAAATCCACCTCCAAACAAGTTGTGTTTTAGCTGCGTTAAAATGCTTTTCGAAAACATCAAAAGTAGAGGCATTGCTCATCAGTTTTATTCTACACTGCCGTAAAGCTGTTTTAACACACGTTCATTGGTTTTAACCTTGTAACGCAAACCTAATGTATTGATGTATTGGGCAATTGTTTCTTGTGGTAAAACAGCTTTTGTTTCGGCAATAAGCTGCTTTATTTCTTTGTCGGCGGTGGCGGTATCAGGGAGGTCAATATTTGTCACTTGCGCGATAAGATAACCATCTGCGATCTGTAATTTAAGCGGTGTGTTTTCCGCGCTATCATAGATGTCACGTAAGGCGGGCAGGGTGATAGGTGCCTTTGGTGTTTGGGCGCGCTTTAGGTTGTTGAATGTTGTTACTGTTGCCCCATATTTTTTGGCGACATCAGCGATAGAGCTTCCTTCTTCAAAAGCTTTCAAAGCGTCTTCAGCACGCTGTTTATTGGCGAGGCGTTTTTGTTCGCCCATCCATTTTGTTTCAAGCTTACTTTTTACCTCCTCAAAAGGGGTGTAGCTTTTCTCAACAATGTTATCAACACGCACAGTGATAAAGCGGCCATCGGCCAGCTCCATCACGGGCGCACTTTCGCCTTGGTTGAAATCAAAGCTTGCTTCTAATATTTGGGCGCGGTCGCCTTGATAGTCACCAAAGAGATCTTTGCCCTCGGCATTAATACCCGCTTGGTTAAAGTTGCTGAATGTTTGTGTTGTTAATCCCATTTCGGTCACAATATTTTCGAGGGCTTCACCAGAGGCAAGTTGATCGTCAATGGTGTTGGCGGCTTCGATCAAATCTTCGAGCAATCTATCCTGTAATAATTCATCGCGTAACGTGGCTTTGACTTTATCGAAGCTGTCTGTTTGTGGCTCTATGATTTCTTTTAAAACCAGAACGTGCCAGCCAAGTGCCGTTTGAACAGGGCCGATAACATCACCTGATTTGGCATCAAATACTGGCGTTGAAATTTCTTCTAATAAACCACCTTTTTCAAAATCGTTTTCACCCAGATAAGGTGAGGTGTTTCCCGTGACGCGTTTAACAGAAGCCTTTAAAGATTTTCCTTTATTGACACGCTTTACAATATCTTGTGCGTCTGTTTGAAGATCAACGATGGCTTGTTGTAATTTACGTTGTTCTGGGCGTTTATAGGCGTCGATATTGTCATCATAAGCTTTTTGCAATTCATCATCAGAAATTTCAACTTTGTCTTCTAAAGCTTCTTTTTTCAGCGTGGCAAGGGTGATGTCACGTTTTTCTGAAATAAGAAAATCTGATTTATTCGCTTCATAATATTTTTGTAAATTTTCATCTGTGGGTTCAACGTCAGCCTTGGCGAATTTGTTCATCAAGGTAAAGCCTTCAACGTTACGCAGTTCATTTTGGAATTGATAAAGGTCGCTGGCTTGTTTGTCGCTGATGGTTGTTGCATCACTGATGAGGGCGTTGCGGAATAATGTGTTGCCCATTTCTTGACGAATGGCTTGGACGAATTCTTTTTCAGAAATTCCTTGATGGCGCAGAACTTGTTGCACGGCCTCGCTTTTGCTCATGCCTTCTTGTGCCAAAGGTTCGGCGATTTTTGAAATTTGTTCCATGACGGTTTTATCATCTACACTAATCCCGAGGCGTCGCGCCTCTTGGGTTAGGATTTGTATTTGTACTTCACTGTTTAAAATTTGCTGGATATAACCCCTGTTATAAGCTTGTTGTGGTGTGATGCCTTGATTGGCGAGAACACGGC
This sequence comes from uncultured Micavibrio sp., assembly GCA_964647515.1. Classification (GTDB taxonomy): domain Bacteria; phylum Pseudomonadota; class Alphaproteobacteria; order Micavibrionales; family Micavibrionaceae. The sequence continues at coordinate 2,611 of CAZYHI010000123.1, read as the reverse complement.
GCACTGTTTTATCAAATTGTATGGTGCTTATTTCTATGTTTTTACCTTTGGCAACAAAGTTCTGAGAAACGCCACCACCACTAAAAAAACCACCGACATCGGTTAGGACAAGCCCACCTGCGGCTAAAACCAAGAACCCTAATAATATGTATTTTAAAAATCCTGACTTCGCGCCATCGCGTAATGCTCTTAACATCTTAATCAACCTCTCTTGAATAAATTACAATTTGCACTATAAAGTTGTGTTCAATGAAGAGCAATAGCTCTGTATTGGTTGTTAACGTATAGAAAAGAGGAACGCCGTAGCACGCTTGCGTGCCTGAGGCTTTTAAAAAATCATGAAAAATCTAATCGCAGGAAATTGGAAAATGAATGGTACGTTGAGTGAGGCGGTTAAGCTGGCCTCAGGTATCGTTGATGCCATTCAAGGGGACACACAATTGTTGGAAAAGAACGAATTCCTCGTCTGTCCACCGTTTCACCATATTGTCCCTGTTGAGGGGGAGTTAACGATGGCGGTCAATATCGGCGGGCAGGACTGCTCACCTTTCGATAATGGCGCTTATACAGGCGATGTATCGGCGGTGATGCTTAAAGATATTAACTGCTCGTACGTGATTTTGGGGCATAGCGAGCGTCGCCAATATTATGTTGAGAGCAACTTGATGGTCAAGCAAAAGGCGATGATGGCGAATGAGGCGGGTTTAACCACCATTATTTGTGTTGGTGAAACTGAAGAACAACGCGAAGCGGGGCAGGAGCAAGATGTCGTTGGTACGCAAATGCTTGAAAGCTTGCCAGAAAGCGCAACGGCGGAAAACACTGTTATTGCTTATGAGCCTGTCTGGGCGATTGGGACAGGTAAAACTGCAACAATAGAAGATATCGCGGCTATGCATGATTTTATTCGTGGTAAATTGGCAGAGAAGCTCGAAAATGCTGATAAAGTGCGGATTTTATATGGCGGTTCAGTGAAACCAGCCAACGCGACAGAGATTTTCGCCGTGAATAATGTCAATGGCGCGCTTATCGGTGGCGCATCCCTAAAAGCCGAAGATTTTATCGGTATTGCAAAAGCGAGTTAAACTAGTTAAAAAACTAAAATGATTTTTACATGACATGGGGGAGAAAATGAAAAAGAATGTATTAATATTATTAATTGGGTGTTTGTTTATATCTGCTTGTGCCAAAAAATCGAGTAGTATTCAAGCTACGTATGTGTCTCCGTTACAATACCAAAGTTACAGCTGTCAGCAAATAGGTATGGAAATTTCTCGTGTTTCTCGAAAAGTTTCTGAAATATCTGGTAAACAAGATTCTCAGGCAACTAAGGACGCCGTTGCAATGGGAGTTGGGTTGGTCGTGTTTTGGCCAGCATTGTTTTTCTTGATTGGTGACGACAAAAAAGAAGAAATTGCTCGTCTTAAAGGTGAGTATGATGCTCTAGAGCAGATTGCCATACAAAAGAATTGTAGTATCGCTGCGGACATTGAAAAACAACGCGCTGAATCTGCTGCTCAAGCTGAACAAGCTGCAGAAACCGCTAAAACTACCAAGAAAAACTGGAACTAAATTTAATGGAAAATATTATACTTATCATA
>CAZYHI010000123.1:0-1000 GCA_964647515.1 uncultured Micavibrio sp. | reverse complement strand
TAAGAATAAAAGATAAAAATCAGTATTCTGGCATTTTTTTAGTTGTAAAAAAACCGCGTGACAATCGGCGTATCTCCCTTTAAAAGATTGAAGCATGGAAAATATTATACTTATCATACATTTATTGTTGGCCTTGGGTATCATTGGCCTTGTTCTTCTACAACGCTCTGAAGGTGGTGGCCTTGGAATCGGTGGTGGTTCTGGTGGTCTGGGCGGTTTGGCCTCTGCAGGCACAACGGGAAACATCCTGACACGCGCAACAGCATTCTGCGCGGCGGGCTTTTTTTGTACCAGTTTAACTTTGGCCGTTTTGGCTGGCGGAAACTCTTCTTCAAAAAGTCTGTTAGAAAGTCTTGATAATCCGCCTGCGGTGGTTGACAGCATGGACAAAACAAGCGATAACAAACTCCCGAAAGCTACTGCTTCGGAAGACACTTCAAACATCGAAACTTCTGCGCCAGTCGCCCCTTTATCTGAGTAGTTTTAGATAGAGATTAACCGTCATTACACGGCCAATTTCTTATTGGTTCCGTGTAATCTATTTGGCTGAAAGAGCTGGATTGCACGCATAAAGCGTGCAATGACGAAAAAGGGAGAATATCGGAAAGAGCGTGGATACAAAATTTATATTTATTACCGGTGGGGTTGTGTCAAGCTTGGGCAAGGGGCTTGGCTCTGCCGCGCTTGGCGCGTTGTTACAGGCGCGTGGATTTAAGGTCCGCTTGTGTAAGCTGGACCCTTACTTAAACGTTGATCCCGGAACGATGAGCCCGTTTCAACATGGCGAGGTGTTCGTCACCGATGATGGCGCGGAGACTGACCTTGATTTAGGGCATTATGAGCGTTTTACGGGCAATCCCGCTTGTCAGAATGATAACACAACCACGGGGCGTATCTATACCAGCGTGTTGCAAAAAGAACGCCATGGTGATTATCTCGGCGCAACGGTCCAAGTTATCCCGCATGTGACCAATGAGATTAAAGATTTTATCCGTGAAAA
>CAZYHI010000122.1:0-4921 GCA_964647515.1 uncultured Micavibrio sp. | reverse complement strand
GCGCGTTTATCGGTTGTTCAGATTCCCCTGAATGTAAATTTACGCGTCCTCTTTTATCTGGCGCGGACGGTGAAGGCGCGGAACTGGCAAACGAGCCAAAAGAACTTGGCATGCACCCAGAACATGGTCGTATGGTCTCGCTTCGTCGTGGCCCTTATGGCCCTTACGTGCAAATTGATGCCCCGCCCGAAACCGAAGAAGAAAAAGCCGCTTACGCCGAAAAAGTCGAAGCGTACGAAACCCGCTATGCCAAGCGCGTGGAAAAAGCCAAAGAAAAAGGCAAGGATATTCCCGTTAAGAAAATCCCTAAACCACCTGTCAAACGTCCTAAACGTCAAGGTTTACCAGCGGGTACAGCCATTGATGATGTCACGCTCGAAATGGCGGTCGGCTTGCTCGCCCTGCCACGGGATATTGGTGAACATCCAGAAAGCGGTAAGATGATGAAGGCGGGTATTGGTCGTTTTGGACCTTTCGTCATGCATGATGGTAAATTTGCCTCCATCCCCAAAGACGAAGATGTCATGACCATTGGGATGAACCGTGCCGTTGATCTCATCGCCAAAAAGAAAGAACGTGACGCTGCGAAGGAAGCCAAAAAGGCAGAACGCGAAGCAGAAAAAGCAACCAAGAAATCAACGAAGAAGTCTGCTAAAAAGAAAGTTACTAAGAAAAAGGCCTCTAAAAAGAAGCCCAAATCTACTACCAAAAACACGGTGAAAAAAGGAAGTTCCAAAGCGGCGAAAAAATCCGCTAAGAAATCTTCTAAAAAGTCTTAACTTACTATATTCTTTGGCTTAATAGCATCAGCCTTATAAAATAACTGAACAACGTCTGAAGAAACCTTTACAGGCTTTCCTGCCTCTACTGCTTGTAAAGTTGACTGAATAAACCGCGGAGAAACAGCAAATAAGTTTTTTCCACCACCGTTTACAGACCTACCAAATACTGGCAACAAAGGACCAAAACGGCAGTTCCACCCGTCAAAAGAATCACATCCATTTTCTATACCCATCAATAATCTCCACTCAATAGTTAATTAAACTTAGAAAGTAATATTTCGTTTTCATTATGTCAATACTTTACTTGTACTTAATATCTTCACGGTTCAAATTTATGAACCACGAATGAACACAAATACACGCGAATTAGAAGGATCTCCCTAAACCTCATGTGATTCCTCGTCGAAGCATCGCTACTTTCGTCGGAATGACAATATTAAACCAACCCTTTTTCCATGAATTTTGCCATGCGTTTGGCAAAGCCTGCAGGATCGCGAAGGCTTTCCCCTTGAATAATCAACGCCTGATCCATCAGCATTTGCGCCGAATCTTTCAACAACTCTTTGTCTTGGTCTTTATCACCATTGGCCATTTCGCTTAGCTTTTGAATCAAAACATGTTTGGCATTAATTTCCAAAACAGGTTTGCTATTGGGTTGATATTTTTGTTGGATCTTCAAAACTTTTTCCATGTGCATATCAACGCCACCCTCATCGGCAACCAAACAAACAGGACTTTCGGTCAAACGTTTTGACGTACGGGCAAAAGAGATATGATCGGCAAGTTCGGTCGTCAAAAAACTAATCAAGTTATCAAGGCTGACATTTTTTTCTTCTGTTGCCCCCTCTTTATCTTCGGTTTTTTCTTTTTCATCAAAGTTGCTCAGGTCGATACTGCCTTTGGTAACAGATTGAAACTTTTTACCATCAAAATCTTTAACTTGTTGCAACCAAAATTCATCCACCGTATCGGTCATCAATAGCACCTCTATGCCGCGCGCAGTAAAGCCCTCTAACTGTGGAGAACTGCGTAGGCTTTGCGCATTTTCACCAGAGATATAATAGATCACCTCTTGGTTTTCATCCATGCGTTCAATGTAAGATTTTAAATCTGTTGGTTTTTCAGGATCATGCGTTGTGAAGAAACGACAGACTTTAAAAATATCGGCGCGATGTTCAATCGCATCATAAAGCCCTTCTTTAATCACGCCACCAAATTGTAGCCAAAGCGACGCAAAGGCGGCTTCATCGTCACGTGATAATTTATCAATCTCGCTTAAGATTTTCTTTGTCACACCACTACGAATTTTTTGTACAACAGGATTGGTCTGCAACATTTCACGGCTAATATTCAGCGGTAAATCTTGGCTATCGACAATACCGCGAACAAAGCGCAACCACGGGTAAATAATGGTTTCTAAACTATCCGTAATAAAGACACGTTTCACATACAAACGAAGGGCGTTCTTACGCTCAGGATCGTACAAATCCCAAGGTTTTAGTGACGGCACATAAAGCAGAGCGGTATATTCGATCTTACCTTCGGCTGTCCAATGGGCGGTCAAGGTTGGTTCATCAAAGACATTGCCTATATGATGGTAAAAATCTCGATATTGTTCTTTGGTGATTTCATTTTTAGGACGCGTCCAAAGGGCAGAGGCGGCATTGATCGGTTGCTCCTCTTCGGGTTCGCTCCCCTCTTCTTTATCTTCAAATTTATTATCAAGATAAATCGGCACTTCGACATGGTCAGAATATTCCAACACAATTTGTTTGATTTTATCTTCCAATAAATAATCAATCGCATCGCCTTTCATATCTAAAATAATCGCCGTACCGTGATTATCTTTTAACAAGGCGGCCTCGCTCGCGTCAGCTTCACGAATGGTAAAACCCGTTTGACCATCAGAATGCCAAGACCATGCTTGCTCCTCCCCTGCCTTACGGCTCACCACTTTAACGGCTTTGGCAACCATGAAACTGGCGTAAAACCCAACACCAAACTGACCAATCAGCGACATGTCTTTACTGTCCTGACCGCTGTTTTTAAGATTTTCTAAAATCGCCGCTGTTCCTGAACGCGCGATGGTGCCTAAATTCTCAATAAGCTCTGCACGATTCATACCAATCCCATTATCAACAATACTCAGCGTTGTATCGTTGTTATTCGGTGTTAAACGGATATTAAATTTTTCAGAATTTTCAATCAGCTTTGAATTTTGCAAAGCCTCATAACGTAAACGATCACAAGCATCTGATGCATTAGAGATCAACTCTCGCAAGAAAACATCTTGGTTTGAATAAAGCGCATTGGTCACAATATCCAACAGGCGAAACACATCAGTTTCAAATTGCATTTGTTCTTCGTTGTTATTTTCGGTTCCTTGTGTACCGTCTGTTTTTTCTTGTGCGTTTGTCATTCTCTTTTAATCCTTTTACTTACGGATACAGCATGCCTGTTATCCAATTACCTTTTTTATCTTGTGTATATACATACCGTTTATGAAGGCGGTTTTCACCATCATTCCAAAATTCAAACTGATTAGGATTCAAACGAAAACCAACCCAATAATCAGGTTTAGGAATGTTATCTTCATTCTTAAATTTTTCTTCATAATGTTTATATCGTTCTTGAAGTGTTTGATAATTTTCAAGCTCTCTTGATTGGTTAGATGCCCATGCACCAATCTGACTTTTTCGATTTCTTGTTTTAAAATATTGCGTTGATTCTTCTTGAGAAACCTCATGCAACATGCCTTCAAGGCGAACCTGCTTACGCAAAGTTTTCCAATGAAAGCAAATTGATGCCTTTGGGTTGTGAAGAATTTCATTGCCCTTACGGCTTTCTATATTTGTATGAAATTTAAATCCATCATCATCAAATTCTTTTAACAAAACCATACGCGCACTCGGCACGCCATCAGAGCTTGCCGTTGCCAAACACATTGCCCCAGGGTCATTAAGCTCTTTATTCGACGCTTCTAAAAACCATTCACCAAATAAATCATACGGATTTTCTGGTGGTATAAAATTTTGATTTGTTATGTCTTTTTTATCTTCTATCATCTCTATTTTTTCAGCATTTTGTCAACAATATGTCACTATCTCTCATAAACGTCTTTATTTTGTCCTATTCCATCTTTATGATTGCACCATAGATTAACGACATGGGTGAAAATCGCAAGCATTGAAAGGCGGTAATAAAATGAAAAAACTTATATTAACATTCACATTAATAAGCTCTATGACTTTGGCAGGTTGTCAGACTTTACAACAAGGTGGACAAAAAGAGCTCGTAGGCGCGGCAACGGGTGCCGTTCTAGGCGGTATTTTAGGATCAAAAATTGGCGATGGAAATGGCCAATTATACGCGACAGGTATTGGTGTTTTATTAGGAACATTAGTCGGTAGTGAGCTTGGACGATCATTGGATAAAGCCGATGTTGCTCACGCCACCCGCGCCAACACACAAGCGCATAGCGCACCCTTAGGTGAAGAAATCGCTTGGAATAATCCAGAGACAGGAAATTCTGGCTCGGTTACCGCCGTCAAAGACGGTAATGATACTGCAGGACGCTATTGCCGTGAATACCAGCAAACAATTTTTGTCGGTGGAAAGCAAGAAACGGGCTATGGTATCGCTTGTCAACAACCCGATGGATCATGGCAGATTGTGAGCTAAGCTAAAAACTAGCGTCATAAAAAAGAAATAAAAAACGGACGGCCAAAGCAATGAAAGTTATTTTATCTTTAATGACAACTTTCTTTTTGGCCGCCTGTTCTGTATTTGGTAATAGCGGCGTAGATATCGCGCCTTATAAAGTTGTACGGTCAGACTCACTGCACAATATCGAAGTGCGTACCTATGAAAGCATGATCTTGGTCTCCACACCGATGACGGATAAAGACGGGCGTAACAACGCATTCAGAACTCTGTTCGCCTATATCACGGGTGCGAATGAAGGTGCACAAAAAATTGAAATGACCGCTCCTGTTTTCATGGATAAAGAAGGCAACGAAAAAGGTGCAAAGATACCAATGACCGCGCCCGTCTTTATGGACGCGGAAAGCGCGCATCCGATGATGTCATTTGTGATGCCTGCAAGTTACACGCTGGAGAGCACGCCAAAACCAACAAAC
>CAZYHI010000121.1:0-4946 GCA_964647515.1 uncultured Micavibrio sp. | reverse complement strand
TGAATAAAAAAGTTAAAATCATTCACGTTTAAAGATGAGCGCGCCAACGCCGAAATAATACCACTGGTGACCGTTTGCCCAACACCAAAGGGATTACCGATGGCCAGAACAATATCACCAACCTCTAAATTTTCGCTCGGTTTAAATTGTGCGGAAGGCAACGCATCGCCTTTTATATCAACACGTAAAATTGCTAAATCTGATTTTTCATCCGCCAGTGAGATTTTTGCATCAAATTCACGCCCATCATTGAGGACAACCGAAATTTCCTGCGCGCCTTTAACGACATGCGCGTTGGTCACCAACACACCTTTAGAATCGACAATTAAACCTGTGCCAAGTGAGCTTTCAACTTGTTGACGGTTCAAACCACGCATATTGCTTCCTAGGCCACCACCAAAAAATTGTTCGAAAAAAGGATCACGGCCAAAAGGGCTGACACTTCGCGTCACAACACGCTTGGTATAGATATTGACCACCGCAGGGGATACACGCTTCACAAGCGGTGAATAAGACAATGTTACTTGCTCTCGACTATTCGGCACTTGACGGCTTTGCGTATAGGCATCGGGCGCAAAAGTCCCCGCCCCAATAATAATGAGGATAATCGCCAAAATTTTTAAAACTCTAATAATCATAACAGGCAATCTAATAACAAAGCATGGCAAGCTCAAGACTCAATTCTGACTTTAATGTGGAACAAATTTTTTGATAGTTATTATATTTTATTGACATAATTTTTTAAGTATGGCATAATTCTTTCTATGAAATTAAAGGAAAAGTTTGAGCACGTCGGAAGCCAATTAATAGGAGCGGCCATTACGGCACTTCCATTTGCAGCAGCAGCTGCTGCAACAGCAGAAACATTTGGTGATGCTTATTTAATAGCTGGAGGGTTGCAACATTGACTACTGTGGCAGCAAATGCTTTCAATGAAACAACAAAGGACACAGCGAAATTCATGGTATCTAGCTTAATTGTAACTACGGGTGTTTCAATAGCTTGCCATCTCACTTGATTTAATAAACAATAAAATTAACCCGCAGCTTGCTGCTTAAAATAATTATTTACCATTAAAATACCGACTATCGCAAACACACATGAAACATAGAAAACATTAATGCCTATAAAATAGGCCAATAAGCCATAAATAGGTAAAACAAGAAACATCCCAAAACACAAGAGCATCTGCCACCCTGCTCCAAAAAGCATGATCTTATTCGGGTATTTTTCTCTCGCATGGGCGTGCATTCCAGAGCGAAATGACGAGTTATAAATGTTTAAAGTAACCTTATGATAGCTCTCGATCAGAAAGATAGAAAAAGGCGTTTTTGCCAAAAATATGTACGACATCATAGCGAGTGAATAAGTAACCGTTGAAAATCTAACAACCTTTGAAACACCTAACTTATCCGTATAATGCCCTGCAAATAAGGTCAGGATTTTTTCTACAATGATGGATAATGCTATCAAATAGCCTAAAGTATCTAACTCACCAACAATTGTATAAATAAAGATCGGCACCATGACCGCTCTCACAATGATGGTTAGCTGTTCTCCGAAGAATGGCTTCCATAGAGATTTAAATTCATCCTGCACAATGAAATCATAAACATCCGCAGGCTTTATCGTAGGAATATGCGTTGCATGCGCCTGTAGCCAGAAGAAAGGAATAATCGATAAAATTAGGCAAACGGTGATAAAAACAAGGACTATATTAAAACCAAAGCTTGATAGTAAAAATCCAACACCTGCCGCACCGATAACTTTACCCAATGACCCCGCAATCAAACTCATACTGAGTTGTTTCGCCCGATTATTATTATCTTTAACGTAAATAGCTTCAAAGACATTCAGAAAAGGATAGTATATGGCGCCTGAAATGGCCGTTAAAAACAAAGAGAAAAAACCAATCCATAAATTTTGGTCCGAAAAGGATATGCCAACAAAAAATAAAATTAAAAAGATTGCTGCTATAATTTGTGCTTTTATGACGCCTACTTTGTTAAGAAAATGTAATCCAAAAGGACATAAAAAACCACGCACACCAAACTCAAGACCATAAAACAGTAATACAAAATGAAGCGGCATTCCAAGCTTAAGGAAATACGCGCCTGTAAAGATATACACTGCGGCGGACGCTATATTACGAAGTAAATGATGAGCATAAATCAACTCATAATTTTTATCGGCGAAATAGCTCTCTTTTATTTTATTAACCACATTATTCTCCTAAAGCTCATCTATTCATTGAAAGAGCCAAAATAACTATGCCCTATAATTTTATTGATAAAAAGTCATAATCCCGCTATCAGTTTTAACTATTATGAAGAAAACGATTAAACAGTTACAAAATTCTAAGCAACCGCTGGTCTGCCTGACGGCCTATACTGCGCCGATGGCGACGCATCTTGACGAACATTGCGATATGATTTTGGTCGGGGATAGTGTCTCTATGGTGCTGTATGGCGAGGACAGCACCCAAAAAGCCGATATGGCGATGATGATCCGCCATGGGCGCGCCGTCGCCAAAGCCGCGCAAAATGCCCTAGTTATTATTGATATGCCTTATGGCTCTTACGAACATGACCCGATTGATGCGTTAAAAAATGCGCAAACCCTGATGGATGAAACAGGCGGAGATTGTATTAAGTTAGAAGGTGGTAAAGCCCAAGCCGAAACCATTGCCTATCTTGTTCAAAATGATATCCCCGTTGTCGGGCATATTGGACTTTTACCTCAAAGTGTTAATGACGTGAGCGGTTATAAAGTCCAAGGTCGTGAACAAGCTGCTGCACAAGCTTTGATGGAAGATGCGTACGCCGTGGAAGAAGCTGGTGCATTTTCGGTTGTGATTGAGGCTGTGCCAGAACCTCTCGCCGCCGCAATCACCGCCGCTGTGGCTATCCCAACCATTGGTATTGGTGCATCCAATGCCTGTGATGGGCAAATCTTGGTAACCGAAGATATGCTGGGGCTTTCGTTGGGCAAGCCCCCTAAATTTGTGAAACAATATGTCACTATCGGTGATACGATTAAGAAAAGCGTTGAGCAATATGCAAAGGAAGTGCGTGTTCGCGATTTTCCCACAAAAGAAAATACCTATAAAGACAAAAAGCCAAATGAATTAAAAAAGGTTTCATAAGGTTCTTGTCTAGTGCCTTTTAATTATTTATACCTTGAAGTTATATTATATTAAGCGTAGGCGTTTATTACGCTTTAAACCAATTACAAAGAACCGCGTAGGTCGTTTACGACCCTGAGCGAAAAAAGGAATAAGTAATGTCATCTGCTGTTGAACAACTTGCGAAGGGCGCCAATTGGGGCGCATTTTCTAAAGCAACCGAACTCAAGCAAAGAATACTCTTTGTTTTGGGTGCGCTTATTATTTATCGCTTAGGGACGTATATCCCTGTACCGGGGATTGACCCCATTATTTGGAAAGAGATTTACTCCCAAAAAGGCGGCGGTATCTTGGACATGTTGAACATGTTCTCTGGTGGTGCGTTATCACGTATGACAATTTTTGCTTTAAACATCATGCCATATATTTCGGCTTCTATCATCATGCAGCTTGCCGCCGCGATGTCACCGAAGCTTGAAAAAATCAAGAAAGAAGGCGAATCAGGGCGTATGAAAATTAACCAATACACACGTTACCTCACCGTGTTATTGGCCTCTGTTCAGGCTTACGGCTTGGCTGTTGGTTTGGAAAGCATGCAGAGCTCCGCTGGGGCGGCTGTGATTGACCCGGGTTTATTCTTCCGCGCTTCAACTGTTATCACAATTGTTGGCGGTACAGTTTTCTTGATGTGGCTTGGTGAACAAATTACACAGCGCGGTATCGGAAACGGTATCTCACTGATTATCTTTGCGGGTATTGTAGCCGAGCTTCCACGGGCGATTGGCTCAACATTGGAGCTAGGGCGTCAAGGCACGTTTAATGCGATTGAGCTACTTGCCCTTGCCGCCATGATTATCGGCGTTATTGTCATGATTGTTTATTTTGAACGCGCGCAACGCCGCGTGATGGTGCAATATCCTAAACGTCAGCAAGCGGGTGGCGCGGCGCAACAAATGGGACAACAAAATCATATCCCGTTAAAGCTGAATACCTCTGGTGTTATTCCACCTATTTTTGCTTCATCTTTATTGCTCTTGCCGTTGACTATCGTCGGCTTTAGTGGTGCAGAAGGTGGTGATTTCACCGCCGCCCTGGCGCGTTATCTGCAACATGGACAACCTATTTACATGTTGCTTTATGGCGGCCTTATCTTGTTTTTTGCGTTCTTCTATACGGCGATTGTTTTTAATCCTGAAGAAAATGCAGACATGCTTCAAAAACATGGCGGTTTTATCCCAGGGATGCGCCCCGGTAAAAGTACATCCGATTACCTAGATCACGTCCTGACCCGTATCACCGCGATTGGGGGGTTATATTTGGTTTTCATCTGTTTATTACCTGAATTTATGATTTCAAAATATTCGATGCCCTTTTATTTTGGGGGGACATCATTATTGATTGTGGTGACCGTCACCATGGATACGGTAGCGCAAATTCATTCGCATTTAATAGCCCATCAATATGAAGGCTTAATTAAAAAATCGAAATTGCGCGGGACAACAGGAAGACAACGCAGAAGATAACTTACTTATGCCACCATGCCTACAAGCAGGAGGGCGGCTTAAAAAACGGAGTTTTAAAATGTCATTTAACGTTATTTTCTTTGGTCCACCTGCCGCAGGTAAAGGCACACAAGCCAGAATCATTGAACAAAAATACGGCCTCAAGCAACTCTCAACTGGCGATATGCTCCGCGCACAAATTAGCGAAGGAACCGATCTTGGCCTACAAGCCAAATCCATCATGGATAGCGGTAAACTCGTTTCTGATGAAATCGTCATTGGTATGATCGCCGATAACATGGAAAAAAACCCGAAAGCTA
>CAZYHI010000120.1:0-4989 GCA_964647515.1 uncultured Micavibrio sp. | reverse complement strand
TTGATAGGCACGGCGCAAAAAAATGGACGGCGCGTTATCATGGTTATTAATGGTCTTGAAAGTGATAAAGACCGCGCCAATGAATCTGTACGCCTTATCGAATGGGCGTTAGAGGACTTTACCAATATTAACCTCATCAAAAAAGGACAAGCGATTACACAAGCCCCCGTGGTGATGGGCGCGGTGGACACCGTTTCTTTGACGGTGGCAAAAGACATTGATGTGAGCGTCCCCAAAGTACCAAAGGACAGCTTTAGCGTTGAGGTGGCCTATAACTCACCATTGATTGCACCAATTGCGGCGGGAACGCCAGTCGGTGAATTAAAAATCATTATCCCCAGCACTTCAAACGCGGATAGCTTAAGTTATCCTTTAGTGGCGGCAGAAAATGTTGATAAGCTTGGGCTGTTTAAATCAACATTAGTCAAAGCAAAATACTTCTTGCTTGGAAATATTTAAGGGGCAACATGTCGCGCGGCGTCTTTATCACATTCGAAGGTGGAGAAGGGGTCGGCAAGTCTACCCAGATAAAAATCCTTGAAATAGCACTGAAAGAGCAGGGACGTGAAGTAATCGTCACACGTGAACCAGGCGGAACCCCCGCGGCAGAAGAAATAAGAAACTTACTCAGTCATAACGTATATGGCGGTAATTGGACTCCTGAAGCAGAGATGATGCTTTTATTTGCGGCACGTGCGATGCATATCAAAGATGTCATTGCGCCAGCTTTGGACGCAGGGAAAACTATCTTATGCGATCGTTATATTGATTCAACACGTGTCTATCAGGGGCATTTACAGCAAGTTGATAAAGACTTCATTGACGCGTTGGAACAAAAAATTGTTGGTGAACATACACCCGATGTGACGTTTATTCTTGATTTACCTGCCGAGGATGCGATGGCGCGTGTTCAGACACGCGGCGCACAAGACCATTATGACCGTGGTGACTTAGAGTTTTATGAAACTTTACGCCAAGGATTTTTAGATATTGCGCAAGATAGTACGGAGCGTTGTGTTATCGTTGATGCAGGGCAGTCCATTGAAGAGATTGCGGTAGAGATTATAAAAGTGCTAGAAAATAAAGGGTAAAAAAACCGTCATCCCGTTGGTACGAGCGAAGCGAGTTAACACGAACGAGATCCAGAAAAAGAGAAAGCGAAGCTTTCACATTATGGATCCTCGCTGTTAATATTGCCCTTTGGGCAATCGCGAGGATGACGGCACAAAAAAGGTAAACAACATGTTTGATGATTTTCAAGATATGGACGAAGAAAAGAACGGTGATGGTTTTGCCGCTTCTTACGAACCTGACGAACCAGAAGGGTTGGTCACGCCGCGTTTATCCAACTTTTTTGTCGGGCATGGAAATTGTGAAAAAAAACTCGTCAACCTTATTAATAGTGGCGCGATGCCGCACGCGCTGATTTTTGCGGGACCACAAGGCATTGGTAAATCAACCTTTGCCTTTCGTGCGGCGCGGTGCTTGTTCAAAAATGGTACAACGGATAGCGCGCAGGATAGTTTATTTGGCAGTGATGCCCCTGCCGAAGTGACCTCTTTAACTGTCGCGCAAGATGATCCTGTATTTACCAAGGTTGCTTCTGGTGGGCATCCAGATTTATTGGTGATTGAACGCCCGATGGATGTCAGAAAGAACACGCAAAAGGCACATGTTGATGTTGATACCGCGCGTAAAGTTGCGCCATTTCTACGTATGACATCGGCAGATGGGGGCTGGCGCGTGGTGATTATTGATGATGCCGATACAATGAACCGTAACGCGCAAAATGCTTTGCTCAAAATTTTGGAAGAACCACCGAGCAATACCGTACTTATGTTGGTGTGCCATCGTTTAGGCGCGATGATCCCAACCATTCGCTCGCGTTGCCGCGTGCTGCATTTTAATCCATTGGATGAAGCCGAGCTTGATGCGCTTATGACCCGTCAAGTTGGCGCAAGTTTATCGACACAAGATAAACAAATCGTTCGTTTTTTAAGCCAAGGCAGCATGAGCAAAACGCAACAGCTGATTGATAATGGTGGTATTGAGATGGCGCATAAAGTGCTGGGCATGATGGAAAGCTGGCCGAATTTCAATTTTGTCGATGTGCATCATCTGGCCGATCAATCTGGTCGGGCAGGGCAAGAAAGCAATTTTGACACGATAGAGAGTGTTTTTAAAACGGTGTTTGAAACGCTTGTTTTTGCAAAAGCGAAAGGCGAGGGGAGCTTAACCGATCTTTTAAGCAATAACGTGTTTTCAACCCTATTAAATCATTATTCCCTTGAAGGTTTGACAGAAATCTGTGACAAATTAAGAGAACATTTTGCAACAGCACGTTTTTCTAATCTCGATAAAAGACAAGCTGTTCTTGGGGCGTTCCATATTATTACAAAATAAATTTATTTTTTAGGAGAATAAAACATGGCGGATGACAAAGCCCCATTTTATATCACAACCGCAATTGATTACGTCAACGGTGCGCCACATTTGGGACATGCTTATGAGAAAATCTTAACCGATGTGATGGCGCGTTATAAACGCCTTGATGGACATGACGTCATGTTTTTGACAGGAACGGATGAGCATGGGCAAAAGGTTGCCAAAACCGCCGAAGCCAATGGAAGCGAACCAAAGGCATTCTGTGATGAAATTTCCAAAAAATTCCGTGCCATGGGGTCGCAACTCAACTTATCCTACGATGATTTTATCCGCACCACCGAAGAACGTCATTATGAAGCGTCCAAAACAATCTGGAAGGCTATTAAAGAAAATAACCCTGATGATATTTACCTCGATAAATATGCTGGTTGGTACAGCGTCCGTGATGAAGCTTATTTTGGTGAAGATGAGCTGACCGATGGGAAAGATTCTGAAGGCAATAAACATAAGCTTGCACCCTCTGGCGCACCTGTCGAATGGGTCGAAGAATCCAGCTATTTCTTTAGGTTATCTGCTTATACTGATAAATTACTTAAGCTTTATAAAACGCATCCCGAGTTCATTGCGCCTGATACGCGCCGTAATGAGGTTGTCTCTTTTGTGAAGTCTGGTTTACAAGATATTTCCATTTCACGGACAAACTTCAAATGGGGTGTGCCTGTCCCTGATGATGAAGACCATGTCATGTATGTGTGGCTCGACGCGCTGACGAACTATATCACGGGTGTTGGTTATCCTGATGTTAATTCGGATAGCTATAAGAAGTTTTGGCCTGCGGATTTCCATGTGGTCGGAAAAGATATTATCCGTTTTCACTGTGTTTATTGGCCAGCCTTTTTGATGGCTGCGAATTTGGAACTGCCCAAACGTGTCTTTGCCCATGGATTCATTAACGTCGATGGACAAAAAATGTCTAAGTCCGTCGGTAACGTCGTCGCGCCGCAAGACTTGCTAAACACTTACGGTCTTGATGCCACGCGGTACTTGCTCATGCGTGAGGTCAGTCATGGTCAAGATGGTAATTTTTCTCACGACTATGCCGTACAACGGATCAATAGTGATCTGGCCAATGGTTTGGGGAATTTGGTGCAACGCACCTTGTCGATGATTTATAAAAATTGCGATGGCACGATACCCACGCCCAATGATTTAACAAATGATGACAGGGTTTTATTGGAACATGCTCATGCAAAACTTATACCTGCGATGCGTGTTGATTGCGACGAAATGCGCTTTAATCGCGCCTTGGAAACAATGTGGCGGTTGGTCATTGATGCCAATGGTTATGTTGACGTGCAAGCGCCATGGACGCTCAAAAAAGAAGATCCCGAACGTATGAAAACGGTGCTTTATGTGCTCGCCGAGGTTATTCGCGTGCTCGGCATCGCAGTGCAACCCTTTGTGCCAGATTCTGCCGCCAAAATACTCGATCAACTAAAAATCGCTGAAGATGCGCGTGATTATAGCTTTATCAGCAAAGATTATATGTTGACGGGCGGAACGCAAATCGACCAACCAGAAGGGGTCTTTCCACGCCTTGAAGTGAATGAAACAGTAGCTTAATAAAGAAAGTAGGTAAATATGTTTAACTCATCTCATCTTTGGTTTTACTGTGCTCTCGGTACAGCTATTATGTGGGGCTTCAGCTACGCTTTAAGTGAGAAAGTAATGAAAGACGCTGTTCACCCCTTATTTATAATGGTTGTGACAGGGTGCTTCTATTTGTTTTTGAGTCTTGCAGCTGCTTATTTTACGGATAATTTAAAGGCTGGCCTAAATCTTATAACAAGCGATAAAACCATTTTGTTCAATTTGATTGTTATGGCTGTTGCCTACGTGATTGGCATGTTTTTAATTTTTTATGCTATTAATTTAAAGAATGCCTCCATGGCGAATTTAATAGAAATTAGTTATCCAGTTTTCACCATCATTTTTGCCTACTTTATAAGCAAGGAAGTGCAAATTAATTTATCAACGTTTGTTGGTGGTGCCTTTATATTTGCGGGTATTATTATTATTTATTTGAAAGCCTAAACCATGTGGATTGACTCGCATTGCCATTTAAATCATGAGCGTATCAAAGAATCGGGGACACCCAGCGAGCTGATTGCGCGCGCAAAAAGCGCAGGTGTGGATGGCATGCAAACCATTTGTTGCCGTATCGCTGAAGAATTTGATGAGCTTCTCACCATTGCCAATGAGCATGACAATGTTTGGTGTTCCGTTGGTACGCATCCACATGACGCCGGTGAAGAAGCCGAAAAAGCTTTAAGCGTTGAAGATATCGTGACGCGCGTTACCAAAAACGAAAAATGCATTGGGATAGGGGAGTCGGGGCTAGATTATTTCTATGATAATGCACCGCGTGAAGACCAGAAAGCCTCATTTATCAAGCATATCCATGCCGCAAAACAAGCAGACGTGCCGTTGATTATCCATACGCGTGATGCCGAGGATGATACCATTCAGATCTTACGTGATGAAGGCGCGTGTGATGGTAAAACCAAGGTGCTGATGCATTGTTTTAGCTCCAATGAAACGCTG
>CAZYHI010000119.1:0-5066 GCA_964647515.1 uncultured Micavibrio sp. | reverse complement strand
ATTTAGGGCTGTGGCTGGCAGGTTCAACAACAATGGCGGCATAGGCCTCGTCCAAATTCGCCAGCATTTGGATATGTTCTTGTTGCATCAATAAATTGGCAATGCCTTTACGATGGTCGGGATTGACCGTCTGCCCCAACGAATTATTCAGATATTCAATACGGCTTTGCGATTGACGGCGGCGATCACGCCTAATCATTTGATCGGCAACCAAATGAACTTTACGCAACAAAGCCACCGCAAAATCTGGATCGGCATGATGATAGGTTAATTTTCGCAATGGCGTCGCACCCAACGGATCAACACGCAAATATCGCGATAAATATAATGATAATTCTTCAGGCGTTTTAATTGATTGTTTTAAATTTTTATTCACACCATTCACGAAGCTATTATCTTGCATCAAAATAACAGCCGCAGATGTACCGCGCAATGTATGAACGAAGCGATAAAAATCTGTCGAAGCCCCTTCTTGATCTTTCGGACGCCAAAAAGGAAGCGTGGCAATACGATCATATTGTATTTTAGACGCATAATCTCCCAAGGCATATCCATCGGCAGGCGCAACAATCATCGTTGCTTTATATTTTGACGTCACAGAAGACACATAGAAAAATGTGAGCACCAGACCAAGAATAATGCCGATCACAATAAAAAACTTTGCCACCCAAAAATCGTACAATAAATCCTTTAAACTCATGTCATGGTTTTGTTTCATTGTTGGTACACCTCTTCTAATAAGCTCAACCAATCTTGCAATGAACGACTGGGGTGGTAGGCTTGCGCCGCCTGCAACGCGCCCTCTTGCGCGTTAAACCATAAATCACCATCAGTCCTGTATTGGTAAATTGCCTCAGCAAGCGCACGTCCATCAGTAGGAGGAACAACAACGCCGCATTCATATTGACTAATCACATCGGCAATTTCTGATTGTTCAGGACCTGCAAAAATAGTCGGGCGTCCGACCATCAAGCCAGAATAAAATTTACAAGGCACCAACATCGCTTGCGCCTCTTGACGCATCGTGACTAAATGTAAATCCCCACTTTCCATCACACGGCGTAATTTTTCAATCGGCTGAAACGGAATAAATTTAATATTTTCCAATCCCCTTTTTGCACGCTCATTGGCTAAAACAGAATGGGCACCGGCATCTCCAACAAAAGTAAATTCAATTTCTTGATGTTCTGCCAATATGCTGGCGGCGTCCAAAATAACACGCATAGGATGGGCACGCCCTATTGTCCCTGCATATAAAACCCTAAACTTAGGAGAATTATCACGAAACATTTCTTCAGGCTTACGCGCCGCAGCGGTAATTTTCTCTGGTAAGTTTAAATGATTACCATCGGCCGATGGTGATATCACTTCAAAGTCAGCCCAATTGGGAATAAACTTTATTTTATTTGCGTTTACGCCTTTATGTTGAATTCTGGTCTTCATACATTGACCAATCGTCACAATTCTATCGGCTTTCTTCAATGATTTTAACGACAATCTATTTAAAAAACCGACAAACATTCTCGGTAACTTTACTTTTAAAGCAGGCAAAAGATCGGGATACATATCCTGACACCAATGAACATGCTTTGATTTTTTTCTTCTGGCAACCAGACGGCCTAAATAAACCATCATCGGTGGATCTGTCATCGTCAGAACAACATCATGCTTAGGTAAACGCCGCGCCTTTAACAGTAATCGCCACCATATCCAACCATATCCAACCATACCATTGGCAAACACATTGGTTTTAATCACTTGCTGGTTAATTTGAGGGGCCTGATCTTCTGGGATGGTTTCATCCTTGCCAGCCGCACTTAAAACAGTAACACGCCAGCCATTTTCAACCAAAGCCCGCGATAAATCCTGCATCATGCGTCCTGTCGCCCCACGCATGGGTGGATAAACGCGATTTATCAAAAGAATGGATGGCTTACTCATAATTACTGTAACTGTTCCTTACTATTCTTCCCACTCACAACCAAAATCAGGGTTAAAATCAATCCATAATCCAATGATTTATACGAAGCATAAAGAAATATGGGTATGATGAAAGGCCATAAAAGCGAAATTCCCATCATGGGTTTAATAAAAACCAATTGAGTCAATTTTTCAAACATAAAAAACATATAAATCAGTGTTAATCCAAGGCCAATAAGCCCAGATTTTAAGAACATATAACTCAGTAAACTATGCGTATATGTCACATTCAGCCCACCCACCGCTGGTGAAGCAAAATCAGCGCCCCAGCCATAACCAAAAAATAAGTGAAAAACATTGGCACTCATATGCTCCCAAACGGCGATGGCCTCTTGGTAACGCATGTTCAAACCAACTTTGGAAGTTTTAACACTTATATTTTCGATAACACTGAATACCTGCTCGGCAAATATTCCACCGATAAACACCAATAAACAGAACGGAACCACCATTCGTAACGGCGTTTTAAAAGCGCCAATCGCAAGCATCATCAACAATCCGGCCATTAACGCCAAAAAAGAGGCGCGTTGAAAATCGATATACATCGCCGCCATCGGCATCACCGCCATGGCAAAACAGATAACGATACTCACATAATGTTGTGGTCTGAATAAATCAACATATTGCATACGAACGAATGCCCCTAAAACAAAATATAACGCCGCCCATAAAACCAGCGGTGAATTGGCCAGATATAATAATTCTTCACGGCGGCTAAAAAATGAAAAATCTAAAAACAACACTCGAATAGAAAAAAACAAACCAACCGATAAAATAAGAATCATAAATGTTTCTTGCCGTTTTTCAGATGTTTTTAAAAAAGGAAATAAAAAGACAGGAAGGCATAAAAATATAAATCCTGCAATGTCCCTAACCATCACGGTCATTGACGCACCTTGTTGCACCGCCACGAAGACCGAAACACTCAAGCCATAAACAAATAAAACACCAACCGCAATCTGCCATCTTTCTTGGCGTCTAAAAAACGAAAGATCAAAAAACTTGTAAGCAATATTCGTAAAACCTATCGCAAAAACAAAAAAACCAAGAATAGCAACTTCAACAATGTTCGGATTATCAGGTGTCGGAGAACTTAAAGCCCCATAAAGGGTAATCGCCATCACAAAAAATAATAAACGGGCGTCTTTAAGAAATGGCGCGATAAACTTCATAAAGCATCCTTAACGCGATAATAATCATAAAAATACTAAAGACACCGCGCAGTTTTTGAATAGATAATTTATGCGCCGCTGCCGCCCCTAAAGGTGCACAAAAAACTGTAATCGGTACAATAATCAGTAAAGCCAAAAAATTTATATAACCAAAACTAAATGGTGGTAAATTTGATGTATCTGATAAGCCAATCAACAAGAAGCCAATTGTCCCTGGCACCGCAATAAAAATGCCCAAGGCCGATGATGTTCCAATCGCCCGATGAATAGAGACATTATTAAGGGTCATGTATGGCACGTTCAACGCCGCACCACCAATCCCCATTAAGGTACAAATTGTACCAATCACACTGCCCGCAATCGCGGGTACAGGTTGTGCAGGCACATCATCATATAATTTAATTTTTTCTGGGTTCAGGCGCATTAAAATCGCCAGCACCACTAACGTCACGGCGAAAAACACTTGCAACCACAGGCCGCTAACTTGTGAGGCAATAAAAGTACCAATTCCGACACCAATGACCATACCAATACCAATATGGCGTACCAAATCAAGGCGGACACTGCCACGTTTATAATGCGCCCATGCTGATGATGTTCCCGTTCCAATAATGGCAGCTAAAGACGTTCCCACCGCAAGATGCATGATTGAACCGCTATCATACCCCAAAGATGTAAAAACAAAATAAAGCCCCGGCACAATCACAAGGCCGCCACCAATCCCCAAAAGACCAGAAAGAAAGCCAGCAACGCCAGCCAAAACAATCATCAGAACAAGCAAATAGATTGCTTCTGTTTGTGCAAAAATTTCCATGGATACGAGAGTAACGCCCTTTTATAAAAAGACAATGAATTTTATAAAGTTAACTTTTTAAAAATTAGAATTAAAAACTCTTTTAGGTGTGGCTGGATCAGTATTATTACGCTGCAAAAAGACAGGGTTTCTTTTGGGGGCGGCTTGACGTTGCGGTACCACGTTTGAAGCTGTCGTTGTTGCTGCCTCTTCACCTGAAGGATCTTGAAAACGGCTTGTAAGCTCTCTCGTTTTATCTTGAACAGTCTCTGGTCTATTTTGCGCTTGCCTAGATTTGGCCTCTCTACGTCGTTGTTCAGATCGCGCCTTTGCCTGTGCCGCATATCTTTGCGCTCGCGCTTGGTCTTGCGCACGTTTAGCCTTTATTTGGCTCGGAGACATCGAAGTTGTATATTTTTTTTCATTTTCACGACCAAAACCATAGGCACTATCATAATTTTTATAACTGCCACGCGCTGTATTTCCCTTCGCCAAATTCTTGATCGAAATAGGCCCTGAACTACGACTGCTACTTTTCGCATTATAAATGGGTGATGCTTCGCTGCTACGACTACTAGAACTCTTACTATTATAAACAGGCCCTGCCGCATAAGCTGGCAAAGCAATTCCAACGAGTAATAAAACATATAAAAACAAACGCATATTCAATAATCCCCTTACTTCTTCCTTATTATAGCATTTTTTTACCTCATAATGAAAACTTAACCATATTTTAAGGGTTCACTGGCATTATAAAACTGAAATTTTTAATTAGACATATAAATAGCGTATACTGACTTTAACAAGGAGAAAAGCAATGCAGGTGAATATACAAGAACTGGTGAAACAAACAGGTAAAAAAGAAAATATTTATCCAGGAAAACGAATTGTCAGTAAATACACTCAACCAGGTGAATTTAAAGGCCATTGCGTTGTTTTCGACTGGAGCAGTGATATGCTACGTATCGAGTTAAAAGCTGGCCTATCTGGCAAAGCTTTAGACCTAAAAGATTTAAAAAACTATCCCGTGAGTTATCAAGCACCAACATTCCTTGAGCTTATTGCCAAAAATGATGATCTTGAGGCGAAAACAGAAGAAGAGGAAGACGAAGAAGGCAGCA
>CAZYHI010000118.1:0-5122 GCA_964647515.1 uncultured Micavibrio sp. | reverse complement strand
CAGGCACATGTGCATACCACGAGGCATAACATTGTGAATGTTGCGCACCCACACGCGCCGCCGCACCGTTCGGGCCACGGAACACAATAGGACAGCCCAGCTGTCCACCCGCCATATATAATGTCTTCGCAGCAGAGTTAATAATATGATCGATGGCCTGCATCGCGAAGTTAAAGGTCATAAATTCCACGATAGGCTTTAAGCCATTCATCGCCGAGCCAACCGCCAAGCCCGCAAAGCCATGCTCGGTAATCGGGGTGTCAATTACACGTTTCGCGCCAAATTCATCCAGCATGTTTTCGGTCACTTTATAGGCACCGTTATATTCGGCGACTTCCTCACCCATGATGTAAACATCTTCATCACTACGCATTTCTTCGGCCATCGCATCACGAAGCGCAACACGCACGGTTTGTGTCTCTGTTGCCGCCATAAAGGGTGCTTCATCAAAAACAGGCGGTTCAATCACAACACCTTGTGCGTATAAAATATCACGATTATCAACATGCGCGCCTGTTGGTTGTGAAGCCACATCAGTAGACATAGAAACCGCAACAGACTCTTCCGTTGCTTGAGTAGCAGGCGCTGGCGCGCTTGACGCATTCGCATCAATATCGCTCGCGCTTTCACCATCTTCTAAAAGCACTGCAATCGGCGTATTTACAGAAACATTCTCTGTCCCCGCTTCAATCAAAATTTTCCCCATGACACCTTCATCAACGGCTTCAACTTCCATTGTCGCTTTATCGGTTTCAATCTCGGCAATCACATCACCAGATTCAACCGTATCACCTTCGGCTTTCAGCCATTTGGCCAAATTACCTTCTGTCATTGTTGGCGATAACGCCGGCATTAATATTTGTATTGTCATTTTATTTTTCTCTTTTTATTATTTTTAAACCACAAAGACACGAAGTTCACTAAGCTTTATAAGTATTTTTCAACCCAATTTGTGTTTAATAATTTCCAAATCCTGCATAAAACCTTCCTTAGTAATAGAGCTAATGCGTCTATATAGGGATTCCCCATCTGTAACATCATGCTCTACTTGATATTCCTCCTCTTTGTCAGGTCCTTTAACAATAGCAGGCTCAATTACATTTAAAATATTTTGACGTTCCATCTCATTTGAATATGGCAATAAACCTACAAATTCACTTTCGACACTATCCAAAATAAATAAAGAATTATCTTCTTCATCCATTAAAAAGAAATAATTAAAAAGCTTTAAATAATCAGTCGCGCTTTGTTTATTAATATTTATATTAGCAGCTCTATTAATGTCCCATAGCGTCAAACTCAAACTGCCAAACTGATAGTAATTGCCTTCTTTACTATACAAAAAATGAAACACAGCCCAATCATATGGCCAAGTTTCGTCAGTAACACGTAAAAAAAGAGCGTCCTCATAACAAGATATAGGACGGCACATCACCTTTGTCGTTTCTATATTTGTTTCAAATTCAAAATTAATTGGGTTCACAAGTTTTAAAAACTCTTCTGTTTTTTCAAACTCTTTCCAGTGACCATCATCAAAATCAATTTGCAATGGCTCACAACGTCTAGAATTTAAGTCAATTACTGCCATCACCCTAAACCTCTACCAGCACGTCAGTCCAAAGCTCTTCGGAGGGAAGTTCTGGTGAATTTTCTGCAAATTCTGCTGCTTCTTTTACACGTGCTTTAATCGCTTTATCAATTGATTTTAAATCTTCTTCTTTGACATCATGTTGTTCCGTCATCAATGTTTTTAACTTAATAATGGGGTCTTCCATTTTCTTGCCATCGACTTCTTCCTTCGTACGGTACTTCGCAGGATCAGACATTGAGTGTCCACGGAAACGATAAGTCATGACTTCTAAGATATAAGGGCCGTTACCAGTACGCACATAATCTAGCGCCTGACGCGCCGCCGCCTGAACCGCAAACACATCCATGCCATCTACTTGCTCACCGGGAATGCCATAGCCTTGACCACGGGCATAAAGTTGCCCCGCCGCATGACGTGCCGCCGATGTTCCCATACCATATTGATTATTTTCAATTACATATAGGACAGGCAAATCCCAAAGCGCCGCCATGTTATAACATTCAGCCACTTGCCCTTGGTTGGCTGAACCATCACCCATATAAGCCACCGCAACACCGCCATCTTCACGGTATTTATGCGCAAATGCCAAACCTGTTCCAATCGCTGTGGATGCCCCGACAATTCCATGCCCGCCAAAAAATCCTTTTTCTTGAGAAAACATATGCATCGAGCCCCCCTTACCGCGCGAATACCCACCTTCACGCCCCGTTAGCTCCGCCATTACGCCTTTTGGGTCCATACCTTTAGACAACATATGTCCATGGTCACGATAGGTCGTGACAACCGTATCAATTTCTTCTTGGACAGATTGAATACCTGTCACCACAGCCTCTTGCCCAATATATAAATGACAGAAACCACCAATCAGCCCCATCCCATAAAGCTGTCCTGCTTTTTCTTCGAAGCGGCGAATGAGAAGCATTTCTTCGTATAACTTCTTCATCTCCTCCAACGTTGGTTCAGGATTAGAATTAGAAATCGTTTTTAGATTTGGTTTTTTACCCGACTTTTTCGTCGTTGTTTTTGCTTTTGTTTTAGCCACGCCCCAAGACCCCTCTTTTGTTTAAAACGCTTATTAAACTACCTCGCAAAAACTACTCCTAAGCAAAGCACGAGGCTAGAAAAAAATGCAATTTTTCCGCAAAGAAAACGCACAAAATCACTAAACCATTGAAATAAAATGAATTTAATAAAAAGAAAACTTGTTGTTATGAGCGACTTTGTAGCATAATCATCTCGTCTTGATGACGATAACCCAAAACATGCTTCGCACGTTCTTCCAATAAGTCACGATCAATCGACCCTGGACGCATCATCTTCACATGCTTTTCAAGGCGCGTGCGCTCCTCTTTCAAGGTATCATGTTCCGCAGAAGCA
The DNA here is from genome assembly GCA_964647515.1 of uncultured Micavibrio sp. Lineage (GTDB taxonomy): Bacteria > Pseudomonadota > Alphaproteobacteria > Micavibrionales > Micavibrionaceae. Next base: position 2,154 of record CAZYHI010000118.1, on the reverse strand, counting down.
CTTGCAATATCGCTTTCCAAAGACATCAAGCATAAATATCCACGCGGGCCAGCAATTAAATGATAACAAAAATAAAAGCTCAAACAAATCCCAATAACGGCCATCATATTACGACGGAATAAATAACGCTGTTGGATAAGTTTTTTCATTATCTCTATTGAATCATATAGTTATCCACAGGTCAAACATAAAAATGAATTGAATCAATAATTTAGAGCGTACAAATGTAGAACATGGCGACTTACGATGGTGTTTATCCCACTGCCATCCCCGCAGCATGATAAATTAAAGCAGAGTTTAATAATTTGCAGAAAGCTGTACCCAGCCCTCACCGGTACGAGAGTTTTTAATTTCCTTACCTTTTTTATTAGCAGGAGGCTGGCTTACTGGTACTGAAGAAAAATTTGCATTGTGATCACCACTAAACATTATATCCATTTCGTCTATTGGTGGGTTTTGTTCAGGAGCTCCTCGTAAATTACCAGAGTTATCCCACTGCCCATGAAGTTCTGCACTAGCATTATCTAACTTATCACTTGGCATTTAATTTTCCCTCTTCGTACAACTTGAAATCAACTTAAATTTACATAAATAACAAAGGATGTCAAGCCACTTTTTTCTTCGCTGGTTTCGTTGCACTCAACGGTGCGCGGAGGAAACCTGCGCCGCAATAACTTGCCGCTGGGCCTAAATCTTCTTCAATACGGATCAGCTGATTATATTTGGCGATACGGTCAGAACGTGAAAGCGAGCCTGTTTTGATCTGCCCACAATTTGTCGCCACCGCTAAATCCGCAATGGTGGAATCTTCCGTTTCACCAGAACGGTGCGACATGACAATACCATAGCCAGCTTTTTTCGCCATTTCGATAGCTTCCAAAGTTTCGCTCAATGTCCCAATTTGGTTGACCTTAATCAAGATCGCGTTCGCCGCGCCCATCTCAATCCCCTTGGCAAGACGTGTCGGATTTGTCACATATAAATCATCACCCACCAACTGCACGCGGTCACCAATACGCTCGTTCAATTTAACCCAACCATCCCAATCATCTTCATCCAAGCCATCTTCGATTGATACAATCGGGTAGTCGTTACAAAGCTGTTCAAAATAATCGATCATTTCATCCGAAGAAAGAACGCGCCCTTCCCCTTCCAAATGATATTTTCCATCTTTGCAAAACTCGGTTGAGGCTGTATCAAGCGCAATCACAACATCCGCGCCCGCTTTATACCCTGCATCTTTAATCGCCTTCATAATAAAGTCCAATGCTTCTGTCGCCGATTTAACAGCAGGCGCAAAACCACCTTCATCACCGACATTGGTGTTCATCCCTGCGGCTTGTAACTGTTTTTTCAACGCATGGAAAATCTCTGTTCCACAACGAAGTGCCTCGTTAAAATCTGGCGCGCCTATCGGCATAATCATGAATTCTTGAAAATCAACGGGGTTATCCGCATGCGCCCCACCATTAATGATATTCATCATCGGCGTGGGCAGTGTATGAGCATACGCGCCACCAAGGTAACGGTAAAGCGGCATATCGACCTCATTCGCCACAGCCTTCGCCATCGCTAGCGATACACCTAAAATCGCGTTCGCGCCAAACTTCGATTTATTCTTTGTGCCATCAAGCGCCATCATCGCGTTATCGACATAAAGCTGCTCTTCAGGGTCAAGGCCGCAAAGTGCTTCAAAAATAGTTGTATTGATATAATTGACGGCTTTTTCAACACCCTTACCGCCCCAGCGTTTTTTGTCACCATCACGAAGCTCCACCGCTTCATAAGCACCAGTAGATGCGCCAGATGGCACAGCCGCGCGGCCCATCGCGCCACTTTCGAGGATCACATCAACCTCCACTGTGGGGTTTCCACGGCTGTCTAAAATTTGGCGACCCTTGATATCAATAATGGCAGTCATGTTTTTCTATCCTTTGAATATTATTTTAAACCGCCACGGACTCAGCGCGCGCAACGATTATTTGTATTTACAAATCTTTTTAAACCATCTTTCAACAAGGGTACATTAAAATTCATTAAAAACCCGATTTTAATGTCAGATAGTTTTAAATAATTCAAAATTTGTGCCTCATGGATTTTTGACAATCTTTCAATTGCGGTTTTATTCATTTAATCAATCTCAACTAAATCCAT
>CAZYHI010000117.1:0-5168 GCA_964647515.1 uncultured Micavibrio sp. | reverse complement strand
CCGCTGTATTAGCTGCGGCAATTAATTTAAAATCTGAATGCATTTTAAGCATAGCACCATCTGGAAGATCTAAAATACGGTTACTAATAGCAGCATTAAGTGCAACAAGAGCAGTTGAATCAGAAGCATCCATTTCATCTTGTAAAAATACACCGCCATTTTCGTAGGCATGGACAAATGCAGTCTTATTTAAATTTCCTTGAGCATCTTTAAACCCTTTCAATTGAAATGCGGATTCAACAGCGCCAGAATAGTAAAATTCAGCACCTAATTTTTCAGCTACTTGCTCACCAATTGTTGTTTTTCCTGAACCAGCTGGTCCAACAAGAAATGGATATTCGTCTGCATTCATAATCGTCATAATTCGATTAAATGCATAATGGTGTAAAACTTCTGATGTTTCTTCTGTACTGGATTCAGTCATGCTCAAATCTTTCATTCATTTTTAAGTAACAAAGTTAATTAGCAATAATTTTCCGTAAAGTCAATATTTTTATGAAAACTTAATTAGGGGCCTCGTAAACACAAAAGCCAGTCTTTCCTAGACTGGCTTTCGTGTATTAAGCAAATTAATCCTTAATTTGTGTTCTTAATTTCTGGCGATAAGCTATTAAAAAGGAAATAGAATATCAAATGCTTGTTGTCCGTATCGTGGTTGTTGCACGTCGGTGATTTGGCCTTTGCCGCCGTATGAAATACGCGCTTCGGCAATCTTGTCATACGGAATAGAATTATCAACTGTCACGTCTTCGGGGCGGATAACACCTGCGAGTTCAAGGACACGTTTTTCAAAATTAACACGCACTTCCTGACGCCCTTGGATTAGCATGTTGCCGTTTGGTAAAATTTGCGTCACCGTCGCGGCGAGGGTCATGCGAACTTCTTCTTCACGCTCAATACTGCCTGATCCGCTTGATCTGGAGCTTGAATCTGTGTCAACTAAGTCTGAACCGATTACACCCTCTGGTAGCACTTTTGTGAGTTGCGTTTCGACACCAAGTAAGCTGTTTAATCCAAAATTCTCACTGCCGTTGCGGCTACGCTCTGACTCGTTCTCTAGCTCTGCCTCATCATCAATATCGATGACAACAGTTAAGATATCACCAACATTATTGGCACGTTGGTCTTTGAAGAATGTTTGACGATTGCTGGCCCACAGGGAGTTTTTCTCTTTTTCAACTTCTTCAATCTCAGGCATAGGCATAGAAACTTTTTTATAATTTTTATCATCTGCTGGATTTTGAATTTTGGTGAGGGCAGGCGGCTTTCCAATATTGGAGAGACGGCTTGCCGAACCACAGGCGCTGACAAGGAATAATGTTGAAATTAACATTAAATATTGTGCTTGTTTTGTAAAAGTCATTATTACTACTCCTTATTTCAGTTTATTCTTTTTATCTGACGATAACCTGATGGCTACCGCTCACAATGGCGTCAACGGTGCGGCTGCTATTGGCGTTTGTGACGCGAACGATGTCACCTTTTGCGCCAGATTGCAGGGCCTTCCCCTTGGCTGATAGAACCAGTGGGCCTTCGGTAAATGTGATGTTGACGTTTTCTCCACGTCGAACCAATTGTGGTTTAATTAATGTACCGTCTTGGACGAATTTACCAGCATAGGCGATACGGCGTGGCGTCATACCGATCATTTTTTCTTTGCTGGTGATCATATTATGTTGAAGATCATTTTGTGAAATTTCAATCATTTCGATATCGCTGTCACCAATGACGTCACCATTTTGTAAGTTTTTCGATAAGATAGGCACGTTGACCAAGCGGTCAATGATACCGCTTACTTTGATACGTTGGACAGGGTTGTCTACCGATGGTGCAACCAATGTTGCTTTGAAATAATCTTTGTTACGGTCATAAGATATGTTTGAGATTTCAACGCTTTCATCCATATCAAAAGGTAAGACGATAGTTGGTTTTTTGCTGCTGAGATTGATATTGTAACGCCCGCTAATTCCTTGATTTTCTAGGCCGTTACGCAGTTTACTTTCGATCAACTCATAAGAAACAACGGTGGCTTCACGACGAACGATGATTTGATCGGCGGTGCTGTTTGGTCTCCATGATAAATCAAGCGCAGAAGCAATGCGGTAGAGTGTGCGCGCATTTAATGTCATGTCTTTACCCGGTTGTGGGGCAGGGCCAATAACATATTCCGCGTTGTGGGGTAGGTTATCAAATAAATCACCGAGCTTGATCGTGTTGTCACTAATCACGGCAACAGATTTTAAAGAAGCGGCTTGAGATGCTTTTGAAACGAAAATACTAAAAAAGCTAGCAAGAACAACAGCTAAACATAAAAATGTAAAGCGTAATGTCATTGATTTTCCAGTCCAAAATAATCTAACCATTTTTAAAATCTCCCAGTTGTACTTTATTTTATGTTATCGAAGTTGCGTTACTGTTTGCAGCATCTCATCACTTGTTGTGATAACGTTTGAATTCATCTCATAGGCACGCTGTGCGGCAATAAGATTTGTAATCTCTTCAACGATATTCACGTTTGAATTTTCAATAGCGCCTTGTCGGATTTGACCGAAGACATCTTCGCCAGGTTCGCCAGTTTGAACATCTCCAGAGGCTGTTGTTTCTAAGAACATTGTGTCACCAATGGCATCTAGGCCGGCGGGATTAACAAAGTTGGCAAGCTCAATTTGCCCAACATTTTCAAATTCAACTTGATCTGGTAATTTCACCATCACTTCGCCAGATACGTTGACAACAATATCAAGAGCATCTTCGGGAACGGTAATTCCTGGTTCAAGGCGGTAACCTTGTGGTGTTACGATTTCACCATCTTCGTTAAGCTGATAAATAGATTGGCGGGTATAAGCCGTTTCACCATCGGGTAATTCAATTTGGAAATAACCTTCGCCTGTGATGGCTAAATCAAGTTGGTTTTCTGTCAGTTGGATCGTTCCTTGTTCATGTGAACGAACGATAGAGCCGAGGCTAACTCCGAGACCAAATTGTAGTCCAGAAGGCAATGTTGTTCCTGCATCAGAAGACGCGGCACCCGGACGAATTTTGTTTTGGTAAATAAGGTCATGGAATTCGGCACGTTGGCGTTTAAATCCTGTTGTTGTCATGTTGGCAATGTTGTTTGAAATAACATCAACATTTTGTTGTTGAGCCAGCATTCCTGTTGCGCCGATATCTAAAGATCTTGTTACCATTTTTAGTTTCTCCTTATTTAAGTATTCTTCTTAGTATTTTCTTTTAAGTTATTGTTATGCTTCTGTTCTTGCTAATCGTTGTGTTGAGCTTCTTTGGCGGTCATGTTCTGATTGCATCATGTTTTGTACGGCTTGATATTCGCGTAAAACAGAGATCATGCGGGTCATTTCCACCACCGCTTGGACGTTTGATCCTTCAAGGCGGCCTTGTAAAACGGTTGTGCCCGTGTTTTCTATCGGTGCTTCTTCTGCCACATATAGACCGTTACCTGCGGGGTTTACGTTTTGATAATGCTCAAATTCAACAACCATAAGTTGGTCAATCTCACCCTGTTCGGTTGAGATCACGCCGCTTTTATCAATTCTGATGTCTCTGGCATCACGTGGAATTGTAATGTCACCGCCGCCTTCGCTGGCGACAGCTAGGCCGCGTGCGTTACGCAAGACGCCTTCGGCATCCATGGTCAGGTTACCGGCGCGTGTATATTGAATGCCTGCTGGGGTTTGAATGCCTAAAAAGCCATTACCAACCAAAGCCACATCAAGGGGGTTGTCCGTTTGTCTGATAGAACCTGGGTCAGTCACTTGATATTGACCGTAATCTAACACCATGGCGATATCTTCTTTGACGCGAGGTTGGTCAATCACATATTCACCAAAGACCATATTTTGAGCGCGATAGCCGGGCGTACTGACATTGGCGACGTTTTGCGCGATAATGTCCATGTTCTCTCTGAGGACAACTTGCTTTGATAAGCCTATATAGAGTGAATTTTCCATTTTGTCATAACCTTGTTTCGTGTAAATTAAAACTCGGATAAGGTATTGCATACACCGTGCCAGAATAAAAATTGTTTTATTTCAATAGCTTATGTATAAGTTACGGCAGTATGGTAAGAGTAAGGGAGCTAAAAATGCCTTAGAAGAGGTGATTACGGGGGCAAGTTTTACCGTATGTTTTTATATATGCGAGGGGCTAAATATATATTGGTTTTGAATCTGTGCATGAGTGCCAAAAGGGGCTAGTCAGATAGATGGCATTGTCTTTATAATTAACATCAAGTTATAAAAGCTATGATATTGTAGTTATATCAATAACCTAAAGGATTAATATTCATGTCTGGTAATAATGAAATGGTTGATGCCTCTTTGGAGGATGATCTTGATGATAAAGCAGAAGAGTCTGGCGGCTTAAACCTGAAAAAGATGATTTTGTTTGTTGGGGCGCCGTTGCTTCTTTTAGGTGGTGGGGCGACAGCCTACCTTGTTGGCGCGTTTGATAACTTTCTTAAAACCGAAGAGCATGTTGAAGCGTCCGAATTAGATGTCGCTCAAGAAAAAGCCAACCTGAATGCGGCGTTTCTAAAAATCCCCGATATGATTGTCAATTTAAGCAGTAGTGACGGTCAGCCGCGTTATTTACGTTTGAGTGTGCAATTGGAGCTGGAAAATGAAGATGCCAAGCTGTCGGTTGAGAATGTTATGCCACGGGTTATTGACCAGTTTCAGACCTATTTAAGGGAGTTACGTGTCCGTGATTTGCGCGGCTCTGCGGGGATTTACCGCCTTCAAATGGAATTATTGAGCCGTGTGAATGCGGCGGCGTACCCCGTGGAAGTTCAAGATGTATTGTTTCAGGAAATTCTGATACAATAGTATGTCATAATAAACATATAAAATGGGCACTGTTCTATCAGTTTAGCAAATAGAATATTTAAAGTGCGAACGATAGTGTGTGTGATAAACGATAAAATAAAATAAAAAATGAGTGATACCGAAACACAAGAGTTAGAAGCAACAAAGTCTGCGGGTTTAGAATCTGCGGATGCGGCATCAGCTGCGTCCGAATCTGCTTCTGCCTCTCTTGATGATGGTGGTGAAGAGGATAATCGTATTTTAAACCAAGACGAGATCGACTCGTTACTTGGCTTTGATGATGATGCGATGGATGGTGGTGAAAATTCTGGCGTGATGGCGTTG
>CAZYHI010000116.1:0-5274 GCA_964647515.1 uncultured Micavibrio sp. | reverse complement strand
GCGGTGACGCGTCGCTGGGTCAAGATGAACATCTTCTAAGGATTTTACCACGAGCGCATCACGTGCTTCGGCATCTAAATCTGGTTGATGCACTTTTAAGCCTTCACCAATAATATCGGCGATGCTCATCCGTGGGGACAGCGCACTAAAGGGGTCTTGGAAGACGATTTGCAAATCCGAGCGCAGCGGTGTCATCTGTTTACGGTTAAAGGCGGAGATATCGGTGCCGTTATAATTGATTGTACCTTTACCATTGAGAAGACGGATCAGCGCGTAGCCCAATGTTGATTTGCCAGAGCCACTTTCACCAACAACACCAACGGTATGCCCTGCTTTGATGTCAACGTTGATACCATCAACGGCCTTTACCCATTGCGTTGTCTTACCCCAAAAGGATTTCTTGGCAGGAAAATGGACTTTCATATCCACGCCTTGAATAATCGCCGAAGAATTTGTTTTTGGTTCGGCCGCCACACCAGTTGGCATAGAGCCTAAAAGTTTTTTGGAATAATCATCTTTTGGTTTTTTAAAAACATCTTTCGCCACGCCTTGTTCAACAATTTCACCATACTTCATAATGCAAACATCATCGGCGAATTTTTCAACGATAGATAAGTCATGGGTGATGAGTAACATCGCCATTTTAAGTTCTGTTTGCAGTTCTTCCAACAATTCTAAAATTTCCGCCTGCACGGTGACATCCAACGCGGTTGTTGGTTCATCGGCAATGAGAAGCTCAGGGTCATTGGCGAGCGCCATCGCGATCATAATGCGTTGGCGTTGCCCACCCGAAAGCTCATGCGGATAGGCATTCAAACGCTCTTTCATTTTGGGCAGTTGAACCATGTCGAGAAGCTCGTATACTTTTTTGCGAGCATCACTTTCGCTCATCTTTTGATGCAGGCGTAAAATTTCACCAATTTGTCGTTCAATAGAATGAAGTGGGTTGAGCGCGGTCATCGGTTCTTGAAAAATCATACCAATTTGACTGCCGCGAATGTGCCGCATAAAGCCATCTTTTTTACCAACCAATTCTTCATCGTTAAACTTGATGGAGCTTGCAGGGCTGTGCGACGCCAAAGGATAGGGGAGCAGTTGCATAATCGAAAGTGCCGTAACGGATTTACCCGAGCCACTTTCACCAACCAGAGCCATCGTTTTACCTTCTTCAACATTGAATGAGACATCTTTCACCGCATGAAAAACACGCTCTGTCGTTGTAAAATCTACGGACAAGTTCTTCACACTTAAAAGTAATTTTGGCTTATTTATCTGTAACATGAAGGTCATTTTAGGGGGAGTGAGAAGGCTTGAGAAGGCATTTTCGTTAAATTCCTTGAGTTAGCCCCATTTATAGCCTACAAACAAGGCACATATAATTTAATAGGAGAGTATTATGGATTTAATGAAACTTATACAAGCTTCAGGCCAGCAAGATAAAATCGTTGCGGCGTTGGGACAAAAATTTGGTTTAGAAGATGACAAAGCCAATAACGTGATGTCACAAGTTATGGGTAAATTGGGACAAGGCGTTCAAGAGAACGCACAAAGTGAAGGCGGTCTTGGTGCCTTGATGGGATTGATTGGTCAAGGAAATGCTGAAAGTATTGCTGAAGCGCCTGAGCAAATCGCCGATCAAGCCGAAGCGGTCACACAAGAAGGCAACAATATCTTGGGTCAGTTGATGGGCGGCAAAGATGCAAGTAGGCAAGCCGCGGCGCAAATTGCTAGTGATGCTGGTGTTGATGAAGCAACCGTAAAAGGCATGTTACCGATGATCGCCACAATGGCTATGGGTGCGATGAGCAAAAAAGCGGGCGGCGCACAAAGTTTAGAACAAGCAGCACAAAGTGGTGGCTTGGGTAGCTTGATGTCAATGCTCGATCAAGATAATGACGGTAGTGTTGTTGATGATGCAATGGGTATGCTTGGCGGCCTGATGGGTAAAAAGTAAATAATCATTCGTGTTTGCTTTTCCTGCGTAGGCAGGAATCTTTTTAAGTTTTGAGCAGACCCCTGCCTTCGCAGGGGAAGCAGGGAATGTATAATTATTATAAAAAGCGGGGCTTATATAGTTCCGCTTTTTTTTATGCCGCTGGTGTGAGGGCGGAAGTAGGATTGTGTTCGGTAAGAGCAAGTTGTTGTTGATTCTTTGGTACGACTTGTACGGAAGGACTGCCTTCTTCATTGGCCGCACCTTTGGTTAAAAATTCTCCTGATAATGATGTAACGCGGTTTGGCGCCATCTTGTTTGCTGCCGTGTTGACGTGCGCTGGGCTTGATGCAGGGGTTTTGAATAAATTTGGATCAACAGAAACACTGGGGTCGTTACTGGCATCATCACCGCCGATTCTAATAGCGTTTCCATGTCCATCAAGAACAGGTTGACCATCTAGAGTTTCTAACTTGGGTTTAATTTTTTCTTCGAGCGCGGATTCAATTCTTTGAATACGTTCAGGATCATTTTGATTGTAAATACTGGGATTGGCTTTTATTTCGTCGTAAGAGCGTAGAAAGCTGTGAACATGCTTTTGAATAGTTTGGTTTTCAATATGCTCTAACCCGCCTTCTTTAAGAATATTAGCTGCCATAACAGTATATTCTGCCGTATTATTATTAATGAAATTATTAAGGTTGTCGACGAGAGAACCTTCGGTTGTGTTCAGATTGCCGTATTCTGATTCTGAAACGGATTTTTTAACTAAAAATTCAAAATCCAAAGCTCGATCATAAGCATCTGCGGGTACTTCTTCACCGCTAAGGTATATGCCAACGGCATGGTCAGGGTCTGCTATTGAATAAACATTACGCAAATTCTTATAAGATTCTGTAAGGTTACTTAAACCATTTTCTTCATAGTATGCTATTCGTGCCTGATCGGCGGGGATTTCTTTTTCTAGAATATTCCCAAGATTTCTATTTTTTGGAAAGCAATGTGTTTTTTCGTGTATACCAGCCCCTTTTGCCCAATGTTTTCCCTCTCCGGGGAGGGATGTTACTATCGATTGTGGGGCTAGCAATGTTTCTTTAAAGTCCTGTATTTGATCAGTATCAGGCTGGAGTACAACACAGACAGGTTGATTATTATGCTCCATAGGAAGGATAGATAAACCAACCTGACCAAAATTTGCTTTAAAACTAATGCTTTCCACTGCTTTTTCAGCTAATGAAGTTGCTGTGTCTGTGTCTACATTTAAAGTTTCGGTAAATTTTTGAATTGCGTCAGATTTGATCGCGCCTAATCCTGTTTCACCTGAAGGGATTGTGACGGCAATGGTTGGTATATCATTACCTTCCATGACACCTTCTAAATAGTGATCATTCTGTGTTTTAATTCCATTTCCCATATTTAATTATACTAAATGATGAGGGTTAATTACAAATTAACGAAATAAATAATTTTTTAGTAATTTCAGCTGTTTAGCAAGAAACCTTGAGCTGAAACGCGTTATGGTTTAAGGTTTAGCTGACTTACACATCTGAAGAGGACATCAAAATGGATTTAATGAAGGCACTGGAAGTGACAGGACAACAAGACCAAATTTTAAACTTGGTGAGTGAAAAATTGGGATTAGATGGCGCACAAGCGGGTGCCCTTATGGGACAGGTTTTAAGCTCATTAGGTAGTGGTGTTCAAGGTAATGCACAAAGCTCGGAAGGATTACAATCTTTATTGGGCGCGTTGATGACAGGCGGCCATGATAAGTTTGTTGATGAACCAGATACGGCACTAAACGCACAAGAAGAAGGGGACAAAATTCTCGGTCACATTTTGGGTGGTAAAGAACAAAGCCGAGCCGTGGCGCAAAATATTGGGCAATCCGCCAGTGTTGAATCACAAATCATAAAAGCGTTATTGCCAATAGGCGCGACGATTTTAATGGGTATTTTAAGTAAGAATTTTGGCCTGTCTAATCCGCAAGGCCTGCAAGGTTTGGTCAATGCAGGTGGCGGACAAGGTAATGAGCTAATGGGTGGTTTAACAAGTCTGTTACCACTTCTTGATATGAATCAAAATGGCACACCGATCGACGATATTATGAAGATTGTTGGTGGCTTATCTGCGGCGTAAGTTCTTAATGAATAGAAACAGAACCAGTCCCTGTTTTTTCCATTAAGCGCAGGCGGAATCTTTGATCTGACGATAAATCTTTATTATCGTTATCGGCTTGCGGTAGGTAAGGGGTGATGCTTTTTTGTTGCTGAGGCAGTTTGTCTTGCGCTTCGGCAATGATGTCATTGACCAAGGATAGAAGGTCAGTTTTATCATCTTGTGATACATAATCTGTATCAACGTGATTATCACGGATTTTAGAAAGTTTCTTTGCTATTTTTTTAAGACTCATTAGTTACTCCAAAACTTCCTTATTAGTGATTTTTTGAATGATACAGGAAGTTAACAGTTCTGTCAAATAAATTTTGGGTGCTTGCTCACACCGTCCTCGCTTCAAAGTCAATACGTGGATCAACCACAACATAGACAACATCACGGATAAGTGTGGTAATCAGCCCCATCAGGGCAAAGATATAAAGCGTGCCGAGTACCACGGGATAATCACGGTTTATCACGCTTTCATAGCCCAATAAGCCCAACCCATCGAGGGAGAAAATCACCTCAATCAAGAGCGAGCCTGTAAAGAAAATCGCGAGGAAAGCGGATGGAAAACCCGCAATCACAATCAACATCGCATTACGAAACACATGGCCATACAGCACTTGTTTTTCTTCCAAGCCTTTGGCGCGTGCAGTTAGTACGTATTGCTTGTTAATCTCATCCAAAAACGAGTTTTTGGTCAGCATGGTTAGTCCTGCAAAACCGCTAATCACCATCGCCGCGACAGGGAGAACCATATGCCAGAGGTAATCTAGCGTTTGCTGAATCAGATTCATATCATCAAAATTATCGGACGTTAGCCCACGAAGCGGGAACAGGTCAAAATACCGCCCCCCTGCAAATAAGATAATGAGCAAAATCGCAAACATGAAAGAGGGGATGGCATAGCCTGTAAAGACCGCCGCGCTACTCCAAATATCAAATTTTTGTCCGTCTTTGACGGCCTTTTTAATGCCCAGCGGAATAGAAATAAGATAGATAATCAGCGTTGACCAAAGCCCGAGTGAAATCGATACTGGCATTTTTTCCAGCACCAAATCAATGACAGACACATCACGGTAATAACTTTGCCCAAGGTCAAACTTGGCGTAGTTTTTTATCATTTGAATAAAACGTTCATGCGCAGGTTTGTCAAAACCATAAAGCGCTTCCAGCTCCGC
>CAZYHI010000115.1:0-5348 GCA_964647515.1 uncultured Micavibrio sp. | reverse complement strand
TCGCTTGTAATAAATCAAAGGCCTCTGGCCCACGCACCTCACCCACGATGATACGTTCGGGGCGCATACGCAGACAATTCTTTACCAAATCGCGCATGGTCACTTCACCCACACCCTCCAAATTAGGGGGGCGTGTTTCAAGTCGAACAACATGGGGTTGTTGTAATTGAAGCTCACACGCATCCTCACAGGTAATAATACGCTCACCTTGTTCGATATAGCGTGTCAGACAGTTCAACATCGTTGTTTTACCAGAACCTGTACCACCAGAAATGAGAACATTGACGCGGCAACGGCCAATGGCTTGCATCAATTTCGCTGCGCTTGGTGTCATCGCGCCAAATTCAAGAAGTTTTTCTAGCGTCAATTTATCTTTGGTAAATTTACGAATGGTCATGCACGCTCCATCAACGGCCAGTGGTGGAATGATAACATTCACACGTGAACCATCGGGCAAGCGGGCATCACAAATAGGCGATGCTTCATCAACGCGGCGACCAATCGCGCCCACAATACGCTGACAAATTGTAACAAGATGCTGATTATCTCTAAATTTAATGTTCGCCCGTTCAATTTTACCACCAAGTTCAATATAGATTGTCTCTGGTCCATTAATCATGATATCGGCGATACCATCAATTTCGAGAAGCTCTTCCAATGGTCCAAAACCAAGCATGTCATCGCCACATTCTTTGGCGATACGTTTTAATTCAGCGGGTGTAAGATCAAGATTACGAAAGCGGGCGATTTCTTCAACGGCGGAGGATACCTCATCACGGGCTTCTTCGGATTTCATCCGTGCCAAAGCTTTTAAATCAATACCATCACGCAAATCAAGCCAGATACGGTTTCGCGCCCGTTGGAGACGTAAAGACGTCATCGAATCTTCACTATCTTCGGCGTTTTGGTCATCAGAGTCTTCTTCGTGCAAAAGAAGATCATCATCCATAGATTTCACTTCTTTTTCTGATTTTTCTGAAAGAGTTTCTTGCGCTTCTTCCGCAATTACTTCTTGTTCAACCGCAACATCTTCGACTTTTATCTCTTCTTGCGGTTTAGAAGCTGAAGCATCATCATTTTGTTTTTTACCAAACATTTTCTGCCTCCTACCCTTTTTTCAATATTTTATTGAGGAAACCATTAAGCCCTGCGCTAGCGCCTTTATCAGAAGAACTTTGATCTAATTGATTGAGAACATCACGCGCAATCGGCAAGAGGTGATTAACAATCTCGCTGCCACTTTTTTGATCGGTTAATTTTTTACCTTCATTTTCAGATCCAATAAATAACTTTGCATCAAAAGGAATTGTCATTTTCGGCTTCATACCTAAAGAATCAGAAATATCTTTTTTCGACACTTCTTTACTGGGGATCATCCCTTGCATATTGACGATTAAATCAACATCAGAAACATCGCCACCTTTAAGAAGTTTTATTTCTTGAACTAAAGAACGTGTAGAGCGCAACGCTGGCAAGGTTGGTGTGGTCACGACAACCAGCTCATGCGCCCGATTAATCACCGTGCGTTTTAAAGACGGGATAGCACCTGATAAATCAACAATGACAACAGGGTATTTTACCATCATTAAATCAAGCAATTCTTCATATTGCTGGGCATGGACGGAAGCTTCCAACATGGGATCTGCACCCGCCGCCAAAATTGTTAGATCATCATTGGCTTTAAAGAACATGCGCCCCAACGTATCTTCATCTTTATTACTGGCGGCACGCACCGCCTCATACAACGTTGTTGTTGGTTCAAACCCCATACCCACGCTTAATGATGACCAACCGCCTGCGGCATCCATAAGAAAAGTTTTTTGCTTGAGCGTTTCTGAAACACCCCATGCCAATCCTTGTGTCAAAGATGATGTACCAACGCCGCCTTTTGCACCAACAACGCCAATTAAACGAGACCCTTTTGCACCCAATTTTTCAATCAAAGTACCCGCAATAATTTCACTTAACGTTTCAAGTGGTACAGGTTTGACCAAATAATCACTGACCCCCATCGAGGTTAAGTTTCGATATAAGTTCACATCATTTTCAGGACCAACAATAACCGCCGCCGTATCTTCATCACAATGTTGCGACAGATCGGCAAGCCTGCTGGTGAAACTATCATCAATAACATCCGTTTCAATGATAATGAGATTAGGGGATTTTGTTTTTTGATAACCGTGAATAGCCGTTTCAACATCGCCTTGTTCAACGCTTATTTTCACACGCGCAAAACGCCAATCATCCACCAAAGAATTGGCGGCATTGATCGTTTCTTTATCTTTTAGAAATAAATGAACACTAGCCGTTGGTAATAGTATATTTGTTTCGTTTGTCACATGAATGCCCTTAATGAATGCGCCTAAAGAATTTTCTACCCTTTATTATAAGCAAAAAAGATTAATAGCTTATAACTTGATTATGGTTATTAAAAAGGCTAATTCGTCGTCAAATCATCCCGCTCTATGCCCTCTAAGGCTTCACGTGGTTGACCACCGCTATATGGATCAAGGATAACCGCATCACGTCGTCCATCACGCTGACCAAGTCCTGCATTGCCTTGCAAATCAGATGGCCTTGCAATTTGCTTGGACAGCATTGTTTCAATACTGCAACCAAATTTATAATCACCTAAAAATCGTGTCGTATCATCACGCTCCAAACCAGGCATTGACGTACAATCATGCGGCGCGGCGGCCTGCATCACATCATAAGATATAATCAAAGACGGGCTACCGTTTGACACAGCTAGTGTTTGTGTCATCACATTTGTAATATTTTTTTTCTGCAAAGCAGCTTTTATATGCCCTAATTCATGCACCGCATTCATCGCCGTAAAGGATGAAGATGTTGGGTTATAAGTCATGGTTAAATCTAAATCACTAACACCATTTTGATTATAATGGTGCGCCAATGCTTCAATAATCTGATCGTTCAAATTGTTTAATGGAATTTGTTCCATCAATGTTGTTTGTGACACCTGTACAGGTGATGTGTTCATCATCGATGGTGTGTTTTGCGTACAGGCATTTAAACCACTTACCATCAACAAAAGAATCCATAATTTCAAACTGTTTTTTATCATTATATTTTCCTTCTAATCCAACACATATCCAAAACCAGATGTTTGGGATATTAAGTTTTCTGGCGTGTTTTTACCGTAAATACGGCGGAGGTTATCACTAAAAAAACTACTAATTTTATTTGTCGAACGACGTTGTGGCGGAGGTATATTAGACGGCATATCAAAATCAAAAACGCTATCTTCTGGTGGTAAGCGCGGCAGGTCAGAGTCATCAGGCACTATCGCGCTATAATTCATTTCAGCGCCATTTTGCGTTAAGGTCGATGTTGTCGTTGGCACGGCAGAAGCCGCACTGGCTGATTTATTTTGTGCAAAAGGTTGTACCAAATAAGGTGTAATCATCACAAGGACTTCAGATTCAGAACGTCTGAATGAATCCGATTTAATCAAGTCACCCATAACAGGAATATCACCAACACCTGGTAATTGCGTCAAACTAGAAATTGAATCAGATTGAATTAACCCTGCAATCATTAATGTTCCACCACTTGGAAGTTCAACATTTGTTTCAGCGCGGCGTACATTAAATGTTGGAATGTTTATTCCATTTAATTGCAGACCTTCGTCAAACGATGCGGTTGAAACCTCTGTTGTTAACTGTAAACTGATACGATCTTTAGACATGACCAATGGTTTGAAATTTAAAGACACACCAAAGGGTTTAAATTCAAAAACAAGATTTCCATTTTCATCAATTTGTGTTGGAATAGGAAATTCACCACCCGCTAAGAATCCTGCTTGTTCGCCAGAGATCGCGGTTAGATTTGGCTCGGCCAAGGTATTAATAATGCCCTCTTGCTCTAACGCTTGCGCCAAAAATGATAAATTCCCGAAAGAACCAGAGCTGTAATTTAAAAAGGCAGAAGCCAATTGTTGTGGCGCGCTTAAACCCAAACCACCTGCTGAATTAAGCCCAGCAGTAGCATTTCCAATATCAACACCTTGAGGGTTTTGTAAATTCAAACCTAAATCTTTGACCGCACTACGCGACGCTTCGACAATTTTTACACGCAGCATCACCTGTTGTTCACCACGCACACTGAGCATATTCACAATCGCATTATCTATTGAAGTGGCATTGCCTCCTTGCGTACCATTGGCAAATTTTCCAACAAGATTGGTGATTTTATTAGCCGTCGCAGGCGTAGAAACATCACCCGTTAAAATAATTTGATCTGACATTGCTCTTACATTAACAGACTCATTTGGATACAGTTCATCCACCATACTTTGTAGGCGCTGCGTATCCATTTGGACATGAACATTTATTTTGCGCAACACATTACCATCAGCATCCAGAGCCATAATATTTGTATCACCCAAAGCCGAACCAACAAGATAAAGACGGTTTGATTTAACGGCCATGACATCGACAATATTAGGGTCAGCCACCAACACATCAGCAACTTCACCATTAATAGAAACCATATCCGCCTTACCGAGCATCAAACTGACGCCAGAAGGTCTTTTTTTAAATCCTATTTTTCCAACATTGGCTTTATCAGCATAAGCGACACTTAATGAACCAACCATAAAGGCACCCATACAGCTCAGACTTAACATTGTGACAATAAAATAACGCGCAGTGATTTTTTTCATTTACTGTTCCTCTAATTGAAGAAGTGTTTCAGGGCTAATAATAATATTTTGTTCAGGTAGTGGTGCATCCTCTACAGAAAATTCAATATTGTTTTGTGTTGGCGCTTGATGACGTGCTTGTAATTCGTTCATTTGATCGCCGTTATAAACACGAACCGAAGAAGAAGCACCATTCATCTCAGAAAGTTTTGTCATCACATCACTTAGACCAACATCGGTTGTTGATTTTGTAGTTTTAGTTTCTTGGGTATCCCCAATACTTCTTAACGCAAGGCCGATACTCCCCATACGATCTGCAAGAACTAACTTCTCTGCATCTTTGGGTTGAACCTCTAACGTCAAGCTCGCTTTTTTAGAACTTTTACTTTTCTTCTTTTTCTTACCATCGGTTTCTTCTTCATCAACAGCTTTGGTATCATTTTTATCAATTGCCAAAACACGAACATTCTCAATGACAGTTTCAGTGGCATAGCGATTAACCAAAGATTGCGCCTGTGGGTTGTTACGTGTGTTAACACGCACGCGGTACGTTACCATCACGTCAACATAATCCCCTGGACGAATAAGACGATCTGCCAACGTATAAGATTGCACCGATATACCAACTGCACGCATACCCTTGGCGACATTGGCCGATAAGAAATTTCCTTTATTGTCCTCGGTA
>CAZYHI010000114.1:0-5374 GCA_964647515.1 uncultured Micavibrio sp. | reverse complement strand
TCTTCGGCAGAGAGGTCACTTAGTGCTTTTTCTTGACGGCAGCTTGTGCTCATCGTGCCACCTGTTTTTGCACTGTTCGCTGTTTTAAGCGATGATTGCTGCCCTGTTCGGCAATTTCTTGCCTCTTCTCTCATTCTTTCAAGCTCTTGTTCAAGCTTGGCTCTTCGTAGTGCTTTGTATGATGCCTTAATAGGGTTGTTTTTTGGGGTTGTGACCCTTGTTTTTTTCATGGGATAGGCGGTGTCGTTCTTCAGTTTAGAATCAGGATTTAAAACAAGATGAGTGTAGGCGGTTATGGGGTGTTTGGCCCTGAAATATTCATCACCAACAATAAATGAAGGGAGGAGGGTTTTAACAACCGTTATCTTTTTTTGTGTTGTTGGGTCTTTTATTTCCCATACGTAAGGGATGTTGTCTTCATCATATTGTATGGCGGAAAGAGGGAAAAGCTGTAACGCGCGTCCTTCTAATGTAATGATCTTTGCTTCGCGTGATAGATTTTCAAATTCTATGTTTGTGATATTTTGCTCTGGTGTATCCTTGTTCGCATGGTCATCTAGGGGAGGAGCATTCGAATCCGTATCCATATCCGTGTTGTTATCTTTAGGGGCGTCTGTTTCCTCTTTGTCGTGAATTAGTGTAGGGAGGGACATTATAATTTTCTGTGTACCCTCACTGTCTTCACTGTCTTCACTGTCTATAATTTCTGTAATAATTCCGCCTAAAGGTAATATTGTTCCTTCTTTGTCGTGTAAAATAACTTTTTGTCCTTTTCGGATAGGGTTGCCTTGGATTTTATTGTTATGAGAAGTTTTGTGTTTGGGGATTATTGCAGAGGCGGTGTTGTCATCGTTAATGTCAATTTGGATGGCGTGGGTTTTTATTAATGTACCGTTACTGGGACGGCTGAAGACATAGCCATTTGTTTTTTTGTAAGGGCTTTTGTAGTTTTGCAGAAAAAATGGGGTAGAGGCTTTATTTGTACCCTCTTTATTGTTTTGTTTTGAAACAGAATTTTTTGTACTCTCGTTTAACTTCTGCGCTTGATTTTGTTCTTGTACTTGTACAGAGGTTTTTTCTTTATTTGATACAAGGTAAGCTCCTCCGACGAGAGACAAGGTAACGAGTACAAAAAATAGAATTATTTTTGAAGTGATGCTTGTCACAACTTACTCTTTAACGAACAAAGATGTGAACTTCGCTAGAGCGTGCTTCAGGGCTTGGTGCCGTTGACATGTCAATCTGATCTAGCGATATACCCATTTGCGTTAGTTTTCTAAGCACGTCTTCGGCGTTGCGTCGTGCACGCGTGCTTTCGATAGCGACTTGCGCTGCATTCCCTGTTGTTGGGTGAACAGCCAGAACTTCAAAGCGACCATTTGGAAAACGTTGAAGAGCGTTTTGAACGGCGTTGTAAACAGGTTGTTCGTAATTCACGTTTGGTTTATCAAAACGAATTTTAGCCAGAGGTCTAACACCGTTGCTTCCTCTGTTGTTTCTTTGGTTGTTTATTGTGGGGGATGTTGCAGAGGCTGCTCCGCCATAGCTGGCTTTTGTAAGTAAATCACTTTGTGGTGCACGAGAGAAGGGGTGGTTAGAAAGACTGTTGCCGTAAAGGTTGCCGTCGGTTACACCCAATGCAATTGTTCTTAAATTGTTACGTTCTGTTGCAAGGTAAGAGGTGGTACGGGTAATGTCGTCATTGATATCGTTTAATAAACGGTCGACACTGACAACGGAAGCGTTAATTTGATCTTCCATTTGCGCCAATCGAACGTGATCTTCTTCGATTGCTCCAGACAAGCTATATGTTGATCGTGTTGTATCTAACAGGTATGAACCGCGTGATGCCGCTTCGGATATTTCTATTGCTAAGGCATTGAGGCTTGCCACGTTTTTTGAAAGCGTGTCTAGGTTTGTTTGTGCTGTATCAAGCTTGGCAATAAGGCGCGGGTTGCCTGGTGTTGTTCCTGTTTGTAACTGCGTATTGATAGTGGCGATGCTGGCGTAATAACCTGCGGCTAAATTTTGCCCACGTTTTTCAATACTAACGAGTTGTTCGGACAAACGATTGATATTATTTTTTAAAGAGAATAAATCGTTACCAAGGCCGTCGATACGCTTGCCGACAACGGTGCTTTTTTGTTCAAAATAAGCCTGTCCAGCAACTTGTTCTGCGGTGATTTCAGGTGCACGTGAGGGGCGGCTGTAAATAGGAGATGATGGGCTGGATGATGGCGTCATGGCTTTGTTGGTAATTACAAGGACGGGCTTTTGAGCCATGTCTATTTGAGCGTGAGCGATGTTTTGTACGCTAAATACGCTTAATAAAGCTAAAACAGGGATTGTTGTTTTGTAATATGTTGCAATTTTTTTTGACATTATATGGACTACCAATAAATTATATTTTTTCGTAAAAAGCATAAGCCACTCTTATGCTTTGACAATTAGAACCTAATTCACCTGAAACGCATGTAAGAGTCAAGGGCATAGGACGCCTTAAGCGTAATAAATACATAAAATTTAACGATTTAATATTGTTTTGGGGTTGCAAAGCGCACATGCCTTGATGTAATGTCCGTCCGTTCTTGTAAAGACCAGCCTTATAAGACATTTTCAAGTGTGATGCGCGCCCGTAGCTCAGCTGGATAGAGTGCCTGACTACGGATCAGGAGGTCGGGAGTTCGAATCTTCCCGGGCGCGCCATTTTTGATAGTGCTCATGTTAATGGTGCCCAAGCGGGAAAGTCCGCTACGCTTTTATTTCTCAGGCGCACTCGAAATTATCTTGGCACCCTACGCTTTACATTTGCTGGCGAAGACTAAGACCCAAATATTAGCTGATTTTCCAATACCGTATTCTTTTGCCCGCATAGAGAGATTATTCGTGCGATGTCCTTTTGAGTTCATCCAGCCGTTCATCACTGCTGCTGGCGTTTTTTGTCCTTTAGCGATGTTCTCCGCTGTGTAGCATGCCGTATAATGTGCTTCTTTAATGCGTTGTTGGTGTGAAGACCCATTCAGCCCTGTATGGGAAAAATAGTTTTTTACCCTCATGTCATCAGCATGTTTTTGCGCGGCCATTGTTAGTTCTTTGGATTGTGTCAGCGCTTGCCGAGAATTTTGCAGGCGTTCTTGGTTAAGTAAAATGCCCAACTCTTCAGACGAAGTCATCGCTTTTGCGTTATTATAAGAAGCAGTTGGGTATTCCCATTGTGCGATGCCAGAGGAGGTGTTCATCATAATAAACATAGCCAACAAAATTATTATTTTCATTTTCATCATAATCCTTTAAATTAGTTTGTAAGATATATCGCCACATAATAGCGCGCAACCTATTCCTATTTCCTAGACCTTAGGCTTTATTGCCATAATTGAGTATTCTTTTGTTAATCTTTTACAGCTAAAATATTATAATATAAAATCATCGTTAGTCTTATGATGATCGTATCTGTTAAACTTTAAAAAACTAAAAAAGAAGAATTGCCTTATGAGTGAAAACGACATGCCAGCAATGGAACCAGGAATTGTCTTTGATGATGAAGACTTAACGCCTTCGCACGTCGAGGCTGAACTTATGCCTGAGGTTGCGGCCAGTGAATCTACAGGAAGAGAAATAAAAACATTAGGTCAAGAAAATGAAGGCGCTGGTCGTCTTGGTGATGACCTTATTGAAAGAGGTTATATTACGCCAGACCAACTTAATGTTGCCCTTCAAGAGAAAAAAGTATCCTCCAAAATGCTTGGTGAAATTCTTGTTGATCTAGGATTTATTGATGCCGACAAATTAAGTGAATTTTTAGCTGAAAAATCGGGCTTTGTAATTTTTGATCCTGCAACAACGATTATTGATTCTGAAGCACTTGATATCATTGAAAAAGAGATGGCGCAAAAACATCAAATGCTACCTTATGCGCTGGAAGAGGGTGAACTTCAGGTGGCGATGGCCGATCCTTACGATGTCGTGGCTCTTGATATATTGAGACAGCATATCCCTAAAGGGGTAAAAGTAAAGCCAGCGATGACGACAAGTCGTACATTGGGCGATGCGATTGATGCGGCCTACGGTTATGCAGGTTCTGTTAAGGCTATCCTTAAAGAGCTAGAAGGCCAAAGTGCTGATGAGTTGGAAGAGGTTGCTGGTCTATCGGAAGATGAGGCTTATAGTCATCCTTTGGTGAGGCTTGTGAACGCACTTATCTTTGATGCTGTGAAAGCTGGCGTATCTGATTTGCATTTTGAACCAGAAGAAAATTTTGTGCGCTTGCGTTGTCGTAAAGATGGTGCGATGGCGACAACCCAAATTCTTCATAAACAACATTGGAATGGAATTTCTCAACGCCTTAAGATTATGGCCTCTTTAAATATTGCCGATAAGTTGGCACCGCAAGATGGCCGTATTCAGATGAATATTAAAGGGCATGAAGTTGATTTTCGTGTTTCTTCTTTGCCGACCGTGCATGGTGAAAATATTGTTATGCGTGTGCTTGATAAGCAATCAAGCATTATGGCGCTTTCTAAGTTGGGCTTTAGTGATGGAAACTTGGAGCGCATTAAAAAAGCACAAAACTGTCCCGAAGGTATTATTATCGTCACAGGGCCAACGGGGAGTGGTAAGACAACCTCCCTTTACTCAATGCTGAATGAAATCAACACAGTAGACGTTAATATTCAGACATTGGAAGACCCTGTTGAGTATTCTTTACCGATGATTCGTCAAACGCATGTGCGTGAAGGCGTGCTTGATTTTGCCGACGGTATTCGGGCTTTGCTTCGTCAAGACCCTGATATTATTTTTATTGGAGAGATTCGTGATAAGACCACGGCTGAAATGGCATTGCAGGCGGCGATGACAGGGCATCAGGTTTATACAACACTTCATACGAATGATTCGTTTGGGGCTATCCCACGTTTATTTGATTTGGGTATGGTTCCAGGAATGATCGCGGGAAATATTGTGTCTATTTTTGCGCAACGTTTGGCGAGAACGCTTTGTGAGAATTGTAAGGAAGCTTATAAACCAAGTGATGAAGAGGTTCAAATTCTTGGTGTAAGCGGATTGCCTGAAATATATAGGGCAACACAAGGTGGTTGTTCAGCTTGCGCTGGGCAGGGTTATGCGGGACGTGTTGCTGTGGCTGAGGTGCTTTTGTTTGATGAAGAGATGGATGAAGTGTTAGCGCGCGGCGGTACAAAAGCTGAATTAAAAGAAATTGCTGTTGGGAAAGGCTTTAAGAATATGAAAGACGATGCTATGCTAAAGATTCTTGAAGGACGTACAACCTTCGAAGCGGTTTCCAAAGTCGTAGATATTACGAAATAATCATTCTATAGTTACAAGAAGGCTTACAACATTGGAAAAATATAAATATAGA
>CAZYHI010000113.1:0-5379 GCA_964647515.1 uncultured Micavibrio sp. | reverse complement strand
GGCGTGTTCAAATTCACCAATGGCACAGATCAATGAAGAGTATTTTGAAGATTTAACCGCCGATACGATGAATGGCATTTTAGAGTCTTTGAAAAAAGATGTGATGCCACCTTCTGGCCCACAAAATGGTCGTAATGGTTCAATGGCAATTTCTGGCCCGACCAGCTTAGAAGAACAAGCAAAGAAAGCTGGTATAGCTTAATATTTTCCCTAACAGGTTAATTTTGTGATTTTATAACAAAAACCTAATAAATAAGCGGTTATTAAACGTTTTTTTTAGTTGCATTTTGTTTGGAAATACCTAGTGTGAGGTAGTTTCAGAAAACAGAAGGAGTATGTTATGAAAATAAACTTTAAATTAACGGCTGTTGCCGCTTTAGCTATCTTAAGTATAGCGTCTTTTTCCGTTCAAGCGGAAGAGCCAACATCTAGTGGTATGCTAGGAAAATTAGTAAATAAAGGAAAAGAAGCGGTTGCTGTAAGTGATTTATCGCCAGCAGCTGGTACATCAACTTTTAACTTTGGTGGAAATTCAATTAATGCCAAAGCTGGTGAGTGCTACGGTCAAGTAACAACGCCCGCAGTTAAGAAAACTGAAAATAAAAGATTGTTAGTTTCTGATGAACGTAAGACAATTTCGAAAATCATCCCTGCGACTTATAAGACAGTAACTGAAGAAATTACTGTTAAAGAGGCGTCTGAATCTTTCAAAACGATCCCGGCGACTTATAAGACAGTAACGGAAGAAATTGTTGTTAAGCCAGCTTCTAAGAAAATGGTAAAAGTTCCGGCTACATTCGCAAATAAACAAGTTCGTGTTTTGGTTAAGCCAGCACAAACAGTTTGGAAAAAAGGTACGTCTTCTTCTATTACGAAAGTAAATGATAGAGGCGAGGTTATGTGTTTAGTTGAAATTCCAGCTGAATATAAAGTCATGACAAAGCGTGAGCAAACGTCTCCTGAAACAACAAGAGAAGAAGTGATTGCTGCTGTAACAAAAACAATCACGAAAAAGGTTGTTGATCAACCTGCACGTGTTGAAAAAGTGGCTGTTCCTGCTCAGACAAAGACTGTTCAAAAACGTGTTCTTGTGACACCAGAGGAAGTTGTTTACAAAACACATCCTGCTGAATACAAAACAGTTCAACAAGAGATTGTTGTTTCTGCGGGTAAAGCAGAATGGAAGAAAATCCTTTGTCAAACAAATGCAAACACAACAAACGTGAAAGCCCTTCAAAATGCTTTGAGAAAAGCTGGTTATGAAGTTGGTGCTGTTGATGGTGTTCTTGGATACCAAACATACAAAGCTGTTGATTCTTTCCAACGTAAAAAAGGTCTAAGCCGTGGTGAGATCACATATGATACACTTGAAGCTTTAGGTCTTTCTATCTAATTTTTTAGATAAGCTTTAATAATTTGAAAAGGCGGCTCTATATGAGCCGTCTTTTTTTATGCCCTATAGTTGTCATTCCTGTGCAGACAGGAATCTGTTATATTTCACACATTGTTTCCTTGCGTCATGGCAGAGAAAGCTTTATTTTTATGACGCGTGAATGACGAGGGTAAAAACAATGCTTAAAGACCAAGATAGAATTTATACCAATATTTACGGATGGGAATCTCCGTTTTTGGATGGGGCAACCAAGCGTGGCGATTACGATGGTGCGAAAGATATTATCGCTAAAGGGCGTGATTGGATTATTGATGAGATGAAAGCCTCTGGTCTGCGCGGTCGTGGTGGCGCGGGTTTTCCGACAGGATTGAAATGGTCGTTTATGCCCAAAGAAGTGGGCGAACGCCCACATTACTTGGTTATTAATGCTGATGAGTCCGAGCCGGGAACATGTAAAGACCGTGAAATTTTGCGCCATGAGCCACATAAACTGATTGAGGGCGCTCTCTATGCCGCGTTCGCGATGCAAGCGCATCATTGCTACATCTATGTCCGTGGAGAATTTATTCATGAGGCTTCTAATTTGGTTAAAGCCATTGAAGAGGCACGTGACAAAGGTATGCTCGGCAAGAATGCCTGTAAAACAGGTTGGGATTTTGACATCACGCTTCACCGTGGCGCAGGCGCATATATCTGCGGCGAGGAAACAGCGTTGCTTGAATCTATCGAAGGTAAAAAAGGCCAACCACGCAATAAGCCACCCTTTCCTGCGATGGCGGGGCTATATTCCTGCCCAACAACAATCAACAATGTGGAAACAATTGCGAGCGTTCCTGATATTTTAAAACGTGGTGGTGCTTGGTTCGCAGGTTTTGGTAAAGACGACAAGAATACAGGGACGAAGCTGTTTTGTATTTCTGGCCATGTGAATGAGCCATGCGTTGTTGAAGAAGAAATGGGCATCCCGATGAAGGAGCTGATTGATAAGCATGCGGGCGGTGTCCGTGGCGGTTGGGATAACTTGAAGGCTGTTATTCCTGGTGGCTCATCTTGTCCAATTTTACCCAAAGATGTTTGTGATACTGTTCTTATGGATTTTGACAGTCTGCGCGAAGTGCAATCTGGCCTTGGCACGGCGGGGTTAATCGTGATGGATCAATCCACTGATGTTGTGTATGCCATTGCGCGGTTGTCGCATTTTTATATGCATGAAAGCTGTGGTCAATGTACGCCATGTCGTGAAGGGACGGGCTGGATGTGGCGCGTGATGACGCGCTTGGTTAAAGGCGATGCGGAGCTTGATGAAATCGATACGCTTCTTGAGGTCACTAAAGAGATTGAAGGGCATACAATCTGCGCCCATGGTGATGCCTCGGCATGGCCTATTCAAGGGTTGATGCGCCACTTCCGCCAAGATGTCGAAGACCGCATCCATCAGTATAAAAAACTAGCGGCTTAAAGTTTGGTTTTTTGAAAGGAATATTCTTTGAAAGAAACATTCAGTATTGCTGCTATTTTAATGGGATTTGTTGGTTTGATTCCTTATGTCTATGGGATTTATAAGCGTACGGCTAAACCGCATATGTTTTCATGGTTGATTTGGGGCGTAGTGTCGGGGATTGCTGGCTATATTAAACATAGTGAGGGGTAGCTTTAGTTTTTAGCCAATTAGCTTCCTTAAGCCTTTACTAGGAAGGTTCATAGTGTTTCTAGCGTTACGCAAAGTTTTTTCAGTATGTCTCAGAAATACAACAGAATCGTTTGAAGGTAATTGGTCAGGACTAGTTAGTTCTGGTTCAAGCATATCTAGTGTGGCATTAAATGCTGTAAGTATTTTTTTAGCGTAGCTAATGTAACCTTCTCTGTCATATGGACTAAAGCAAATTTTCTGTCTGTCTGTCGGTTCTACGGCTATTTTTCCTAAGTGCTGTATGATGGGCGGGGGAGCCGCCTGCGCATCAGCTTTATCGTTAAAGTGATTTTCGAGATTATGTTTAGCGTTATCTAAAATTTCTATGGTTGTTTTAAGGATACTGATTTCAATCTGACTAGTGCTGAATATAGCTTGCTCAGCGTCGTGTAAGTCTGTGTATGGTTGGCTAACAAGGTTTTTAGGAACAATGTCATTTAGCAAGTATTGTTCGAATGTATTAAATTCATCTCTAAGTTCTGTTTCTAATTTTTTGATGTCGTTAAGGGTTTCAATATGTTCATTTCTGTGTTTTTCTCTTTTATAATCTAAATAATGCAAGGTAGATTCTGGGTTATCTGAATTAGAATAAACAGATGCCATGAGAAATTCTTGAACAGAGGCACCCTTGTCTTTTAAGGCCTCAAAGGTCGAAAATTGTGTTTGTTGGATAGGTAATTTTTTTAATAAAATAGCTAGTTTACTATCATCTAGTTCATCCCAACCAAATATCTTTATATCTTCTTGTACATTTTCAAGAGTGTTTGGGGTGTTAAATGTTGTTGGTGTTGCATCTTGATCTCTTGTTTTTAAATAGTCGAGATAATGAAGTGTTGCTGACAAATTTTCAGTATTACCATAGATTGCAGCTGTATAGAATTCATTTAAATCTGCGTCGCGTCCTTTAATTTCTTCTAACAGCCTTATCGCTATAGAATCATCAAATTTAATTATTTTATCTATACACTTTTTTGCGCCAGTTGTTGCCTGATCATAACCAATATCGTTGGTAAGGCTTTTGATTAATTTAGATTTTTCTGCACTATCCATATTTGATGTGTCTGTAAATTCACTTTTTAAATGTGCCATTTAGCGCGCCGCCCCAGTTCTGTGTCGTTTTTAATGTTTGCTTATTATAGCTACGCATTTGAATTATGTCAATAATAATTATTTCCTTGCATTTTCTATCAAAAATTCAAAGCATTAGACGTGTACCCTCGAAAAAACAGCAGACTATATCAAACATAGTGAGGGGTAATTTTAACATTGTAACCTCACCTACGTCGGAATAACTGGAGAGGCAAAAAAAACGCTAACCTAACTTCTCTGTCAGTTCAGGGACGATGTCAAACAAATCACCGACAAGACCATAATCAGCCACCCCAAAAATCGGCGCTTCTTCATCTTTATTAATCGCGACGATATATTTTGAATCTTTCATGCCAGCTAAATGTTGAATGGCACCAGAAATACCAATGGCGATATAAAGCTCTGGCGCGACGACTTTACCCGTTTGCCCAACTTGATAATCATTCGGCACATAACCAGCATCAACGGCGGCGCGTGATGCCCCAACCGCGGCACCGAGTTTATCGGCAAGCTTTTCAATCAGATCAAAATTCTCACCTGACCCAACACCACGCCCACCAGATACCACAATCTTGGCAGCGGTCAGTTCAGGGCGATCACTTGCGGATAATTCTTGTTTTACGAATGTTGAAAGCCCTGCATCACCGTTTGAGGTGACGTCTTCGATTGTTGCGCTACCGCCTTCGGCATTAACAGGATCGAAAGCGGTACCGCGCACGGTTATCACTTTTTTGGTGTCGGATGATTTTACCGTGGCGATCGCATTACCTGCATAAAAAGGGCGATCAAACGTATCCGCATCATGAATCGTGGAGATATCAGAAATTTGTTGTGTGTCTAGCAAAGCCGCCACGCGTGGCATAACATTTTTACCAAAGGTCGAAGCAGGGGCAAGAATGTGTGTATAGCCATCGGCTAAATCAACAATAATCGGTGCTAAGTTTTCTGCGAGACGATGAGAGAGTTCAGCGGCATCACATTTTAAAATTTTGGTTACACCGTGAATTTTTGCAGCGGCTTCGACGGCACCAGAACAGTCCGTTCCTGCCACCAAGACATGTACATCGGCGTCGATTTTTCGCGCCGCGGTCACAACATTTAACGTGACTGGTTTAATAGATTTATGATCATGTTCTGCAAGTACGAGTATCGACATTTATTTTTTCTCCTAAATAAACGTCATTGCGAGCGAGCCTTTAGGTGAGCG
>CAZYHI010000112.1:0-5634 GCA_964647515.1 uncultured Micavibrio sp. | reverse complement strand
TGTTGGTACTTGAATAAAAGGAATACCGCGCATCACAATGGATGCCGCAAAACCACCCAAGTCACCAACAACGCCCCCGCCAACGGCGATTAAAACGCTTTGGCGATCAACCTTATTCTCAAGCAACCAATCAAGGGTCCGTTGTAAAACATCATAAGATTTCGTTGGTTCGCCACCTTTCAAGCTTAAAGTTTTTGACTCTAAGACTTTACCCGCCAACGCTTCTTCTAAAACTTGTACGTAAGGATAAGTATTTTCATCGTAAATAATAAATGTTTTCTTCTCCAAACATTCATCTGGGATTAACTCACCCGCACGCTCTAATAAGCCCTGACCAATATGTATGTCATAAGAACGCTCATCTAAATCAACGTGAACTATTTTCGTATTTTGTGTCATGGCGGCAATATTAACGCGTTACAAGCTGACTGTATAGAGCTTCCAATACTCTATTCAACGTTTCTTCGATAGGCTCATTATAGGTAAGAACACTCATATCAGCCTGCTGATAGGTTGGATATCTAACTTGCATCAATTCTTGCAAAACATCTTCGGCTTTACGCCCTTCAAATAAGGGTCGCCCTGCCCCATCACCCACACGCGCCAACAAAACATCAATATCCGCTTTTAAAAAGATAGAATAAGCATTGTCTTTAATGGCTTCACGCGTTTGGTCATTCATAAAAGCACCGCCGCCTGTGCTAATAATCTTTAATTCCGCCTGTTGAGACAGCTCAATTATCGTTTGACGCTCAATATCTCTAAAATGTTCTTCGCCCTTTGTGTCAAACAGTTCAGCGATAGAGCACCCTTCTTTTTCAATGACAACATCATCAGAATCGACAAACTCTAATTTTAACTTATCCGCCACCAATCGCCCAATAGACGTCTTGCCCGCCCCCATAAGACCTACAAAAACCAATGGTTTATCAAGCTTGCTCGCAATCAACGCTGTTTTCTTTACAATATCCATGGCCTTTGTCTTGCCACGAAACCCTAAAAAGTTCAATTGCATTTAAATCTATGCTTCTCTAACATAACGATAATTTCAATAAACCTCTTAAAATCGGGCAGAACAAATGGCTTTTCTAAAAATTATCTTCTTTTTACTATTTTTATTACTCATCGGTGGATTCGCCTATCTTGCCATCATAGACGTCCCGATTGAGCAAAAAGAGACAACAACGACCATCGCGGCAGAGCAATTTCGATAAAATCATTACACTCACGACACTCTAAACCTAAGAAAAACAACAAAATTGTCCTTAAAACGGATGTTTTATGTCTTTTGTTAATTTTATCCCCAAAAAAGTTAATTTATAAAAATAAACCCTTGACAAGTTCCCATAATTCTTTAATAATCTGACCGTTGCTTATGAAAAACGTGATGTTCGACAAAAAAAATAACAATAATTATGTCGGCTTTGGTTTACTAATCATGTTTATTTGTATACAACGTAGAACTTAGGACTTACACTTCGGTGAATATATCGAAGAAAACAGCGTTTAATATGTTGAAAATCCTAGGTAAAGTGGGGTTAACTAATCAGACCCATAAGATAGATTCGGGAAACTGCTTTATCTGATGGTGCTAAAAAGAAATTTAAAGGAGAAATACTATGGCTCGTCCAGGACGCCCAAAAATGCCAAAACCAGATCTACACGCAACTGTGGAAGCTTTCTTAGATATGCTGACTGCAGAACGTGGTGCGGCAATGAATACACGCCAAGCGTATTGGCGTGATCTTGCCGATGTGACTGCGTACTTACGTAGCGAAAAGAAAACAGATCTTGATAAGGCAACAACTGAAGAGTTGAAAGCCTATATTGAGTATTTAACAAACAAAATTCACACAAAAGGTGAAAATAAAGCGCAAATCGCGGTACGTACGGTTGCCCGCCGTCTTTCTGCAATGCGTCAATATTACCGTTACCTTGTGTCTGAAGATGTGCGTGGCGATGATCCAACAACAACAATCGAAAGCCCGAAGCAAGGCCGTACATTACCAAAAACATTGAGTGAAGAAGAAGTCAGCCAGTTGATTAAAACGGCTGGTCAAGGTGGTGGTGCAGACAGCATCCGTCTTGTTTGTCTTCTTGAAATGCTTTACGCAACAGGTCTTCGTGTGTCTGAACTTGTTGGCTTGCCTATGGCTGCCATTGGTGAAAACACAGAATTCTTGATGGTTGAAGGTAAGGGTGGTCGTGAACGTATGATCCCTATTTCTGAGCCAGCTCAGAAAGCTATTCAAAATTACTTGGCTGTTCGTGAAACATTTATCGGTATCGAAAACAAAGCGGCACAGGATAAATCTTTCTTCCCATCCAAAACATCTGAAAGCGGTCACTTAACCCGTCAGCGTTTTGCACAATTGTTAAAAGACTTAGCCCGTGATGCAGAAGTTGAAGAAGGCCGCGTTAGCCCGCATATCCTTCGTCACGCTTTCGCAACACATCTATTGAGCCGTGGCGCAGATTTACGCTCTGTTCAAAAAATGTTGGGACATGCTGATATTGCAACAACGCAAATCTATACGCATATCGTTGGTGAAGGTCTTAAAGATACGGTTGAAGAAAAACACCCTATCTCTAAAAAAGACGCCAATAAATAAAAGCTGAAATAAGGCTTTCAATAAGCCTCGTTTTTTACGCGGATTACTTATTATTCAGGCAGTGTTGACCTTGTGTCGCACTGCCTGATTTGCTATGAAGAAAGCGTATAACACATTGTAACTGTCGTTATTATTTAATCTTTTCACTTTTCTGTTTCACAAGACACGATGAGCGCCGTGTATGTGAAATACATAAGCGAAAAGTAACGACGTGAAACAGGAAAGAGAGATGATTAAATGTCACAACTTGAATTCGAAAAACAAATCGTTGAACTTGAAGGTAAAATTACCGAGCTTCGTAATGTCGAAACAGATGGTAGCGTCGATATGGTTGCCGAGCTCACGCGCATGGAAAACAAAGTTGATAAGTTAAAAAAACAAACTTACAGCAAACTAACACCTGCACAAAAAGTGCAAGTCGCACGCCACCAAGATCGCCCTCATTACATCGACTATGTTAGCGCGTTAATCGATGATTACACGCCGCTTGCTGGCGATCGTAACTTCGCCGAAGATGATGCTTTGCAAGGCGGCATTGGTCGCTTCGAAGGGCAAGCCGTCATCGTCATCGGGCAAGAGCGCGGGCATGACACAGAAAGTCGCCTCAAACATAATTTCGGCATGGCACGCCCCGAAGGATATCGTAAGGCCCAACGCCTGATGAAAATGGCAGAACGTTTTAACCTGCCCATTCTTACATTGGTTGATACCGCAGGTGCCTACCCTGGTTTAGGTGCAGAAGAACGCGGACAAAGCGAAGCCATCGCCCGCTCCATCGAAACATGTTTGAATGTGAAAGTTCCTATCATCTCTATCATCATTGGTGAAGGTGGTTCTGGCGGTGCGATTGCCATTGCCGCCGCAGACCGTATTTATATGTTGGAGCATTCCATCTATTCTGTGATTTCACCCGAAGGTTGCGCCTCTATTTTATGGCGTAGTGCCGAACACGCCGCAGAGGCCGCCACTGCTTTGAAAATCACCGCGCAAGATATTTATGATTTAAAATTAATCGATGGTATTATTAAAGAACCTATAGGTGGCGCGCACCGCGCAAAAGACGAAACCATTGGCAATGTGCGTAAGCAAATCGCCACCGCGTTAAAACAACTCAGCACGTCAGATGGTGAAAAATTGGTGAAGAACCGCCGTAAAAAATTCTTGGCCTTTGGCCGTAAGGGATAGAGTAAAAAAAGCTGTCATTTTGAGCAAAGCGAAGAGTTTCCCCATAACTTATGAAATATTATTTCAATAACCTATAACATCAAAGCTCAAAACAAGTTGGCTTTCTATATGTACCTGTTGTACTTCCTATATCACATGGCCGCTCTAATGCCTCCTGTAATACGATTTTTCTTGCATCATCTCTCCTTACTGCTGCCAACGCATGATTGTATGTTTTTAAATCAATAACTCCTCCAGAGTTGAAATTTTCAACCACTCGGCGCGCTTGCATGACAGCATTTGCACTAAGAACTGGTTGCACCTCAACACCATGTACTTTATCCACATTACCACCAGACATTACAGTTTGTATCCCAACAGCTGCAACCAATGCTCCTGCCACAGTTAGCCTTTTTGGTGTAAAAGCTGACCTAAGCTCTCCTACAAGTTGACTTAACCCTGACGGCTGTACCCGTACTGCACCAACATAGTTTTCTCTTGTTCTTGAACCAAAATACAGAGGAACAGATGTATTTCTACCACTATCTGGTGCCTGGCTCTTTTTAACGCGTTTTGCTATCTGGTTTTGTGTCTTTGCAAGCCTATAATTTGTAATCATTTATTTTTCTCCTCACACACTCTTTTATAAAAAACTTAACGAATAATAAATAATTATGTAAATATTGTCAAGCCGTTTATTCAGGAATTTATTCCTGTAAATTCAACCATATTTATGCTATCATCATCTCATGATTTGCCAAGCCCAAAAACACCCACAAAACTTTCAAATTCGACATCCGAACTATACAAAACCCGCAGAAAACCTCAACTTTTATTATTGCACCCTGTCCAGCACATTCCTGCGTTGTATCTTGTCATCCTTCGGCTCGACCGAAGGATCTGGCTAAAAACTATCAAGAGATCCTGCGACCAAGTCGCAGGATGACGGTGAGAGCTATATATTGAAATCCTTGCGCCATTTCGATATAACATGAATGCCACATAAATAGAGACTGAAAACACCATGCCAAAAGACACCGCCTCCAGCCCCCGCACGCTTTTTCAAAAAATCTGGGATGACCACCTCATCCATACCGATGAAAATGGCAGCTCGCTGATCTATATTGATCGCCACTTGGTGCATGAAGTCACCAGCCCACAAGCTTTTGAAGGGCTGCGAAATACAGGGCGCAAAGTGCACCACCCCCACGGCACGCTGGCGGTGGCGGATCATAACGTCCCCACAACTGATCGTTCACAAGGGATTGCCGAACCTGAAAGCCGCCTGCAAGTTGAAACGCTTTCCACCAATTGTGATGAGTTCGGCGTTCAGCTTTTTGATATGATGGATAAACGCCAAGGTATCGTCCATATTATTGGACCAGAGCAAGGATTCACCCAACCGGGCATGACCATTGTTTGTGGCGATTCCCACACCTCGACCCATGGCGCATTTGGTGCGTTGGCGTTCGGCATCGGCACAAGCGAAGTTGAGCATGTCCTTGCCACGCAAACCTTAATCCAAAAACCCGCAAAATCTATGCGTATCACCGTCAATGGCAAACTCTCCGAAGGCGTCACCGCCAAAGACATGATTTTGGCGATTATCGGCGAAATTGGCAC
The DNA here is from genome assembly GCA_964647515.1 of uncultured Micavibrio sp. GTDB lineage: Bacteria > Pseudomonadota > Alphaproteobacteria > Micavibrionales > Micavibrionaceae. Next base: position 235 of record CAZYHI010000112.1, on the reverse strand, counting down.
GGCAGGTGGAACTGGCTACGTTCTTGAATATGCAGGGGATGCGGTGCAAGCCCTGTCCATGGAAGGGCGCATGACCATGTGTAACATGTCGATTGAAGGCGGCGCGCGCGCAGGTCTTATTGCACCCGATCAAACCACGTTTGATTACATCAAAGGTCGCCCCATGGCTCCGCAAGGGGCGGAATTCGACAAAGCCGTCGACTATTGGGCAACACTGTCTTCCGATGATGGCGCA
>CAZYHI010000111.1:0-5769 GCA_964647515.1 uncultured Micavibrio sp. | reverse complement strand
ATGTCTTGCCACGGGCGAATCCGTATGATGTTTTTGTCAGTGGCAAGCATAAATCCATTGAGGCATTACCCGATGGAGCAATCATTGGCAGTTGTAGTGCAAGACGTACGGCGATAGCTTTATCTAAACGAGCGGATTTAAAAATTGTCCCTTTTCGTGGCAATGTGCAAACGCGTATTGATAAAGTAAAAGCAGGGCAGGTTGATGCCACTTTTTTGGCGCAAGCGGGTCTGGAGCGTCTCGGAATTCGTGATGATATTCTTCACCCCTTAATGGGTGAGGATATGTTGCCTGCCTGTGGCCAAGGAATTATTTGTATTGAAACACGTAGCAGCGATACGTACGCCCATGAAATTTTACAAGCCATTCATTGTTCACAAACTGGAATCTGCGCGGCGGCGGAGCGCGCCGTTCTGGCCAGTTTAAACGGGTCATGTCACACACCGATTGCTGCCTTTGCAACTTTGAAAGATGACCGCCAGCTTTATTTGCGGGCGCAGGTTTATGCGCTGGACGGTACGTCTTTTTATGAGCAAAGTGCAGCGGCTTCTTGTGACAATGACGACGACGCTTATAAGACGGGTCAAAAAGTTGGTGAAGCGTTAAATGCTGTCCTGCCCGAAGGAATATTATCTTGAGTGTTGCGCGGTTACAAAAAGGTAGAGTTCTGATCACCCGCCCTGATGGTGATTCACAACAGCTATCTGATGATATAAAAGCTAAAGGATATAACGCTTTGTGCGTGCCTTTTTTAAAGGTTGTCTTACACGACCAAAAAATTGAAGGTTTAGAGTCTTATGGTGGGCTGATTTTTACCAGTCAAAATGCTGTACGTGCTTACTGTCTCAACACTCAAAAACGCTATTTTCCTGTTTGGGTTGTGGGTGACGCGACCGCAGATATCGTACATGCTGAGGGCTTTTTAAATATACATAATGCAAAAGGCAGTGTTCAAGACTTAGAAGAAATTTTGAAGAATGATAGATGTGAAAAGCCGCTTCTTTATATAAGAGGGCGGGATGTTTCTAAGGAGCTATCAGGCGAAAACATCAAAGAAAAAATTCTTTATCATACTGAAAAAATTGAACAAATAGATAATGTAACGATGGATAGCATTGAGTCTGGTGATTTTTCGTACATCACGTTTTTTTCAACACGTACGGCGCAGGCCTTTGTCGCGTGCATTGAGGCGGCGGGAATTAAAAACGGATTGAGACGTACAAAAGCCTTGTGTTTAGGCGACTCCATGCTAAAGTCTCTTTCCGTATTGCCGTGGCACTCTATTGAAGTTGCTGACGCGCCAAATCGCAAAAGTCTCATGACTTTGCTTGATTAGAATTAGACGTATAATTTTTGTTTTAGGAGATTGAACAATATGAGTAAGAAACAAGCTTTAGTAAATGCAGGGGAAATTATTGAACGTTTTGGCGGTATTCGTCCAATGGCGGCGAAGATTGAAACGCCTGTTACCACTGTTCAAGGGTGGAAAAAGCGTGATGTTATTCCTGGGACGCGCCGTACGCAAATTTTAGATGCGGCGTCAAAGCATGATATTGATATTTCCGATTTGGCCAAAGCGGTCGTTTCTAATGAGAATGAATCGAAGGCGAAAACTAAAAAAACAGTAAGTAAAAAGAAAACAGCAAAAAAGACTTCGATTAAGGCTTCGAAGAAAACAGCGTCAAAAAAATCACCTGCCAAGATTTCGAAAACGTCTTCGCCAAAAAAACCGTCAGTGTCTGTGCCTTCTGTTTCTGCATCATCTGCTTCTGCATCAAAGACGCCTTCTTCTAAGACAGCAACGCATGATAAAGAACATCATGATCGCTTGATGTCTGAAATTCAAAACAATAATAATAAAGCCGTTGTGACCAGCGTTTGGGCGACAACAGGATTGATCTTATTGGCCTGTGCTGCGGCTTTTTTATTATTATGGCCTAGCCTTAAGAAAAATAACCAACGCATTCAAACGCAAAATGAAAAGCTTGTGACGTTAGAAGATAAAGTCGGTCAAGCAACGCAAGCAATAGAGACAGATCAAGGGCAGGGTAATTTTTTAGGAACGTCTATTCCCGATAATATCCAAGAAAAAATTGATGGATTGCAAAACCAAGCCCGTAATATTTCGGTGACGGTGGATCAACTCTCACAAAAAGCCAAGGAAATTTCGGTGACGGCTTTGGGGGAAAATGCCCAAGGTATTTCTGATCGTTTAAAAATGCTGGAAACAAAAATCGAAGATTTTTCTGGCCCAGAAGGAAGCTTTGCTGGATTGGTTTCACGTATTAGCACGTTAGAAAATAGCTTTAATGGCAAGGCACAGCTTGAAAGTTCAGCCAATCAGTTGCGCTCTATCGTGCAAGAACCTGCAGGGACGATTAAACAAAATTTAGCCGCGGCGCAAGATGGTGTGCAAGGAGCGTTAGGGCGCACTTTGGAAGGTGTTCCGGGCGAAGATTTAAAAGCAGCGGCGATTTTAATCGCCTTTTCACAATTTAGAGTGGCTTTAGAACGTGAAGAGCCTTTTGAAAAAGACCTTGCTTTGTTGCAAGAACTTATTGGTGATAAGGCTCCTGAATTACAAGAGAATTTACAACGTTTAAGCGTTCATGCTGATGGTGGTGTTTTAACAGCCTCTGGTTTATCGAGTGAGCTTAAACAAATGACAGGTGATATTGTTGTATCGTCTTTGGCTGGTGATGATGTTTCAATTAAAGAAAAAGCAAAAGCGCGTTTTGGTAGTTTAGTGCAAATTGAAAAAGATGGTGAAATGCTATCAGGTACGCCAACGCAAGCAACCGTTGCCAAGGCACAAAACTATATTGAGCAAGGCCAAATTGAAGATGGCATTTCTGCGTTACAAGGTTTGGATGGTTCTGCCGCCGCTGTTGTTCAGCCTTTTATTGAAAAGGCTAAGGCATCAGTGTTGGCTGCAAAAGTGAAGGCGATGTTAAGTGAAAGTATTTTATCAAAAGTTGCCTCTTCTCCTGATACGCGACGTTTAGAAGAAGAAAACAACGATTTTAATCACGAATAAATAATAACGACTGGAAGAAATCCATGTTTAAAACATTAATATTTTTTGTAAAAATTGCGGCTTTGGTGGCGGCATCTGTTTGGCTTGTTTCTCAACCGGGTGTGATGAATTTTGATTTCATGGGTTATGATGTCAAAATTAAAACAGGAATTTTTTTACTGATCCTCGCCATTTTTATTCTTGTGGCTTTATATCTCTTACGTTTAGTGCGTGCTGTTTTTTCTGTACCGAACAAAGTCAAAGGATATCGTGACGATCAGTATAGTAAAAAAGGCTATCAAGCCTTAACCAAGGGCCTTGTGGCTGTGGCTGCAGGTGACAAGACCAAGGCAACGCAATATTCAAAAGAAACCAGTAAGTTTTTAAAAGGGAGATCTGACTTATCTCAATCTGGGTTACCGTTATTACTCGAAGCACAGGCGGCACGCCTGCGCGGGGAAGAAACGCTGGCTTGTCATCATTTTGAAAAACTATCACATGATAAAGATATGGCTTTTATTGGTTTGCGTGGTTTAATGAAATCAGCTTTACAAGAGCAAAATTATGAAAGCGCGTTGGGGCATGCCCTTGCTGCTTATCAAAAAAATCCACATCAGGCATGGGTTGTTAAAATGCTTTATGCACTTCACCTTAAAAATCGTCAGTGGGAAAGCGCGTTAAAAATTGCCAAAAAGGCCGAAAAAATAGGTGCCATTTCACCGCAAAATTTGCGTAGTGACCGCATTGCCATTCATTTGATGCGTCATGATTATGATATGAAACAAGGTGATGAAAATAATGCGTTTAAAGAATTAAAGGCCGCTTATAAATTGGACGCGCATTTTGTGCCAACGATTATTCGCCTTTCTAATCATTATTTAGGGGCGCGTAAAAATAAAAAAGTGGCTTCATTGATTGAAGAAACATGGAAGAAAAATCCGCATCCTGATTTGGCAGATATATGGGATAGCTTAAGTCCACGTGATGGTAAAGATAGTGATAAGAAAAGATTGGCATGGTTGGATAAATTGGTTGGCTTTAAGGATAATTGTGCAGAAGCCTATATCGCGGCGGCTAAGGCGATGATTGATATGGGGTATTGGGGCGAGGCGAAGGCCTACCTTATGGCAGCAGAAAAGATTTACCCAACAATGCAAGGCTTACAATTACGGGCGATTGTTGAACAAAACATGACCCATAATGATAATGGCCTTGATGTTGTGTTAGAGCATGCGGAAAACGCCAACCCTGATAAAGCATGGACATGTCAGCAAACAGGCATTGTTTATAATGAATGGTCGGCTATTGCCATGCCCCATGATAGTTTTAATACCATCATATGGGATGTGCCACAGGCGCGCATGATGAATGACGATATTCTATCGCGCTTTGAGAGTGAAAATTCAGAGCTGTTGATTGGTTCTGGCATTTAATATTTAAGTATTATTATCTTAAACAAGTTTCATTGCTTTTAAGGTGATAAAGCCACCTAAGAATCCACCAACATGCGCCGCCCATGCAATTTCACCCTTGGCGATTCCCATTTGTGGACTGTCGATAAAACCGAATAGAACGGAAACCCCAACCCAAATAATAATGATAGGCCATAGCCCAAAGCGTCCTGCCATGTGGCCGCCGCTTTGTTGGTTCAACATAACAAGCGCGGCGGCGAAAAGGCCACTTATCCCGCCAGAGGCACCAATCACAGGATTAATAGAGTTCATATTGAGTAAGAAGTGAAATGCCACACCGAAAAGGCCACAAATCACAAAAAAGGCAATCATCTTTTTTCCACCCAACCATTTTTCAATACCACTGCCAAAGGCCAGAAGCATAATGGTGTTCATCCCTAAGTGAAGCCATCCACCGTGAAAGAATATATTTGTAAATGGAGTGATAAGCGCCATGGGTTCAAACAAAGCCTCGCCACTAAAACGTCCAGGGATGAAGCCAAGATTGATCAATATCCAGCGAAATTGTTCTTCATTTAAGACAAAGGTTACGATGAGATGAGTGAGAATTAAGGCACCTAACAAATACTTTGTATAAGGCGGCATATTAATGAGGGGTTCAGAAATCGTATTGTTACTGCTGTGTGAATTATGATGCATAGAAGAGAGGCGTGGTTCTTCTTGTTGACGCACCTGTTTTTTACGCATCTTTTTTTCAAAAGGTACGATGTTATCGTCATCATCATTTTTATTGTCGTTTGAATTCATCATGCTTCTTTTAATATGGTTACATCAAAAAAACCAGAGACTTTTTTTTAAAGATCTCTGGTTTTGTTCTTTTTGGAAGAGAATTACATTGTTTTTGCCTAGGTGGGTGACATACCGCCAAATAACGCATGTGTTTTTTCAGAGTCGTATTTATAATTGATGTTTTCATTGCCCTTGGCTTCTAAACCGCCGCCCGGTGTTGCTTTTTGAATAAGGTCACCAACGCCTTTCATGATGTCCATGACCATGACTTTGGTTTGGTGTAGTTGTTCTTTTAAATTTTCAAAAGCTTGGGCGTAGGCTTCTTGAGCCAATTCTTTACCCATGACAACAAATTTTTGAATTTCAGCTGTTTCAGGAACTTGCCCTTCGGTGACTTTATCAAAAGCACTTAAAGATAGGTCTGAATCTTCTAACTTTTTTGTGGCAGGTTTTTTACCGCCACCGCCAGATTTACCTTTGCTGCCTTCTTCGTCTTCCTCTTCTTCTGTTTTCGCCTCAAGATCATCATTTTCGGCAATAAGCTCAAGGAAT
>CAZYHI010000110.1:0-5828 GCA_964647515.1 uncultured Micavibrio sp. | reverse complement strand
TATCTTTAGGGTTGGGGTAAACGCGGTATTTTACACCGAGCGCAGCTTCGGCGAACTTCGCACTCATCCCGAACAAGCCCATCATCGCCATCCAAAAGACCGCGCCAGGACCGCCAGCGGATACCGCCACAGCGACCCCTGCAATATTCCCAAGGCCAACCGTGCCAGAAAGTGATGTCGTCAAGGCTTGAAAACGGTTAATCTCCCCTTTATCGCTCTTCTTGTCGTATTTACCACGCACCAAATCAATACCATGTTTGAAAAAACGAATATTGATAAAGCCAAAATACACCGTCAAAAATAATGAGGCCGCAACCAACCAGACGAGGATAAGTTTAATGTCATAGCCACCAATAGGGTGAGCATAAAAGATAACAGATTCAATGGTATCTGCGATGGGTTTAAAGGCTTGGTTTATCTGCTGGTCGATGGACATGGCGGTTCTCCTTAGTATGGTCACTACCGTCATCCCGACGAAGGTCGGGATCTTTTGGCTGTAAAGATAGATTCCGACCTTCGTCGGAATGACACCTACCCACAAACATAAAGGGAGTCTTTGATTTGTAAAATTTATGGGAGGATTTTATGCACAAAGCAAATTTTATTGACATAATAAATAATCTTCTGTATCATGTCCAAATACAACATACGCTCAATCTATAAAAAGGAAGTAAAATGACAACCACCCCTACGCTAACTCATATTTTTTCAACAGCCCGCAAATACGCAACAGTTGGGGCTGGTGCCGGCGTAGCTTTGGATATAGCTTTAAATACTTATTTTGCTCTAGCACAAACAGGTTTAGCATCTCCGATGCTAAACATTGCCGTTGTTGGAGTCGGGGCTTCCACAGGAGCTCTTATAGGCGGAATTAAAGGCATTATGACTTCAGATAACTCTCAAGAAGCTCCTAAAGCGCCCTAACGACATAACGGCTTCGTTGAACGAGCAGAAGTTGAGGTTGATGCCCAATTTTGAAATTCTTGACGGCTCATCTGTGCGACTTTTGGAATACGGGGTGCAAAATTAGCACAGAACACATCGGGGCGCATCCGCGCAGAATCTGTCGAAGTTTGGTTGGCAAAGCTGGTACGTAGATCATGGATTTTACGCTCTGACCCACCATTGGCGGCAATCAATGTTTTTTCGTAATTGGCAAATAAACTTTGGTACTTGCTGGTAATTTCACGATATTGAGAGTAAAGATTTTTCCAGCCACGCGGCGTCATGTGTTGGCAATTTAGACCTATCACCATTAATTCACTATGAATACGGATAGCATTTTCTGCTTCTGCTTCGGCGGCACTATAACAGCTTTTAGCTTGTGCCAGTGATGGCATGATCAATAATGTTAGGGCTAATAATAAAACTCTCGCGGATAAACTCATTGTACAAATTCCTTATTTAATAATTTAAAACTGCTTTTCCTGCGCAGGCAGGAATCCTATCCATCTTTTAAACAGACCCCTGCTTTCGCAGGGGAAGCAGCACTAGGTTAATCTTTAGTTTTTACTTCAGTTAATAATTCTTTACCATCAAAATGTGCCAAAATATTGTCAATGACAAGTTGACCCATTTTTATGCGTGTTTCTGTGGTTGCCGAGCCTATATGCGGCAAAAGCACGACATTGTCCATAGAAATCAGCTCTTGCGGTACATTTGGTTCATTGGCGAACACATCCAGTCCCGCCGCACCAATCACACCACCCTGCAAAGCCGCCACCAAAGCGGGTTCATCGACAACAGAACCACGGGCGATGTTAATCAAAATTCCTTTTTCACCCAAGGCCTCCAAAACATGGATATCAACCAAATTGGCCGTGGCCTCGCCACCTGGACAAGTTAGAATTAACATATCACAGGCACGCGCCATCTCGCAAATATCATCATAATAAGTGTAAGCGACATCCTTTTTGCGTGGCCCATAATAAACAACGTTCATTTCAAAGGCTTCGCAACGTTTGGCGACTTTTGAGCCAATGCCCCCTAACCCGACAATACCGATTGTTTTATCGGCTAATGATGTTCCAAGAGGTAAATCACCGCCATGCCACTTTCCTACGCGAACAAAAGCATCGCCCTCGGTAACACGCCGCGCCGTCGCCAACAATAAGGCCATTCCTGTATCTGCCGTTTCTTGACACAACACATCGGGCGTATTGGTCACTTTAACGCCTCGTTCCTTCGCGGTTTTAAGGTCAATATGATCTACACCAACCGAAAATGTAGCTATAATTTCTAAATTTGGTAATGCTTCCATAAGCTTACGACTTATTTTATGAGTCATATAGCAATTAATTGCTACAACATCTTCTTTATATTTTTTAATGATGGCTTCAGGATCTTTTTCGTTCCAAAGCTTAATCACTTGAAACCTGTCTTCAAGGCTGGCAATCCCTCTGGGACCATTATTATAAAAAGATAAAAGAACAGGTTTTGCCATCATAATACTTTCTCATTATTGTCATCCCGACGAAGGTCGGGATCTCTATCACAGGAGATTCCAGCCTTCGCTGGAATGACACCATTTAGTACAAAATCACTTGATTTGCGTACCATAACCATGGTTTATAAGCCCTGCAATGGCAAATTTAGCAAATAAAAAACTATACATCAAAACATGGGGCTGTCAGATGAATGTCTATGACAGCAGCCGTATGGCGGACATCCTGCGCCCGCTCGGCTACGCCCAAGTGGATGAGCCTGACGATGCCGATATGATGATCCTCAATACCTGTCATATTCGTGAAAAAGCCACAGATAAAGTGTTTTCCGAAATTGGTCGTTTAAAAGTCCATAAAGACAAAAAAGAAGCAAAAGGTGGCAAGATGCTGATGGCAGTTGCGGGTTGTGTGGCGCAGGCCGAAGGGGATTTCATCCTTCAACGCGCACCGATCATCGATATGGTCTTTGGCCCGCAAACCTATCACGAGCTTCCCGAAATGGTTTTGAAAGCTAATGGCAATGAGCGCGTGGTCAATACCGAGTTCCCCGCTGTGACGAAATTCGATAGCCTGCCTGTGGATCAACAACAAGGCGCGGCGGCGTTTCTGTCCATTCAAGAAGGTTGTGACAAGTTCTGTACGTTTTGCGTTGTCCCCTATACGCGTGGGGCGGAGTTCTCTCGCCCTGTGGATAAAATTGTGGATGAAGCCAAACGCCTTGTGGATAATGGCGCCAAAGAAATCACTTTATTAGGGCAGAATGTCAATGCCTATCACGGCAATAACACCGACGGTAAAACATGGGGGCTTGGCCGCCTTATTGAAGCCATAGCGGAGATTGATGGCGTTCAGCAAATTCGTTATACGACCTCTCACCCACGTGATGTGGATGAAGAGCTTATCAATGCCCATCGCGATGTGGATAAGCTTGCGCCGTTCTTACACCTGCCTGTGCAAAGTGGTTCTGACAAAATCCTCAAAGCCATGAACCGCAAGCATACATCGGACAGGTACAGAGAGATTATCGCCGATTTGCGTAAAGCGCGTAAGGATATTGTTTTTTCATCGGATTTTATTGTTGGTTTTCCGGGGGAAAGCGACCAAGACCATGAAGATACGATGCAATTGATACGTGATGTTGTATTTGCTTCGGCTTATTCATTCAAATATTCCGCTCGTCCCGGCACACCCGCTGCGAATATGGCGGGGCTGGTTCGCCCCGATGTGGCCTCCGCGCGTTTAATGGAATTACAAAACCTCATCACCGAACAATATTTCGCTTTTAATAAGACCTGCATCGGCAAAACCATGCCTGTGTTATTTGAGCGTACAGGTAAAAAAGAAGGACAGCTTCAAGGTCGCACGCCGTTTTATCAAGCCATCAACGTCCCTGCACCGACACGTTTATTAGGGCAGTTTGCGGCTGTCAAAATCACCGAAGCCACCGCAAACGCACTGGTTGGTGAGGTTGAGGTTGTTTAGACAGCCTGATAAGAAACATTGCTGCCTCAATCATTAATAATGACAGCCCAATTCAGCCATTATCTTAACTTTTTACTGTTTTTTTTTATAAATACCCTCTAAATAATTCATATGACACAAAAAAATACAAAACAAACAAATAAATCTAACCAAATGTGGGGCGGGCGGTTTGATGAAAAACCATCTGATATCATGACGCAAATCAATGCCTCCATTGATATTGATAAGCGTTTATACGCCCAAGATATTGCGGGATCAAAAGCGCACGCAACCATGTTAGTCGCGCAGAAGATTATCCCTGCCGAAGATAGTGATAAGATTCAAAAGGGCCTCGATCAAATAAAAGCAGAAATTGAGGGTGGTGACTTTGAGTTTTCAACCGCCCTTGAAGATATTCACATGAACATCGAAAGCCGCCTTAAAGACATCATCGGTAATGCCGCCGGTAAGCTTCATACCGCCCGTTCACGCAATGACCAAGTCGCGACAGATTTTAAATTATGGGTGCGTGAAGCTTGTGATGCGCTTATCTCCAAAATTGATAATGTTCAAAATACTTTTGAAAAACTCGTAAAAGAACATGACAACACAATCATGCCTGGCTTCACTCATTTACAAGTGGCACAACCTGTTACGCTTGCCATTCATTTAGATGCTTATTGCCAAATGTTGGAGCGCGATAAATCGAGGCTGCAAGATTGCCGCAATCGCTTAAACCAATGCCCATTAGGTGCGGCGGCTTTATCAGGGACAGGTTTTCCTATTGACCGTAACACTACCGCCAGCACACTTGGTTTTAATTCCCCCTCACCCAACACTATGGACAGCGTTGCCAGCCGTGATTTTGCAACAGAGTTTTTGTTTTCTTGCGCACAATGCGGTATTCATCTTTCACGCTTGGCTGAAGAAATTATTTTATGGAGCACACCACAATTTGGGTTCATTACGTTAAGCGACGCGTGGAGTACGGGAAGCTCCATCATGCCGCAAAAGAAAAATCCAGATGCGGCGGAGCTTGTTCGCGCCAAAACAGGACGTTTAAATGGTAATCTTATTCAATTACTAACAGTACTCAAAGGCCTGCCGCTGACTTATAATAAAGATTTACAAGAAGATAAGGCGGCCGTGTTTGAAAGCTTTGATACCATCATGCTCTGCTTAAGTGCGAGTGAAGGCATGATTGACACTATGAGCGTCCATAAAGATAAAATGTTACAGGCCGCACAAAGCGGTTATTCCACCGCGACAGAAATTGCTGATTGGTTAGTGCGCCACCTTGATATGCCTTTTCGTGAAGCCCATCACGTCACAGGCGCGATTGTTAAAATAGCAGAGGAAAAATCCTGCCGTCTTGATGAGCTGGATATAAAAGACATGCAAGCAATAGAACCACGTATTGAAGGCTCTATCTTTGATGTTTTAAGTGTTGAAGGCGCGGTGCAGTCACGGCGTCACAAAAAGAATTAATAACTCAAGATTTTACCGTTTTTAAGCTCTAGGATTCTATCCATACGCGCGGCGATCTGCATATTATGGGTGGCGATAATGGCACCAATACCTGTTTGACGGACAAGCCCTATTAAATGCTCGAACACGACCTCTGATGTTTCGGGGTCGAGATTACCTGTGGGCTCATCCGCCAATAATAATTTTGGTTCATTGGCAAGCGCACGAGCAATGGCAACACGTTGTTGCTCCCCCCCTGACATGGTGGCAGGACGATGGTGAAAGCGGTGATCCATATTCATCGCCGCCAATAAATCTTTGGCTTTTGTTTCAGCCACCCCACGCTTCACCCCTGCAATCATTTGTGGAATAACAACATTTTCAAGCGCACTGAATTCTGGTAATAAATAATGAAATTGATAAACAAAGCCAATATATTGGCGGCGCATCAAGGTG
>CAZYHI010000109.1:0-5865 GCA_964647515.1 uncultured Micavibrio sp. | reverse complement strand
TTTTAGAAAATGAGTTGATGTATGGTCAAAGCTTTGAAGTGCCAACTGACCCTGATTATGTGATTCCGATTGGTCGGGCGAAGATTGAACGTGAAGGCTCGGATGTGACCATCGTTGCATTTTCTATTATGGTCGGAAAAGCATTAGAAGCAGCAGAAAAATTAGCGGAGCAGGGTATTGATGCGGAGGTCATTAACTTGCGTACCATTCGCCCACTTGATCGTTTCACTATTTTAGAAAGCGTGAAGAAAACAAATCGTATTGTATCTTGTGAAGAGGGTTTTCCATTCTCTGGTGTTGGTGCGGAAATCGCTGCACTTATTGGTGAGCATGCGTTTGACTATCTTGATGCTCCATTAAAACGTGTGACGGCGGCGGATGTGCCATTGCCTTATGCGGCAGGTTTAGAAAAACTTGCTCTTCCGCAGGCTGAACAAATCATCCACGCCGCGAAAGAAGTTTGTTATAAGTAATATTAAACGCGGAGAAGCGGAGTGGCAGAGAATAGGGAATATATAATTGATAAATAGACTCCGCTTCTCCGAAACTCCGCGTTAAAAAAGAAAGAATTTAAATGCCAATTAAAGTATTAATGCCTGCTTTATCGCCGACAATGACCGAAGGTAACCTTGCCAAATGGCATAAGGCCGAAGGGGATGTGGTTGAATCTGGTGATGTGATTGCCGAGATTGAAACCGATAAAGCGACGATGGAAGTTGAAGCCGTTGACGAAGGGGTGATTGGCAAAATCCTAGTCCCTGCGGGCACTGAAAATGTGAAAGTAAATGAAATGATCGCTGTTCTTTTAGAAGATGGTGAAAATGACAATGATATGGATGCGCTGTTGAATGCGAAAGCTGAACCGCCCAAACAAGAAGATAAAAAACAGGAGGCAAAGCCTATGCAATCAGCACAAACATCTGCACCGAAAACAAGTAACCGTATTTATGCGTCGCCACTCGCGCGCCGTATTGCCAATGATAAGGGGATTGATCTTTCGGTGGTTAAAGGTTCAGGGCCACGTGGCCGTATTGTGAAAGCGGATGTTGAAAATGGCGTTGCGATGCCTCAGGTGAGTGGAGCGATGAGCGCACCACAAGCACAGCCAGTGGGGAACCAAAAAATCAACGAATTTGGAATGGTTTACAGTGAAATTCCAAATAACAACATCAAAAAAATCACAGCTAAACGCTTGCAAGAGTCAAAGCAAGAAGTGCCGCATTTCTACCTGACTATTGAATGTCAAATTGACGAGCTAATGCGTACCCGTAAAATTATGAATGAGCAAGGTGCAAAGTTGAAAGAGGGGGCATATAAGCTCTCGGTCAATGACTTCATTGTGAAGGCTTGTGCGAATGCGTTGAAGGCTTATCCAAAGGCCAATGTTTCATGGAATGATGATGCGGTGCGTCAATATTTTTCTAGCGATATTTCGGTCGCTGTTTCTACACCAGATGGTTTAATCACGCCGATTGTTAAGCAAGCCGAAGGCAAAGGCTTGAAGGATATTTCGGCGGAAGTGAAAGATTTAGCGGGGCGTGCCCGTGATGGTAAGCTTCAGCCAGAAGAATTTATGGGCGGCACATTTACGGTATCCAACCTTGGTATGTTTGGCATTAAAGAATTTGATGCGATTATTAACCCGCCACAAGCTTGTATTCTGGCTGTTGGTGCAGGGGCGAAGCAGCCTTATGTCTCTAATGATTCTGGGAGTGATGAAGTGAAGATAGGTACTTTTATGAGCTGTACGCTTTCTGTCGATCATCGTGCGGTTGATGGTGCGGTTGGTGCAGAATTTTTACAGGTTTTGAAATCCTATATCGAAAATCCAGCCGCAATGTTGCTGTAAACAAAAATAAGACAAAGGAGAAAATATTTTGTTCTTTAAAAAAGCTAGAAAAAAATTAATGTCTTTCATTCCATGGAAGCCTATTTTTATTATTTTGGTGATTGTTCTTATATTCTTTCTTCTGAGCTTTGTTATGAAGTCTTATGAGAAGAATAAGAATGGAGATAACTGGGATATAGAAAACACAAAGGCTTCATTGGGGACTTTCCTCAGTGACAGGTAAGGAAAAAATGACTGAAACAAATTTTGATGTGATTGTAATTGGTGGTGGGCCGGGGGGCTATGTTGCCGCGATACGTGCCGCGCAATTGGGTATGAAAACATGTGTGGTTGAGGCAAATCATTTGGGCGGTATTTGTTTGAATTGGGGATGTATTCCGACGAAAGCATTATTACGCTCCTCTGAAATTCACCATCTGCTTAACCATGCGAGCGATTTTGGCTTTACTGTCAAAGATTTCTCTTTTGATATTAAGAAAGTAGTAGAACGTTCACGCGGTGTCGCCACACAACTTTCTGGTGGTATTGGACATTTACTGAAAAAGAACAAAGTTGCTGTGTTTGATGGTTTTGGTAAGTTAGAGGGGAGGGGCAAAGTTTCGGTTTCTAAAGATAAAAAGAAAGTTGCTGACCTAACAGGCAAGCACATCATTATCGCCACAGGCGCACGGGCGCGCGTGATTCCAGGGATGGAACCTGACGGCAAGCAAATCTGGACATATAAAGAAGCGATGGTGCCCACCGAAATGCCAAAATCTATTCTGGTTGTTGGCTCTGGCGCGATTGGGATTGAATTCGCCAGCTTCTACCGCAATATGGGCGCAGAAGTGACTGTGGTCGAGATGATGGATCGTGTTATGCCTGTCGAAGATGCTGAAATCTCTGATTTCGCGCAAAAACAGTTCAAAAAACAAGGAATGAACATCATTACGGGCGCAAAAACCTCGAAAATTGAAAAATCTGCGAAGAATGTGACTGTAACGATAGAAAAAGGCGGTAAAACAGAAAAGATTACTGTCGATAAGGTCATTATGGCGGTTGGAATTGTCGCAAACACTGAGAATATAGGTCTTGAGAATGTCAAAGGCGTGAAATTAGATCGTGGACATATTGTGACGGACGGTTATGAAGACGGGTGAGGCGGGCGTTTACGCGATTGGTGATGTTTGTGGCGCGCCTTGGTTGGCGCATAAAGCATCGCATGAAGGTGTTATTTGTATCGAGAAGATTGCTGGCCAGAAAGACGTACATCCTATCGTGAAAACCAATATTCCAGGCTGTACCTATTGCATGCCGCAGGTGGCGAGCGTTGGCTTGACCGAGGCTGCTGCGAAAGAGGCAGGGCATAAGTTAAAGGTAGGACGTTTCCCTTTCATGGGTAACGGTAAGGCGATTGCTTTGGGTGAGCCAGAAGGTATGGTCAAAACTATTTGGGATGAAAAGACTGGTGAATTACTCGGCGCGCATATGGTAGGTGCAGAAGTGACCGAGATGATCCAAGGCTATGTCGTTGGTAAAACCGCGGAACTGGTCGAGGCAGATTATATGCATACCATCTTCCCACATCCGACATTATCCGAAATGATGCATGAAAGCGTGTTAGATGCCTATGGTAAGGTTATTCATTTTTAGCTTGATATTTTTCATAATTAAATATAAGCTGCATTGTTATGAGCAAAAGACAACGACCCGCCTTTATGGAGGAATTTAATAAAGGAACTGTATTAGCATACTTCGAACAGTGTGAAGGTAACGACTTATCTGGAGTTTATGAAGGTGACGATTTAGTTCGTATTTGGAAGGATGCCGTTATAATGGTGATTTTGGGTTCCGAAGAGGAAAATGAACCTGATGATGAAGTACTCTTAGAAGCCATCATTTCCACAGAACCCAATAGAGGACGCGGGGGAAAAGCTCTTGATTGGTTAACTGGGCTTGCGGATGAGTTTGGTATAAGTATACGTCTGCATTCAGATGTAAGTGGTATGTTTGTAAATATGTATCTTTCGGAATTGGGTTTAAAGGATGAAAGCATATCACAAGAGAAGTTGGATGCTCTTTACAAGAAAAAAGGGTGGGTAAAAGTGGGAGACGGTGGTGAAATGTTAAGAAGACCAAAGGGTTGTACTCTATAAATATTCTTTCCATGTCTTATATTGAGTGGAAGAAGGCATGAAAGCGTCCTTGATGCTTACGGTAAGGTTATCCATTTTTAGTTGACATCTGATAACGTTATCAGATATACTATGTTTAGTGGCTTATAAATTAAAAGGAGGCTGTCATGCGTACTATTGTTGATTTACCAGAGGAAAGTGTTAAGTCATTGGACTTATTAGGAAAAAAACAAGATTTGTCGCGTGCTGAATTGGTGCGCCGTGCTGTATCTAACTATTTGGAGATAGAACAAGAAAAATCACAAGGCAATTTAGATAGCTATTTTGGCCTATTCAAAGAAAGTTCTGACGTTTTCGATGGTCTGGACGGGTTGGCATGGCAGGAAAAAATGCGTGGGGAATGGTCTGATCGAGATGATATGATCGACCAGCGACAAGCCCAAAATCAAGGCTTAAATGAAAATCCACAAGAAGCCTATATTGCGCAACCACCTGCTAAGACAGACTCATGACAATCGCTTACCTCGATACTAATATATTAATAGATTATTTTGCCGGTCACGTACCGGCAAAAACTGTTATGGAGCAATTTGACTCGCTTAAACTGCCCGCCGTTACCTATATTGAGTTTATAGCAGGGCTGAAGAACAAACAACAGATAGAGACAGCGGACAAAGTTATTCATGATTTATTCGAAGTGGTGCAAACCACACAGGAAATTTGTAACAAAGCTGCAAATTTACGCCGTGAAAAGAGGTTGAAATTACCTGATTTAATGATCTACGCAACCAGCCTTGTCGGCGGCGGTATTTTAGTAACGCGCAACACAAAAGATTTTCAGGCAGATAATAAAACAATTATGGTGCCTTATGGTTTGTAACATTCAACCGCGCAAAAATGTATTAGACGCCTATGGTAAGGTTGTTTGTTTTTTAGTTGTTTCCAAGCATAAAACTTAATAAATTCAATCCCTACGTTGCATATTGGGCTGTCTATCACTATATTGTTCGAAAATATAGGAATAGGCGACATGACCAACGATTATAAACGCATACTTTTAAAAATGTCAGGCGAGGTTCTGATGGGGGAAAATGAGTTTGGTCTCGATCCCGCCACGGTCAACCGCGTTGCTGGTGATATTAAGCAAGCCATAGATAAAGGCGTTGAGGTTTGTGTTGTTGTTGGCGCAGGTAATATCTTTCGCGGTGTCTCTGGCGCGGCGCAAGGCATGGATAGAACCACGGCTGACTACATGGGGATGTTGGGCATTGTGATTAATGCGCTTGCGCTCCAAAACGCCTTGGAAAATGATGGTGTTCAAACACGTGTGATGTCAGCTATTCCGATGTCGGCGATTTGCGAGCCGTATATTCGCCGCAAAGCAATGCGACACATGGAAAAAGGACGTGTGGTTATTTTTGCGGCAGGGACAGGTAACCCTTACTTTACGACTGATACAGCCGCCGCCCTGCGGGCATCAGAAATGAATTGCGACGCGCTTTTAAAAGGAACTAAAGTGGACGGCATTTATAATGCAGACCCTCAAAAAGATAAAACAGCAACACGTTTTGATAGCTTGAGCTATATGGATGTACTGACCAAAGATTTGAAAGTCATGGATGCCACAGCGGTGTCTTTGGCGCGTGAGAATAATATTCCGATTGTGGTATTTAACGTCCGTGAAAAAGGAAATTTAGCAAAAACACTTGATGGTACGGGGACGTGTACAACGGTGACGAATTGATTTAACTGTCATTCCAACTGTAGGGCGTAAGCCCGAAATGGAGGAATCTTAAATAGTTGAAATATAGAAGATCCCTCGACGTTGCTCGGGATGACATTAAAAGAGAAGAAAAGGAAAAACAAAATGAGCATAGCAGATTTAACCCGCCGTATGGATGG
>CAZYHI010000108.1:0-5959 GCA_964647515.1 uncultured Micavibrio sp. | reverse complement strand
CGGCAATCCGCATCAGGTCTTTTTTAACGCGTGCTTTACGTGCCTGCCACCCTGCCCCACCCAGTTTATCCAGCTGGCTAAATCCCTCATCAGAGCCAAAGCGTGACAGCACCTCAATATTTTCAACAGGAACAAACAGTTTATCTTCACCGCTATAGATTATTTTCAAGCAATCATGTTGTCGCCCACCTGCATCCAGCGTTTCCAGCCCTTCAAACCGCCCGACACCATGATCAACATGCACCACCAAATCACCGACATCCAGCGAGGATACTTCCGTTAAAAAATTGTCTGCTTTTTTACGATTTTTGGTTTTACGCGCGAGGCGGTCACCCAAAATATCTTGCTCGCTGATGACGGTTAAATCATCACTGACAAATCCATTTTCAAGGGCGAGGATGGCAATACCCAGCTCATCTTTTTTTAGCTTTTGAATATCATGTTGCGTATGGCAGTTTTTGATGCGGTTGAACCCCGCTTCTTTGAGCATAATTTTAAGGCGGTCACGCGCGCCTTCACTGTAAGAGGCAATGACGGCCTTACGCCCCTCACCTTGAGATTTTGTAATATAAGCATGCACTTCCCCCATAACATTCCCATCAGGAAGGCTACGAATATCGGCGAAGTCACGCCCTTTTTTACCACCACCATTTTGTGCATTTTCATCGGGTGATTTAAAAGGGGAGAGCTGAAGCGTAGAATTTGAAAACTCCACATCACTTATATACAAGTCATTCACTGGGAGCGGATGATACACCGCGCCCGTCAGTGACACGTCACTACCTTTCTTTTTAGCGCTTTTTTTAACGCTAACATTGGCGGTTTCTAACGTCTTACGCGCTTGATAAAAATCTTCGATATGGTTGATACGTTCCTGCGCGGCAACGTCACTTTGCGCGTCTAATGTTATCTCCACCTCATTCATATAATCAAACAAAGATGGTAAAGGCTCATCAAAGAAAAACGGCAACCAATGGTCTACGCCGTTATAACGTCGCCCTTCGGACACGGCGGCATAAAGTGGATCATCATCACGCACCGCACCAAAAGCTTCACGGTAATTTTTGCGAAAACGCGCGATAGAGTCTTCATCCAAAAAGAACTCCGTCACAGGTTTCAATGTAAAGCTGTTTATCTTTTCAACGGTACGTTGGCTCATCGCATCAAAAGTGCGAATGCTTTCGACCTCATCACCAAACAAATCAATCCGCACTGGCGTATCATAGCTGGGTGGAAACACATCAATAATACCACCACGGATGGCGAATTCACCTGCTTCACGCACGGTATCGGTACGCATATAACCATTAGAAATAAAAAAATTTTGCAAGGCTTCACCGTCAACTTGCCCGTTGACCGTGGCAATAAAGCTCGCATCTTTGAGCTTACTTTCTGGTGTCACTTTTTGAAGCGCCGCGTTAACCGTCGTCAACACAATACGGGGCAGATATTTATCATCTTGCTTCCAAGCCAAAAGTTCCGTCAATGCACTAACGCGTTTTGAGACAATATCATTACTGGGCGAGACACGATCATAAGGCAGGCAATCCCACGCAGGAAAATCAATCACTTGGATATCAGGGGCAAAGAACGCCAGTAAATCTTTAAGCGTTTCGGCGCGTGTATCATCCAACGCAATATGAGTTAGGATTTTTTGAGTTTTGGCCAGCTCCCGCGCTTTATTGGCCAAAATACGCGCATCTTGCCCTTCGGGTGCACCATACAGAGTCGTACGACTAGAACTTGGCCTAGAATTTAGCTTCGTCGCTTCCTCTGGAACGTTTTGTGGCATAATCATATTTCAATAATTGATCTAAAATCGAGTTAGCTTTATTAGCAGGAATATCCTCGCGCTTACATATCCAGTCATAAAGCTCTGGGTCTGAGTTTTGAAGCACTTCTTCGAATAAATCAAGCTCTTCCACTGAAAAATTTGGGACATAATCATTGGCAAATGAGCCCATAATTTGATCCATTTCCTTCATTCCACGATGCCATGAACGGAAAATCAACCTCTTGCGCTTTTTATCTAGGTTTTCTATGCTCATACCAATATTTATTAAAGGGAAGAAGTCACAAATGAAAGCTTTTTTAAAAGAAAACTCTGTATTAATCATAGGCTTAAGCCTGCCTTTAATACTTGCGCTCTTATTTCTGGTTGTACAGTTTTTTAGCAATATAAATATTGCTGCGCCACAACACGCCGTTCTTTTTACAACGGGAAATAACTATTCCAATCATGGGCATCGTATCTACGTCAAAAACAACCAAGTTCATTATGCCTTTAATAAAAACAGCAACAGCAGAAGTAATAATAACAACTCTTATTACGAACGAAATAAACCGCGCGTTTTCGTATATAACCCAATCAATAACACATCAAAAGAATTACCTATCCCTGTTGTTGAAGATTATAAACAAAATACAGATGTTGTCATTACAGGGATAAATGCAAAAGAAATTTTAACAACCCTATCCAGTCCAGACGGCTATGCTTTGGAAACAAATCGTTATAGACGCGGAAATTTATTTACTGAAATCATAGGAGGGCGCAGCTATTCGGACCATATCATAAACCTTAAAAAACGCACGAAAAGAGTGCCGATAGAAATACCAACAAGTCAAAACTCATATCATTATCATAACCGAAATATTCGTTTTTTAGGTTGGGTTATTGAGGAATAAAATGGATATTAACCTCCTCAATAATAAAAAAGAAGCTGTTCAATTTATAAATCAGCTAATTAACAAATTTGATATTTCAATTGATGAAATAGCTTCTACGGCAAAAAAAGAAAAAAACCCCAAAAACACACGCAAATGGATTAATCTTTTATTGGGGTATATTGGCGCAGCCTTTATATTTGGTGGCCTTGCTTTACTCATAGGAATGATGTGGCCCAGCTTAGGCAGTGCGGCACGTGTTATCATTGCCTATGGCTCAGGTCTATGCGCTTATATTCTGGGATTCACCTTTCTCAAAGACAAACGTTATGGGCATTTAACTTTTCCATTCCATCTCATGAGCGCATTTCTTTTACCTTTCGGTATGTTTGTTTTTTTACATGAATATGTCGGAGGGAATGATGCACAACTTGCAAGCATTATCGTTTTTGGAATATTGGCGATACAGTTTCTTGCTCCTTTCTTTAAGTATAAAAAAACATCACTGCTTTTCTTTGCTTATTTATTTTTCAACCTCAGTATAGCTACTTTGTTAAACCGTATGCATATGCCCAACGAAATTATTGGGATAGGTATGGGAATATCCATGATCGCCTTCGCCATCTATTGCGACAAAACAAAATATGCTGCGATCAGTATTTTTTGGCACCTCATAGGTGTTTTCTCTTACTTAGCAGGAATAAGTTATCTCTTCTATAGAATGGATATCCATCCAGATGTCATCGGTATTATTATTGGTTTAACAGTGATAATATTAGGTTATTATCATCAGTCAAAACGGGAAATAATTTCACCTTTATTTTACCTCGCCGGCTCTGTTGGTTTGTTTTTCTCGCTTTTCGACCTTGTAGAAAATCATCTATATTTTGATATTTCCTTTTTGTTTGTCGCCATTTCCATCATGGTTATCAGCGTACAAATAAAAAGCCGTACTTTATTAACAATATCAACCATCGCAACAATTGGCTTTCTTGGTTACTTCACAGAAGAATATTTTGTTGATGTCACAGGCTGGCCTATCGCTTTGATTGTTTTTGGATTTTTCCTCATTGGTATCAGCCATTATGCTTTACGTTTAGGAAAACAAATTAAAACTGAGATTCAATGAGGTTAAAATAAGTATAAACCATGTTCAGATAAAAAAGGAAAGCCGTAGCGCGTTTACGCGCCTGAGGCTCTTAAAAAATGTCCCGTCCGTTTGAATTAGATGCTTTATTTCGCGCGACCACAACACTGCCTGGTGTGGGGCCCAAAACTGCGCCCTTATTTGAAAAATTGTTGCGCGGCGGTAAAGTCATTGATGTACTTCATCACAAACCCATTGATTTTATAGATCGCCGTTTCTCACCCAAATTAAAAGATGCCCCCAATGGTAAAGTCGCGACCATAGAAGTACGGATTGAAAAACATAACCCTGCCCCACGTCGTGGTTTACCCACACGCGTCAGTGCGCGTGATGGCACAGGCATAATAGATATTGTGTTTTTCAACGCCAATAAAGATTGGATTGCCAAGCAATTGCCCATCGGCGAGGTGCGCGTTATTAGTGGTAAGATTGAGCATTACCAAGGTAAAATGCAAATGGTTCACCCCGACATGATGGGCTTAACCGAAGAACGTAGCGCTATTGAAACGATTGAACCTGTTTATGCGTTGACCGCTGGTGTCACCAACAAAGCCGTGAAGAAAGCGGTACAAGGTGCATTAGGAATAACACCCAAACTGCCTGAATGGTTGGATGCCGCGCATAAGAAAAAGCAGAGCTGGCCAGATTGGCACAAGGCTATCGCCACCCTACATGACCCTGCCGATGAAACAGGCCTTTCCCCTGCGCACCCCGCACGGGAACGCTTAGCGTATGATGAACTGCTGGCTAATCAACTCTCGCTCGCGCTTGTCCGTTTACACCAACGCAAGCAAAATGGACGAAGTTGGAAAGCTAACGGCACATTGCGTGAAAAAATTTTAGAAACCTTACCGTTTGAGCTGACGAACGCGCAAAAACGTGTAATGGATGAAATTGACGAAGACATGATTGCGCCACTTAAAATGTTACGCCTTGTCCAAGGAGACGTCGGTAGTGGTAAAACCATTGTTGCCGCCTGCGCAATGATGAATGTTATTGAATGTGGCGCGCAAGCCGCCATCATGGCACCGACAGAAATTCTTGCACGACAACATGAAGACAGCTTCAAAGAATGGTTAGATGCGGCGGGCATCACTTACACCACTTTAACAGGGCGCAACAAAGGTAAAGAACGTGAAGCAATATTAGAGGAAATCCGATCTGGCGAAGCACAAGTTGTCATCGGCACGCACGCACTGTTCCAAGACAGTATTGAGTTTAAAAATTTAGGACTGGCGGTCATTGATGAACAACATAAATTTGGCGTTCATCAACGTTTATCCCTGTCACAAAAATCAAAAGGCACCGATGTGTTGGTGATGACCGCGACCCCTATCCCGCGCACGTTGACCTTGACCGCTTATGGCGATATGGAGGTGAGTAAGATTGATGAAAAGCCCGCAGGTCGGCAACCGATTGACACGCGCTTGCTCCCCATCGAAAAAGTAGAAACGATGGTTGATGCCATTGCACGGCAAATACAAAAAGGCGCGCAAGCCTATTGGGTTTGTCCATTAGTCGAAGATAGCGAAGTGCTGGACCTGCAAGCCGCCGAAGCACGTTACGATATTTTAAAAGAACGTTTTGGCGCGGGGGTCGGGCTTGTCCATGGTAAAATGAAAGCCGATGAAAAAGATTTAGTCATGGGTGGCTTTGCGCGCGGTGACATTAAAATCCTTGTCGCCACCACGGTGATTGAGGTTGGCGTTAATGTACCGAACGCCTCTATCATGGTGATTGAACAGGCGGAGCGTTTTGGTCTAGCACAGCTTCACCAACTTCGTGGGCGTGTGGGGCGTGGCACGGCGAAATCATTTTGCTTCTTGGTCTATGCGGCAGGATTGGGACATACCGCGAAAGAACGCTTACGTACTATGCGCGAAACCGAAGATGGCTTTATCATTGCCGAGAAGGATTTAGAGCTTCGTGGTGGTGGCGAGATCCTCGGCACACGGCAAAGCGGAATGCCGGTTTTTAAGCTCGCCGATCTCACCGCCCATGGCGATTTATTGGTCGCGGCGCGGGATGATACGAAACTCATCCTAAATAGTGACGAAAAGCTCGATTCTGAGCGTGGTAAAGCCTTGAAAACACTGCTTTATTTGTTCGAGCAGGATCAGGCGATAAAACGCCTTCAAGCAGGGTGAG
>CAZYHI010000107.1:0-5983 GCA_964647515.1 uncultured Micavibrio sp. | reverse complement strand
GCGCGCGCGGTGGTGGCGTAAATAGTGTGATAGGGTTTGAGAGCGTCTGCTGTGTTGTCAAACACTTCAACGGCGGACATGATGTCAAACGCCCCCACAGCATTGGCAGTCGCACTATCGCTCGGCCAACCATCGCGTGGGTTCACAAGGCGTAATTCACTTAAGCTAAAATTACACATCGCCCGCGCGGACGCGCCAATATTTTCACCCATTTGCGGTTGAACAAGAATGATCGCAGGTTTGTGATTATTAGGCATCAAAAATTCCTTCACCCTGTCCAGATAAACTTACTGCGTTCGTTAAGCTTCCCTACCCCTCTCTCTAAGGGAGAGGGTGATTTGAGCGTTAGCGAAAATCGGGTGAGGGGCATGAAAAACTTAAGCCGCTAAGCGTTTCTTGGTTTTTTCAGGGCCAAGGAGGGGGAGCAGGTTAGCCAGTTCTGGCCCATGTTCCATCCCTGTTAAAGCTTTACGCAGGGGCATGAAAAGATTTTTACCTTTGCGGTCTGTGCCTTCTTTAATTTTACCAACCCATGCTTTCCATGTTGTTTCATCCCACGGCGCATCGGGTAGCATCGTTGCGGCTTGGGTGATGAAATCTTTGTCATCGGCATCAATAATTGTTTGAAGGGAGTCGTTTGTCATCTCCCACCAATCTTTTGTGTCTTCTAGTTTCTCAATATTAGGGCGTACGGCGTTCCAAAAGTTTTCATCAATATCATTTAAACCCATTTCATTGAGGCGATCTTGCACGTCACTCAATGGTGTTTCATGCAGAATTTTAGCATTCAGGCGCACAAGCTCATCAGGGTCGAACTTCGGTGTGCTACGTGAGAATTTAGAAAAATCAAACGCATCGATGAGTGGCTTTAAATCAGTGTAAGCCTCGATAGGGTCAGAGGTGCCGAGGCGCGCCATGAGAGAGTTGACGGACATGGCTTCTAATCCATCATCATTTTGAATGTCTTTGACACTTAAAGAACCAAGGCGTTTTGACAGCTTGCCGCCTTCGGCATCAGAGATCAGTGACAAATGCGCGAAGTTCGGGGCTTTGCCAGAGATGGCTTCAAACATTTGAACATGCGTGGCGGTGTTCGATACATGGTCTTCACCACGCACAACATGGGTGATTTCAAAATCAATATCATCAATGACCGAGCATAAATGGTAGAGTGGCGTGCCGTCTTCACGTAAGACAACAGGGTCGGATAAATCTTGCCCCTTAAACGCAACAGAGCCACGGATAAGGTCATTCCATTCAATCGGTTCATGTAGGAGTTTAAAACGCCAATGCGGTGTGCGCCCATCAGTTTCATATTTGGCGATTTGTTCTTCGGTGAGGGACAATCCCGCACGGTCATAGGTTGGTGGGATGCCCCGTGAGAGTTGTGTTTTTCTCTTTAAGCCCAATTCTTCAGGAGTCTCATAACAAGCATATAGGCGTCCATCTGCTTTGAGTTTTTCGATGACCTCATCATAACGTGCCATGCGGTCTTTTTGATTGGCTTTTTCGTCCCAATCAAGCCCGAGCCATGTGAGGCCGTCCATGATGGCTTGTTCGTACACGTCTTTTGAACGCTCGCGGTCTGTATCGTCGATACGCAGCAAGAAATGCCCGTTATTCGCACGGGTAAATAACCACGTAATAATAGCGGTTCTGGCATTTCCGACATGAAGGAAACCAGTAGGGGAAGGGGCAAATCGTGCTTTTACGGTCATTGGGTGTTCTTTCTTGATATTGAGTGTATTGAATAGCTTGTTTTGGTAAATAATTCAATAGAGGTAGATAATATGTGTTGACATAACACAAAGCAATGGGTATGTAATGATAAAATAACAGTAGGTAATAATAATGAACGAAGAGCAACAATCAATTTGTGATGTGTTTTTGGTTTGTGCGGATCAGATATCCAAAACGTCAGACCCGATATTAGCACAAATTATTTCTGACCTTACTGGTAACAGCTTTGAAGAAGCAAAAAAAATAGTAGCTCTATCTGTTGATGGTGGAATGGCTTTTATCCTAAAAGCTATTCCAAAAATAAAGGCAGAGGAGCTGCAACAAAAATTTGAAGTGGCTATTAGCGTTCAAAGTAAGTTCAGTTGTGATTTTAGTCATTATTCAATTCGGGTGAAGGCGCGCAATCTTGATTTAAGGTTACCAAAAAAAACGGAGTGTAAGTTATGAGTGAATCTATTAGAGATGCTATGAACAATAAAGTAACAGTCGTTACTCTTGTTTTAAACAATCCTGATGCGGGTAATGCTGCGATATTAGTTTTACAATGTACATATGAAGTAGATATAGATTTTAATAGAGCAAGTAAAATTGTAGAACGCGCAAAAAGGAGCACAAACAACAGAGCGGAAGTAGCTAGATTTACTAATACTCCAGAGGCTCTCACGGTTCAAGAAACATTAGAGCGTGGTCGGGGAAAATTAATAAAAAATAAGATGCCTGGTGCAAGGGGATTTCAGATTGTATTGGGTTCATAAGGTTATGTAGCTAACCGTATTGAGCTGGAGCATTATCATTTAATAAGAGTAATAATAGTAAGTTGAGAATAGTAAAATGGGAGAAGCGGTAGAAAATAGTGATATATTAGATGCGCTTAGGGATGATCCTCCCGTCATTGAACGGTTTGTTTCAGAATTATCGACACAAGAAACCCCTGCTCTGCTTGCGAAGAAGGGGGATGCAGTCGCGTTTAAAGATGGTTCCGTTATTGAACGGTTTGTTCCAACGCCATCGGCAATAATGTTTCCTGTTCCGCTTGGGAAGAAAGATAATACACAGGAAAAAAAATCTTTTTGGTCAAGGGGCTGGTCATTATTACTTCCGCTAACTTCTTTACATTTTGGTGGGGGAGATGAAGATCAAAATAAAAGATATAACGCCTTTAATCTTGGGCTTGGAGTTCAAAAAGAGTTTGCTCAAATTGGAAAGCACCTCTTTTCTGTATCCGTAGGTGCCTATTTAAATAGTTTTTATGCTACCCCCGACCAAGATAGACTGGTTGATGATGCTCCAACTGTTACGCCATATGTATTCTTCGATTATAGTTATGATTTTAATAAATTTTCTTGTGGTGCTTCCGTTGGTCTTGTTGATTATCATGGAAATTTGCCAGCGACAGAGATATCGGATAGGTCAACTATTGGTTATGGCGGGCAATTTTCTTGTGCTGCTAAAATTGTGAATAATTGGAGCGTGCAAGTTGGAGTTGTACCTGTTAGTGCCTTGGTTCCTGATCTTTCCAGTGTTGGAACTATGGTGTTAAAATATTCCTTTGATTGAAATAAAAATTGGGTGTTTATATGTCAGGTGTTTTAGATAGAATAAAGTTACCAAAAAATTCCCCCTTTGTTTCTAAGGGGCTAAAATCTCCCCAAGGTTATCAAGTTGTGATGTGTAATCCAAATAAGGCCGCAGCATCAAGATATCAAATGCTTATATTAAAAGATATTTTTAACTTAAATAATCGTCAAATTTTTGAAGCTATTGTTGAAGCGCATGTGCATCAACAGTCTATACTGTTGATTGGGACACGTGAAATTGCAGAAATGCGAGCTTTACAAGCAGAAACTATGAGACGTCAATACATGCCAAAATCAAAGAGTTTAAAAAAAATCGGTTTCCAGTTTGAGACAATATGATTGCTCAATTTTTAAACCCATTCGTAATCGGATAACGCCTATCACGACCAAAAGCTTTGATTGTGACTTTAGGGCCAGGGGGAGCTTGGCGGCGTTTATATTCATTGCGTTTTAACATTTTCGCCACACGTATTACCGTTTCTTTATCATGTGGAATGTCGTCAATCGCCATTTCTTTTTCGATGAGACACCCAAGAATATCATCCAACACATCATAAGGCGGAAGCGTGTCTTGGTCAGTTTGATTGGGTTTTAATTCTGCGCTGGGGGCTTTGGTAATGATGCGCGTTGGAATGACATGACTTTGCGTGTTGCGCCATTCGGACAGAGCATAAACTTGCCCTTTGTAGAGATCTTTCAACGTATTATACCCACCACACATATCCCCATAGAGTGTGGCATAACCCACCGCCATTTCAGATTTATTTCCTGTGGTCAGAACCATCTTTCCTGTCTCGTTCGATAATGCCATGAGTGTCATACCACGAAGACGCGATTGAATATTTTCAAAGGTGGTTGTATTCGCGTTTTTATCAGTGTGCTTACCAAGCATATCATCAAACGCCTTCATGCCGTTTGAAATTTCGATTGTATCAAGCTTTACACCCAACAGTTTTGCACATTCGGCGGCGTCATCAAGACTGTCTTGTGAGGTATAAGGCGAGGGCATCATCACGCAATGCACATTGTCTGCCCCGAGTGCATCGACGGCGATGGCGGCTGATAATGCACTGTCTATACCGCCCGATAAGCCAATCAATACGCCTTTAAATCCATTTTTGTGAACGTAATCTTTAAGGCCAAGTGTGACGGCTTGGTATAGTTTTTGTTCTAAGGTTGTTTTGTCATTCTTCGACTTGATCAAAGAATCTGTTTGAGACCCTTCGGTCGAGCCGAAGGGTGACATGCTTGTTGTGTGCTCCACAAAAACAGGCAGTTGATGCGTGATGTTACCTGACGTATCCATCACGAATGACCCACCATCAAAAACCAGATCATCTTGCCCACCAATTTGGTTAACGTAGATAAGCGGAAGGCCAGTTTCTTTAACGCGTGCACGGGCGACTTCTATCCTGCGTTCAGATTTTGTGGCGTGAAAGGGGCTGCCGTTTGGTGAAATTAAAATATCCGCCCCTTGTGCTTTTAAATCGGCAGCGACATCTTTAAACCACATATCTTCACAAATTAGAACGCCCAGTTTTTGACCTTTAAGCTCATAAATATCAGGCGTACCTGTAAAAGAAGAAAAATGCCGTTTATCATCAAAGACGCCATAATTGGGTAGGTGACGTTTAAAGAATTTATGTTGAATTTTACCCTCACCAATAATAAGTGCGGCGTTATAAAGTTTACCGTCTTCTTTCCATGGCGTACCCATTAATATAAAGGCATTGTGCTTTTTGCTTTGTTCCACAAGGTTATTAATTTTATCGTGAATTGAATCAATAAAGCTTGGACGGCATAAAAGATCATCGGCAGGGTAGCCCGTGGTGACTGTCTCAGAAAATACAATGAGATCAGCTTCGTTATTGTCACGCCAAATATTTGAAATTTTATCGAAGTTGCCAGAGAGGTCGCCAACAGTCGGGTTGGTTTGAGCGAGTATGATATCTAAATCTATCATTATCCCTTTATCTTCTTCAACTCATCCGCGACCAAGAACGCCAACTCCAACGCTTGGTTGGCATTCAAACGTGGGTCGCACGCAGTATGGTAGCGGCTCGATAAGTCTTCATCTTTAATATCATCTGCGCCGCCAACACATTCGGTTACATCTTGTCCTGTCATTTCAAAGTGAACGCCGCCTGGATGTGTGCCTTCATTGCGGTGCACGTTAAAGAAGCCTTGAACTTCGCCAAGTATATTTGAGAATTTACGTGTCTTATAACCGCTGGGGGATTTTTCAACATTGCCGTGCATTGGGTCACAAATCCATGTGACTTTGCGCCCTTCTTCTTTAACGCGGCGCACAAGAGGGCTGAGTTTTTCTTCGACTTGCCCCGCACCCATACGGGCGATAAGCGATAAACGCCCCGCTTCATTGTCAGGATTAATTTTATCAATCAATGTAATAAGCGTATCCGCATCCAGCTCTGGTGGTACTTTCATCCCAATCGGGTTATTGACCCCACGAACAAATTCAATTTGTGCGCCATCGGTTTGTTGCGTTCGTGCGCCAATCCATAAAAAATGCGCGGAGGTGTCATAGTAATCACCTGTTGTGCTGTCCACACGCGTCATGGCTTCTTCATAAGGCAGGAGTAATGCTTCGTGACAGGTATAAAAATCTGTTTCACGCATAGAAGGGACGCTATCGCTCGATACGC
>CAZYHI010000106.1:0-6018 GCA_964647515.1 uncultured Micavibrio sp. | reverse complement strand
TTCTTTTAACGGATACAGATCTTTTTAATCCTTCAATTTTCTTTTCATGATTACCGTACCCACTCACAATTTTTTCAACTTCAGTATATTCAAATTCCAAACTTTTTACTTCTTCTTCAAGGCTTTTTACTTTATTTTCTGCTTCTTGTAGGTGTTTAAGTTGTTCAACCAAAAGCGGCATGTTTTGATCTGAAGCTTCAATATTGGCAGCACGATCCCATAGGCGTTCCATCGTTTCACCGGTTAACTCACGCTTGACCGCCATTGTTTTGGCACGTTCTCCTTGAAGGCTTTCCAGTTTACGCAAGGCGGCACGCACTGATGAGTGTTGATCTTGATATTTAGAACGTAAGACGGCCAAATCCCCCATTACTTTCACAATTTGTTGTTCTATTTGTCCGACTACGGGGTTTGTCTGCGCCAAGCGGGATTTCATTGCCTTTCGTTCTGCTAATGCACCTTTTAGCAACGTACGTTTTTCGGCTAAATCATCTCTAAACTGTGATAGGCGTATCACGTTTCTTGAATGAAGCTCTGGTAATCCGCTAGCGTGCTGTGACTTATAATCTGCTAATTCTGCCTCTGCTGATAAAAGATTTTCTTCTCTTTTATCGAGTTCTTTTTTCAAAAAACTTTCAGATTTATATATAGATGATCTTTGCGGAGCTATTATTTTTTCTAAAAATCGAACGGTTACATTATTTAAGACTTCAACCATTTTCTTCGGGTCTCTAGAAACATATTTTATTTCAACAATCTCATTTCCAACCAAACGCGCTTGTAAAGAATTAGATAAGCTTCTGATGACACGAATTTTTTCTTGATGGGGCGTTTCTTCTTTAATCAATTCTAATTTAAATGCTACATCAGATAAAACATGATGGCTGTGGAGTAGGGCGTTTAAGGATTCCATACGTTTCTTAAGATTTGTTGATACAGTTAAATCTTTTAAAAATGGGTTCATCATGGCCGCTTCTTGAATAAGTAATGTTGTGCGTGTTTCGTATCTTTTGGGAGACATGATGCTAATAATCAACCCTAGAATTGGTAAAATTAATATAGGGAGGCAAATCAAATAACGACGACGCCATGCCCCACACATATAAATAAATACTGTTTTCATGATTTCATTACGCATTAGGAAACCCCGCATTATAATCATTTAATGTTTGTTTGAGTTTTATTTTTATTGATGATGTTGGTAGTGTTTCATCATATTGAATAGAGATATTTTTATTTTCTGTTCTAATTTTTTTAGTAAAACTATGCGCATTTAAAACTGAATTGATAGATAAATTCTGATCTTCTTCTTTTACTTCAGTTTCAATTGGACCAGTTGTGATTTTTTCAATTTCCCATTTTTTAATTTTTAGTAATTCTATATCAGAATGTAATTTTTCCGGGGTGTCTTGATCGAGGTAAACAGTGATCGTTTTTTCTTTACTATTTGAATTGTTTTCTGTTCTTTTTACGCGCGCCATGGCTAGAGCCAAGGCACTGTTTTCTTGCACGCCTTCATTTTCTTTTGTCATGTTCGGGTTTTTTTGTGCGTCAAGTTGAATGAGTGATATGGCGGAAGCGGGTAAAACCGCCATTGGGTTTTTTGGCTTGTTAGCACATGCGTTTAGGTTAAGTAGACATGTACTTAAAATCATTATTTTTGTTAAATTTATTACTTTCATTTTAATTCTCATTTTGTATAAAACTGTTCTTTCTATGGTTAACATTGCAATGCGAATGCCAATATTATGGTTATAAAAAAGCCCCCCTTTATTAAGGGAGGCAGTTGGTACGAAGGGATAAACTTTATAAATTATTTCAAATACTTAGCTATAATACTCTCGATCTCTTTTGCGCGTGATGCCCAACTCTCATTTTGCATTTTCTGCTGAGCTCGCGCTTGCTTCATTTTTGTATCTAAATGGTCAAATTTTTCAAAAAAATGGATAAATTCATCATTTGAGGACGCTATATTAATATCCTCTTTATATTGCTGGGCTGCGGGGAAGTCTGTCGATAGAACTGCCGTACCAGAGGCCATATATTCCCGGAGTTTTAATGGATTACAGTGCTTAATCTGCTCGCAATCATTAAAAGGTAACATAGCAATGTCCCAATGCTGTACGTAACTGGGTAATTCATGATGTGGTTTTTCGCCTAAGAAATGAACATTCGATAGTTTGTTTAATGCGCTGACATCACGATAAATAGGACCAACGAAAACAAATTTCCAATCTGGCAAAGACGTTGCGGTTTGTACCAATAAGTCAACATTCAACCATTCATGAATTGCGCCATAAAAACCAACTATCTTTTCTGATTTTGGCATATCAACTGCTCGCTTCATCGGTTTTGAAAATAATTCATAATTAACGCCATGTGGAATATAGTACGTTTTATTGGAAGGTAACTTATAAGATAAATTTTCATTGCTCGTAAAAATAATATCAACTTTTTCAATTAATTTTTTTTCTATCTTTGTAACGGGTTTATGGTCTACTCCTGCCAATGCCGAAAAATCATCGCAACAATAATAAATTGATAGTTTTTCATTACAAGATTTCATCGCATCTATTGCGGTTGGCAATGACATCCACAAAACAGAATCCTCTATTTTATTTTTATTGAGGTGCGCTTGCGCTGTTCTTTTTAACGATATTTTGTTAATCAAATGCTCCATAAAATTAAGAGGAACAGGTATTGTTAAGCCATTGATAACAAATATATTTTTTTCATTATCACTTGGTTGTTTATTCGGTATTTTCCGTGAATTTTTTTCTGTGTAACAAACGATTTTAGACATGCATCTTTTCAAGTCATGTAAAGTAATTTTGGGACGCCTTAAACCAATAGAGTTAAACCACAGAATTTTTCTATTCTTGCTTAAATGTTTAATCAAATGTTGTGTCGAACTGGGGTGGGCATCCCAATCTTCACCAAAAACGACCATGTTTAAATTAGATTTCATTAAAAAACTTTCTTTATAACTGACGAATGATTTTTGCAGGAACACCTGCTGCTAAAACACCGGGAGGGATATCTTTTGTAACAACGCTTCCTGATGCAACGACACTTCCTGCACCAATTGTTACGCCTGCATTGACTGTCACGTTGGTACCAAGCCAAACATCATTATCTAAAATAATGTCACCGACTTGATCTTCTGTATCTGGTAATCCTGCCGCACGGTCTTTTACATCCATGGGATGACCAGGATATCCCGCTAAAAAACATCGTCCTGCAATACGGGCATTATCACCAATCACAATATTACGCCCAACCGCAATAGTGGTTTGCCAACCGATACCAACATTATTTCCAATGCTTAATCGTGGTCTATTACCGTTTGCGTTGCGTCCAGAAAATGTCGTGTGACCAGAAATGCGGCAATCATCACCAATAAATAACTCAATATTTCCAATAACTTGCGGCATTCCACAGTATATATAAAGGCGTTTTGCCGGTGTTACTAAATAAGTTTGAAAAATAGGCGTCCAGTAGAACACGCGTGCTAACCAAGATAGGCTATGATTGACCAACATGTGCAGCTCGTGTACGGACTTATAAATTACTGGCACTGATGGGATTTGAAAATGACGTATAGAAAAATAAATATTTTTCAAAATTTTGGCTATTTTTCCACTATCATTTTTAACCCAATATTTTAATGCAATAATCGTCATGTTTTACTCCACCGTCACTGATTTAGCTAAGTTTCTCGGTTTATCAATATTCGTTCCTTTTGCTAAAGCGGTGTAATACGCAATAAATTGCAATGGAATTGTATAAAGAAATGGAATAATGAAGGGATCACATTTTGCCATTTTAACACGATGTTCTATCTCAATATCTTTGAAATGTTTTTCTTCTTTATCTGAAAGCAAAATAATTTTTGCACCACGCGCTTGTACTTCCTTAATGCTGGAATGCATTTTTTCAAAAAAATTATCTGATGGTGCCAGTGCAACAACAGGCATTTCTTCACTAACTAAGGCAATGGGACCGTGCTTTAATTCTCCTGCACCAAACCCTTCCGCATGAATATATGAAATTTCTTTTAATTTTAACGCACCTTCCATGACTAAAGGAAAACAGATTCCACGGCCAATAAACAACGTTGATGGTTTATCTTTTAATGTTCTTGCTATTTCCTTAAAAGATTTTTTATCCTTTAAAGATTGAAGAAGAAGAGTAGGTACGTCTTTTAAAGTATCGACCAAACGCCCTGCATCATCGCCTTGCAAGGCACCTCTTTGCCAACCAGATTCAATTGCTAGTAATGCGAGTGATGTTAATTGTGCGGTAAATGCTTTTGTTGATGCGACACCAATTTCTGGCCCGGCATGCGTTTCAATTACGCTATCTGATTCTCGTGCAATTGAGCTTCCAGTAACGTTTACAAGGGATATTATTTTCTGATTATATGATTTAGCGTATTGTAATGCCGCTAATGTATCGGCGGTTTCACCTGATTGAGAGATGAATAAGGCCGCGCCACCTTTGCGCATTGGTGCTTCGCGATAACGAAATTCAGAAGCAATATCAACGTCAGTTGGTAAATTTGCATAGCGTTCAAACCAGTATTTGGCGATTTGCCCTGCATAAAAAGAGGTACCACAAGCGACAATTGTTAAACGGTCAATGTTTTGAAAATCAATATTAGTGAATCTATCTTTAATTTTTGAATTATTTAAATCACAAGCATTGAGTAAAGTTTTTGAAACGACATCTGGTTGTTCATGCATTTCTTTTTCCATGAAGTACTGATATTCTTTTTTGCTGACGGCTTCATTAAACATATCCGTTTTCTCTTTCTTTCGTTCAACAACGTTTCCTTCAGAATCAAATATCTCAACATTTCCTTTTGTTAGAACTGCAAAATCTTTGTTTTCTAGGTAACTAACTTCTTGCGCCATAGCTGCAATTGCCATCGCATCGGATGCTGCATACATTGCCTGCTCACCGTGCCCAATCAATAATGGACTTTGGTTTCTAGCTGCAATCATGAAGTCATCACGATCTTTAAAAACAATATTAACCGCATATGCACCGTTTAATTTTTTTAATGCGCGATGTGCGGCATTTGTAGGGGAATATCCTTTGTTCATGTAATAAGAAACAAGGTGAGGAATAACTTCGCTATCTGTATCGCTTTTAAAAATATGACCTTTACCAATCAAAAAATCTTTTAACTCAGCATAATTTTCAACAATACCATTATGAACGACACACACATCACCATTTTCATGAGGATGAGTATTCTCCAATGTTGGTGTTCCATGTGTTGCCCATCTGGTGTGCGAAATACCAACATGTGCATCAATAGGGTTTTGTTTTAACAGTTCTTCTAGGTTCTCTAACTCACCCGTTGCTTTACGACACGCAATAGATCCTTCATGAACTAAACCAATTCCTGCGGAATCATACCCTCTGTACTCTAATTTTTTTAACCCATGAATTAAGTCTGATACGATCTCTTTTTGACCAACGGCACCTACGATTCCACACATATTATCACTCCTATTATTTATTGTTATGTATGAGATATGCAGTCGGTATGCCAAATTAAGCTATTGATAAACAACAATAAATTATTTTCATTTTGTAAATGAGAATATACTTTCGACAACTTAATTCTTATTTTGAGAAAAGTTTTAACCTTTGATGTCTTGTACTGTTTTCTGAAAGGCAATGCTTAAAGCGAGGATGATATAAAGTGGCCAAGTGAAGCCCATCGTTAGAAAAGTTCCAGCGACTAATAAGCCTGTAAAAGCGGATAGTAAGGCTAAGTTCATTGTGTAAAGATATTTATATTCTGCTGTTTTTTCAGTGCTCAGTTTTTTGACATGTTTTATTATCTTTAATAATCCAAGGATACATTTCCCAATCATTGTCATGAATAATGAAAATCCTAAAAACCCTGTTTCTGCAATAACACCAAACCATGTACTGTGAACAACATAATTTTTACCATCCCAATAAGACGAATAATCAAAATAATTATAATAAAAATTATGA
>CAZYHI010000105.1:0-6057 GCA_964647515.1 uncultured Micavibrio sp. | reverse complement strand
CACCGAAAGCGATGATAATTACCGCCGTATTATGGAGGCCGATCATCCAAAAACAGAAAATGATCCATCTGATGCCATTACTGTCGCTGCCACTTATGTTGCCGCCGATATCAACGCCGCCGCTATTGTTAATTATACCACCAGCGGCTCAACCACATTACGTACCGTGCGCCAACGTCCCGACATCCCTATTTTGTGTCTAACACAAAAACCAGAAACGGCACGGCGTTTGGTTTTGTCTTTTGGGGTACGAACATTTGAAGTTCATAACATTAACAGCTTCGCCGAAACAGTAGAGGTCGCAACAAAACTTATCAAAGATAATGGTTATGCTCAAAAGGGTGACAAGATCACATTAACCGCTGGCGTCCCGTTTGGTGTCAGTGGCACAACTAATGTCTTACGAATCGCCGATGTAGATTGATATGTCAGAAAAACGCATCATAAAAACGCCTGTCTTAAAAACAAAACGATTAATCTTAAAACCTGTTCAGTTAGAAGATGCGGACGCCATCCAAAAGCACTTCAATAACTGGAACATTATAAAAAATTTGAACGATCAAATCCCATGGCCTTACCCAGATGATGGCGCAGAAGATTTTTTAAAGAACAACGCATTGCCACGCATGCAAAAAGGTGAAGCTTTTATATGGAGTATTTATTTTGAAGATAACTTCATCGGTCTTATTGATATGGGTTGGCCAGATCAAAGAAACACCTATGGTGATCGTGGTTTTTGGCTTGCCAAACCTTATTGGAAAAAAGGATTGATGACCGAAGCTATCACAGCCATCAATGATTATGTTTTTGATATTTTAAAATTTGAAAAATATACCGTTTGTAACGCCTGCGGCAATGAAGGGTCGCGGCGCGTTAAAGAAAAAACAGGCGCGGTGCTTATTGGGAAGAAAAAAATCAACCATCATCAAGGCATTACAGATTCTGATGTGTGGGAAGTAACGGCAGAAAACTGGAAAAAATTTAAAAAGAAAAATCGGTAAATTCATCTATTCCGTAAAAGGGCAACACCACCAAATTCTTTGATTGCATTGACATAACTTAAGTCTCGTGATATCTCATATGTATGGGTAAAAAAATCGCAGTTATTGGTGCGGGTGTAGTAGGGCTAACAACAGCTTCAATGCTTGCAAATAATGAGCATAATGTTCATGTATTTGAAAAAGAAGCTGCAGCTGGCCTTGGAACGACACAAAGCTGCATTGGTGGATTTTTATACGCAACTCAAGGACTTTCTTATCCAAAACATGAAGAATTAATTCGATTGAGTGCTAACGAATGGCTTGCATTTCAACAACAAAATAATATTCCAAATTCTATTTTCAAGACCAATGCATTTATGCGTGTTTCTTATAATTATGCTGATATGTTCGCTGCTGAACAACTCGCAAACTATGCCGCACAATATACCGATGTTGAAATATTAGAAAGCGCACGCGTTCATAAATTAGAACCATCCATTGCAAAAAATTCTCTCGGGGCAATCGTGGTTGAAAATGAAAAAAGCATACACACGGTCAAGCTCGTAGCATTTATGAAAGATTCTTTGGCTGTAAATAACAATGTTACCTTAAATTTTAATAGTCAGATTCAATCCGTACAACACAACAATTTTTCAAATCGTACTGATGTTAGCTTAAAAGACAGTTCACAAGATTTTGATAATGTTGTCATCGCGGCAGGACCTCATGCACCTGAACAATTAATAGATAGCGAAGCTATGAATAATGAAAATTTATCACACGGTATCAGCGCTTTTTTACCTAAAGAATACTTACCAGAAAATTTTGAACTCAACCACCATATCTTAACAGTGAACGGATCAGACATAGGCTATATTGCTCCTGTTGAGGGCGGTATAATGGTAGGGGCAACAAAAAGAGGCGGCGATATACAAAGTCTTCCAACAGCAGAACACATATCCGAACTTAAAAGAGGTGTCATTAAATTATGTCCTTCTTTAGAACCCGCGTTTGAAAATGCAGTCATTTACCAAGGTCTGCGTGATAATAGAGCACCCTTTTGTAGGCAGATAGAAAAGACGGGTATCATCATTTTGGGTGGCGTTGGTGGGGCAGGAACAACAATGGCAACTGGCTTTGGGCGGTTAGTGTTAGACACTATTTAACGAGTCTACCTATTACCTGGTAAAACGGCACCGTCAGATGCTTTACGCATTTTTTGAACAATCACAGGGCTGTCATACGTCCACATGTCTTTTTCATTAAAAGCATAATGCGGTTTATATCTATTCTTCATATAACGTGAGACAGCAACTTTTTCACGATTATCAAGAACAAACTCTGCGCCCTGATGTTTGACTGTTAAAAATGCATGGTCTGTACCACTATATATATCATAAACGATAGCAATCTTCATATCACTTGGAGAGAACCCTAGTTTGCGCAGCGTCACATATTTGATAATCGCATAATCTTCACAATCCCCACCATAGGTTAAAAACTCTGTCGGTGTTGCCCAATAATCATCTTGATTATAAACCCAGTTATCTTGCTTATAAGGAAATTGTTTAAACCATGCATTTACTTTTAAAATCTGACGTAACTTAGGCTCACCTTCTAATGTTTCAATAAAGGCATTCCATGTATCGATATTAGGGTTACGAGAGTTGTAGATATCACTAACATGCGTTGAGAGAATATCTTCCCAACGGGATAGTTTAGAGGCAGAAAATTTATGTGTTGGTGCACTATCCAGCAAACTATCGCGCGCAGCAAAGGCGGGAGCCGATACACCGAAGCTGAAACAAAGCATCAGCAAAGATAGAAAAATGAAAAATTTCATCATACTCAGTAAACTCTAATTATGTATTCAGTAACAAAGACATAATTAACTGTTTCGTAAAATTAAGTCAATAAAATTATTGAAAATTTGTACAGATTCCTTACATCTTTGTAAATTCACAAAAAAAGCCTTTCAAATGAAAGGCTTAGAGAGTTAGTTCATTATTTTATAGCTTATCTAGCCGCAGATGCCACGCGTGTTACGCCATTCTTCGGCATTGTGTGCAACCACCATGCATCCTGATTAATGGAGAAAATCGGCTTATAATGTGACACGCGGTCAACTTTTACTGCAGATTTAATCTGATTATCCAATAGCATTGGTCCTTGATCCGTATAAACAATCAAAACCGCATGAGGAACATTCTTTTGTAAATCTTGAACAATCGCAATACGAAGTCGGTTTTCTGGAACACCCAAAGCACGCAATGCCGTATATTTAGCAATCGCAAAATCTTCACAATCTCCACCACGTTGGAAAAATTCAACTGGCGTTGCCCAATAGTCATTTTGACCATAATTCGCTTTGTCTGTGACATAGCGTTTTTTATTCATTAAATTATTCACGCTGCTCGCCATTTTTGAAAGTGATAAACCTTGTAACCCTTGTAAATCACGTTGCATCTTGGCGATTTCACCTTGTGCATTTGATGAATTTAGCGACGCATTAAATCGATCAAACATACCCGTCCATTTTGTAAACGCCTTTAATGACTTAGAACGCTTTTCCGCCGCCCCAAATAATTTAGGATGATAAGACGTTTTTTGAAATGAATTTTGAACCAATGAAATACGCGCTGTAGCATCTTGTATTTGTCCTGCACATGCCTTTTTTGAAAAGCCCATTGATGCCAAAGAGATAAAGACAGCAACACCAGCCATCATGCTTCTGAACATAAATTGTTCAAATAATGTACGGCGAATAGCTGTTTGTGATACAACGCTTTGCGCAACAAGATACTGACCAAGCTGTTGATTATTTTGTTTAGATGATTGAAGAGCGGATTTTAATTCTGTCGGTGATAAAATACCATCAAGAACAAGAAGTTCACCCAAACGGTTCTTTTGCAATCTGGACTGCAATTTTGAAAAAATACCGTTATGTTGTGTTTTTTGTGTGTCTTCCACAATAACCCCTCAACTATTAAATTCCCTAAAATAAATTCCCTAGACTATTAAGTATGCACTCTAAAAGTTACTACTTCCTTAATATTTGCTATAAAATATTAATATCTAATGATAAAATCGCGAAAAACCGCAAAACAGCCTATTATTCAACGATTACTTAAATTAACCATATTCTTTAATGCTACCGCCAATGGCTTAAGTAATTGTAAATATTATGAATGATTTTATTTAAAACTATCAAATTGCCTCTAAAATCACCCAAAAATTAGTCATATTAAGCGCAACTGTCCTCTATACGGTTGTTTCAATTGCTGATAGAATCATCATCAGAATTTATATTTTCAAAAGATAGCGGGATTTTTCTATGATTACTTTCCAAAAAAACAAATTAAACCTCTTTGCCTTAACTATGTCTGTTTTATCGCTTAATGCATGTGGCTTTGCTCACCCTAACGCCATGCCAACAGGTTACAACTATCATCATGAAGATTATAAATCCCCGATTACTGAGACCTCCAGCAAAGTAACCGTTGAGCAACGTCAATATATGGACGCCGCGCAAGCTGAACAATTCCGTAATGCTGTTTATGACCTGTTAGAACGCCTAACAATGCGTGCAGGCATGCCGCCAAAACCTGTTTTCGTCGTAGCACCAGAACCAATGACAACATTTTATGCCAATATTGATAATGATTTACGGGAGAGCATGCGTCACATCGGTTATGCCATATCCGACACGCCGAATGATTCTTATGTTTTCACCTACGAAGCGACACCACTTGAGCAAACAAATGCCAACGACAATAATGTACATTTAACATTGCGCATCTTTAGCTCATTTAGTGAAGCCGCACGTCAATTAACCGAAGAGTCTGGCTCATACTTTATTCAAGGAGCGGACAAATTAAATATTGCCG
Organism: uncultured Micavibrio sp.; assembly: GCA_964647515.1. Classification (GTDB taxonomy): domain Bacteria; phylum Pseudomonadota; class Alphaproteobacteria; order Micavibrionales; family Micavibrionaceae. The sequence goes on along the minus strand of CAZYHI010000105.1, from coordinate 1,190 downwards.
CTTCACGTTACAGCACTCTTCCGTCACCAGAGCAGATTCAAAAACAACAAATAGAAGCAGCGCCTGTTCCTGTACAAAAAATTATCAGAGAGCCTGTTATACAAGAACCAATCGTGACTGCGCCTGTAATAAAAACACCTACGGTCAGAACATCTCTACCTATTGCCACACCGCCAGCGGTCATGCAACAGGCCCCACGTGCGACCGTATCTACACGTTCAACTGCACCAGCTCTCGTATCTCAACCCATTCCAAAAACAGTTGATGATATTCGTCCAATTATAAGAAAACCTTCAGTTCAGATGCCAAAAATCTCAGAACCAACGATGCTATTAAAGGCAAAGAAGCCATCACATGATGACATCATTATTATCAATCGTGGTAATAAAGCAAAAGCGGTAGTAAGTCAGCCAACAACGCAAAAGACGATAGATGACGCACTAGAAAAAGCTTTACAGTAAAAAATATAACAGTTCTACGTGAACGTATTTTTGCACCTGTAAGTTACGCGCTTATGATGTTTCCTTCTTATAAGGCAAACGTATTGTAACCTTTGTACCAACATCTTTTTGAGATTCAATGCGAAGACTACCGCCATGAATTTCGGCAAGCTCTTTTGTAATTGCCAGACCTAAGCCAGACCCTTCATATTCACGTGTATAATCTGTTTCGGCCTGTTCAAACGGCATCGTGATATTGGCCAACTTATTAGCAGGAATACCAATGCCTTGATCTTCAATATCAATGCGAATGTTTTCTTTACCTTGAGACAGAATCATTTTGATTCTACCATTCTTATGTGAGAACTTAACCGCATTTGATAAAATATTAAGAACCATTTGCATGACCGCACGACGATCAGCGACGACGTTTAAATTATCATCAGGAATTTCAGATATAATTTTTATACCTGCATCAACGGCGCGCCCTTCCATCATATGGGCTGCCATGCGGATAACTTTAGAGATATTAAATTTCTCAACATTAAGCTCATACTTGCCAGCTTCAATCTTTGACATGTCTAAGATATCACTAATTAAATCCAGCAGATGTTCACCACTTTCGCGGATACCGCCAATATATTCTAGATATTTTTCTGTTCCGATAGGGCCTAATAATTGACGTTCAATCATTTCAGAAAAACCAATGATGGCGTTTAATGGTGTGCGTAGTTCGTGGCTAATATTCGC
>CAZYHI010000104.1:0-6064 GCA_964647515.1 uncultured Micavibrio sp. | reverse complement strand
CGTATTAGCGAGTGCCGTAAAAATAGCCAACCCACCAATCAAACCAGCAACAGTTAATATAGGTCGTAAAAATATTTCAAAGATTAGAATATATCCGCTCATCGCTGATTTTCCAGGTAAGCCTTCCCCATCAATCCGCAAATGTGCAACGGCCCACAAGGGGGTACCAACCATGGCTTCAAATAAACCTTTCACCCACCCGCCAACAGCAAAAAAGAAATACATAAAAGGAAGAAGTGGCAAAAGATAATATAAAAGAAATCCTATCGATAAACCGATCGTCGCGATAGAAACAAACATTGTAGAAGCTCCTTGAAAGGCTGGTCCTAAATGTGCTGTAAGTGTTCCTAAGATTCCACCGCCAAACGATGTTCCAACAGCCAAGCCCATATTCGTAATTGAGCTATCAACCAATGATTTACCTAAGCTGGATAGTGCCGCCAAAGGATGAACTGAAGCCATTATAGGGGCTGCAGCTGGAGGTGGTGATGTGCCAATTTGCACTGTATCACGAATGTTAAACAAACCATTTAAACCAAAAATTGAAGAAATAGAATCCCAGAAAAAGTTGGCTGTTCTTCCTGATCTATTACAACGCCAATATTGATAGGTTTCATTTAAGACAAGACCGTAATAATCAGTCACCACACCTTTACTTAAATCTATTCTTTTATTATCAGCTAAATTGGCTTCATAGGCTTTACAATCAATAAAGGCTGTATCAGCTTTCTGCTTTGCTTCTAAAACCTCTTTCATCACATCTGGTCGTTTGACCATATGCGGTATATTAACGGTAGCTGCTGCAAAAGCACCATTGGCTTGTGAAATTTTATTATACCAAATACCTGCACCACCCCATCCTGTTTCCAAAACTTCAGGTGAAATTCTATAATCAATTTGCCCACGCGCCGCGTCATACACGCGTGTAATCGCCGCTTCTATATTCATATTGGCTTCATCAATGATGAGTTTTTGCCAATCTTTTGGCGGTGTTACACGCACCTCACAATTACCAGCAGACGTTGTTCTACCCACACATGGGTTATGATCTTCATGGTGTAATTCTGCAATATCCTCGCCCAATGCATCAATTTCTGGATGATTCCAAAGAAACATCGTTAAGGCAAAATAATATCTTTCAATCTGGACAGGGCTGCCGTCTCCCGTTGCTGCTAATGTCGTTTGATCCGCCTGCTGAATAGGGATTTTAATTTCACCACAATAAGCACTGAGACCACCGACGTTGTTTTCATTATCTGTGTCGTCTCCAAAATAAATAGAAACATGTCCTTTTCTTCCAGAAGCAAGAGCTTCTGCTTTTAGAGTATCATATTGAGCCAGATAAGAATCTAAACCACCGCCCGCTCCGCCACCGACACGTTGTGGGGCACCACTTCGATCAATAAAATAAGGATCAATAACGATATCATCTCTTAAAAAATAGGCAACCTTACAGGTACGGGCAACGGATATAGCTTCGACCAAACCAGACATATCAGGTACATTGGGCTGCGCAATTAAAGTTGCACTTTCTACCCCCAACGGGTTTTGGTCGGAAACAACATTATTAAAACGATGCCATCCATTCGTGGCGAAACTTGAACCCAATTTGGCCGCATAAAAAGCAATATATTGGGCACCATTAAATCCATAGCTTAAAGGAACAAGAAGTCCAATCGCTATCACCAACCTAAAGGGCGCGTAAATTTTACTAAAGCGTTGTCCAAAAGGGGATCCCGTTTGCGCCGTTTCACCAATAACAACAATGACGTAATAAATAAAAACCAAAATAGCAACGATTAAAATGGCAATATTGTAAAATTCAAATAACTTATGCAGTGCGAGATGAAGGGGGGTGATTGCATCCTCACCTGTTATTGCACCTTCTGGTATAGGACCGTTATCTGTTGTACCCAATAATCCAAACATTTCGGGCAGACCAAAAACTTCACGTATCATATAAAAAGCGATATCTGCATTAGGGTTTTGTGTAATGAATATCTCTGCTGTGTTTGAAGGAAGACCTGGGCCTGGGCCTCCAGCCCAAGCACTGCCCATAAATAAGAAAAATAAGAATGAAATAAATTGTACAACCATTAATAATAGCCCAGCCAATATTGCGACAAAAACAATCATTTGATCTATATTGTTTTTACTGACTTCAATATTTTGTGCAGCGGCGGCGATGGCTTGACGAATAGTAAATTTACCAATGTTATCTGGTTTTGTATAAGGATGGTTGGCAGGCAGAATCCTTACCATTTGGTAAATCATGGCGATGAGATAGGCCAAATATCCTAAACGATTACTCGCTAAATTTTTAATCTCTGGGATAATACCTGGAAGAAGGAAATAAGAAGCGACTTTCTTTTTATCTTTATAAGCAGGCAAAGCATCAGGTTGCTTATCGCCCCCTGTATTATGATTATTCGCCCCTTGCGTTTGTGTCGCCATATGCCTCTTAAAATTTACCAGTTAATACTAACTAGTGTTTTGTTTTTAAACATTTTTTATCTGCTCATCAGATAGATTTACTCTATTATAGATTATATCACATCTCGGAAGTTCGATACTAATTTGGTCTGTGAAGTGGAAGACACGCAGATATGCGCTTATAATAACGCATTGATTATAAATGAATTATTAAGTTTTGAAAAATAAATTAGGTTAATTATTTAAATTTAGATAATTTTAGCCAGTTTTTTGTAGAGGCTTGTATTTCAAACGCTCTGGTTGGTCAGAATCTTGCCCTAAACGGCGTTTTTTATCGGCTTCATAATCCTCATAATTGCCTTCAAACCAGACAACCTGCGAATTACCTTCAAAGGCAATGATATGCGTAGCGAGACGGTCTAAGAATGAACGATCATGCGAGATTACAACGGCGCAGCCAGGAAAACGCTCCAACGCTTCTTCCAAAGCAGACAAAGTTTCTGTATCCAAGTCATTTGTGGGTTCATCGAGAAGTAAGACATTCGCACCACTTTTAAGCATTTTGGCTAAATGAACACGGTTACGCTCACCACCAGAGAGTTGCCCCATTCTCTTTTGTTGATTAGGACCGCGGAAGTTAAACGCGGAGACATAGGCGCGCGATTGCATTTCTATTTTCCCTAACTTTAAAATATCGTTGCCATCGGAAATTTCCTCCCAGACATTTTTGTTGGGGTCAAGGTCATCACGGCTTTGGTCGACATAGCCGAGTTTAACCGTGTCTCCGACTTTAAACGTCCCATCATCGGGTGTTTCATTTTCAGTAATCATTTTGAATAATGTTGTTTTACCAGCGCCATTGGCACCGACAATGCCGACAATACCACCAGGGGGAAGTTTGAAAGAAAGATCTTCAATAAGTAACCTGTCCCCGAAACCCTTCTTGATGTTTTCAGCTTGTATCACAAGTTCACCAAGACGTGGCGGCGTTGGAATGACAATTTGAGCTGTACGCACTTCTTGTTTTTCACTTTCGGCTAACATTTGATCATAAGCAGCAATACGGGCTTTTGATTTTGACTGACGGGCTTTTGCGCCTTGGCGAATCCAATCCAGCTCACGCGTTAATGTTTTTTGTCTGGCCGCTTCTTTTTTGTCTTCCATATCCATACGGGAGGCTTTGGCTTCCAAATAAGCTGAATAATTTCCTTCGTAAGGGATGCCTTGGCTGCGGTCGACTTCTAAAATCCAGCCTGTGACATTATCAAGGAAGTATCTATCATGGGTCACCATAATGACTGTGCCTGTATATTCCGCCAAATAACGTTGAAGCCAGCCGACACTTTCGGCGTCTAAATGGTTTGTTGGCTCATCAAGTAATAAAATATCTGGTTTTTCGAGTAACAAGCGACAAAGCGCAACACGGCGTTTCTCACCGCCAGATAACTTCGTGACGCCAGAATCCTTTGGTGGACAACGAAGCGCATCCATTGCCATTTCGATGGTACGTTCCATCTCCCAGCCATTGGCGGCATCAATTTTGGCCTGTAATTCGCCCATTTCGACCATAAGCGCATCCATATCCGCATCAGGATCGCCCATTTCAGCCCCAATGGCGTTATAACGGTCAATATCGGCTTTGACCTCGCCCATGGCTTCCATGATATTTTCAAAGACGGTTTTTGTCTCGTCTAATTCAGGTTCTTGTTGCAAGTAACCAATACGTACACCATCGGCCGCCCATGCTTCACCCTGAAATTCTGTATCAACGCCGGCGATTATCTTAAGTAAAGTTGATTTACCAGCTCCGTTCGGACCCAAAACACCAATTTTGGCACCGGGTAAAAAACTAAGCGTAATATCATTAAGGATGGTTTTACCGCCCGGCCACGTTTTCGTTAGTCCCTTAATCACATATGAATATTGATATGATGCCATAATTTAACCTTTTGCCGTTATATGCTGTTCTTTATCGTGTATCAGTTTGCACGCAGTATGATTTAGCATATAGTAAAAGAAAAGCAAATCTATCAAATGCATTGTGATGGGATAATATTATGAATAAATCAAGAAATTCTATATTAGAAGCAACAAGGTCACGCGCCAAATTTTCTAAATATGCCCTATCAAAAGGGGCGGCGGGCTATGTAAGTCCCTATGACGATAGCCAAGAGGCTGAATTTTTATCACAACCAGGGCAAACGGCGATTGTAAATCCAACCAAAGAAGGCATTAAAGATTTTGAAATTGGCGCGGCATGGGACAATATCGCCGCACAAAAAGTTAAAGGAAAATCTGGATTTTTAAATAAAATTTTAGGCGGTACTAAAGAGTCAAAGCCTGGTGGTGTTGATTTAGACGTTGGTGTTTTATATGAGTTGAAAAATGGAAAGCGCGGTGCCATTCAGGCTTTTGGTAATAATTATGGATCACTTGATAGTGAACCCTACATTGCCCTATCAGGTGATGAACGCACTGGCGATGCCGAAGGTGAAGATGAGTTGATTAAGGTCAATGGTCGCATGTGGGACGAGATTAAACGCATCGTTATTTATATCTATATTTATGATGGGGCAGAAAATTGGGATACAGTTAAACCGCAAATTCAAGTACGTGTTCCCGAAGAAGAGCCGATGATTGTGACGTTGAATGCCCGTAAAACAAAACTGGCTTTATGCGCCGTCGGTGGACTTGAGAATGTTCGTGGTGGTATCAAAATGACCAGCTTTTTAGAATATTTTCCCGGTCACTTAGAGCTCGACCGTGCGTTTGGTTTTGGATTAGAGTGGGATGAAGGTCAAAAATAGGGTAGACTTCTTTTTCACTTGAAAATTTTTCTCAAGTGACTTTTCTTAAAATGTTAGGGACATTAATGATTTATACGGAACAAGAAATTTTAATTTTGTCGGTCGGCGCATTGGGGCTTGGCATGTATTTGTTGTTCAAAGGTGGCGATTGGACCATTGATGCCGCCGTTTATTTAGCAAAGAAATTTGGAATATCACCTCTGGTCATTGGTTTTACAATCGTGGCCTTTGGAACCTCTTTGCCTGAATTATTGGTGTCTTTAAATGCGAACATGGCAGGCTCTCCAGGGATTGCAATCGGTAATGTTATTGGATCAAACATTGCCAATATCTTATTGGTCGTTGGGGTGACATCCTTTTTTGCGACGCTTTACGCCGTGCCTAATAAAATTTTACGTGATTCAGTGATGATGTTGTTTGCCTCTGCCCTTATGATGGCACTGATGTTTTACGGGGCGATCAGTCAATTAGGTGGAACGGCAATGATTGTGATTTTGCTATCTTATATATTGTGGCAATATTCTATGGCATCAAAAGGAAAAATTGAAGTTGATGAGCTTGACGACCCAGAATATAAAAACTTTGTTCATGGATTTATATTTTTACTTTTGGGTTTAGCAGCCATTGCTGGCGGCGCAGAATTTTTGGTACGTGGCGCAAAAGTTAGTGCGACTATTATTGGCGTGCCAGAAGATGTTATTGGTTTAAGTGTGATTGCCATTGGTACCTCATTGCCAGAGCTTTCAACCTGTATTATTGCCGCGATGAAGCGCCAATCCGATATTATTATTGGTAATATTTTAGGATCAAATGTTTTTAATATT
>CAZYHI010000103.1:0-6100 GCA_964647515.1 uncultured Micavibrio sp. | reverse complement strand
ATAGATACAATTAATATTACTCTATCATAATACAGCAGTATGTTTAAGAAAAAATAATGGGTTAGGGAGAAATTTTATAAGCTAGACTTGCAAATTTTGACTCTCAGAGAAATAGTTCAAGTTTACTTGGCACTATCACCATTAAATATTTTTTTGGAACATCTCGAAACTTAGTTCTCTACTAACTCTCTTATAGGGCTTGTGATTTTTCACAAGTTCCGTTACGCAATGAATTATAAAGTGTAATTTGTGAATCCCACATTACAATATCGTCAAAGCTCTCACTTTCTATATTTGAGTTAACTTTACGAATATCACGCACTTCTCTTAAATCTGTATGGTTCAAAACTTCAGCAGGGTTTTCATTTGCATCAAGAATATTATCACGCATATTATTTGTACCGTTGGCTAAATAAGAACCCTCACCATCAGGCCCATGGCTAATAAGAGCATAAGCGGCTGCTTCAAAATCTTGTATTACTGCCGTACCTGCCGTATGGACAGTGCTTGATGAAGCATAAGATCCGCTACTATCACGCGGTGTGAGGCGCTCATTCGCAGCCTCATCACGAATAATCAGATCCGTATTTGTTGTTACAGCTGGTGAACCGTAAGTAATGGAGCCAAAAGCTATGGAGGCATGGGTAGCATTCATTTTTAACCTGCTAATACTGACATCATCAATTGTTAAGCCCTCGGCTGCTAATTTGGCGGTTAGGCTTGACTTACTATTGTTGAATAAATCAACAGCATGTGACGCAGGTAAATCATAGTTGTACAGATAACGATTATCGACAGCAGGGTGAAATAAGCCTGCTTGGTCGGCTTCACCCATAATCTGATCTAAAGAGATGTTTAAAGTGCCAACACCATATTGCGGACTTCCAGGTGATATACCATCGCCTTGAGGAAGTTGAACCACATAAGAAATTGTGTCAATTACTGTTCCTGTAGAATCAACAACATCCATAGATATTTGAACAGGGTCTAACCAATTATTTGTACCTAAATCAGTCATAGACATTGTAAAATTATTTGTTTTTACTTTATCCGTATCAATGTTTAATTCCATAGCTTGCCCGAAAAATTTTCCTGAATGAACTGAACTAAGTTCTCCAGCATGATATCTTTGTGGCCCAAATCCACTACCCAATCCCTCAGGATATTTATCTCCTATATCAAGCGCTGGATTATAGTGGAAGTTAAGACTACCTTTTGCCCACTCATATGCAGCAGCGTAATATTCACTCATGCTTTTATATCGATCATTATCCCAACTAAGATCTGGATTTACTGATTCATCTATTAAAGCAATATCGCTATCAACGCTTTCAAAGCTCATATAAAGTTCATCATCACCGGCATCTCCATCGTTGCTAGATAGGTTCACTGGGCTTGATAGGGGCTGTCCAGATAAAAAATCTTGGTGTTCAGCTTTAAAAGTCTTCGACCCTGCTCCACTCACATTCGATGGGCAGCAAAAACGCGCTTTATAAATATTCTCATTTATATTTTGAGATGCCATTGTCGCGGAATTACCATCACTCATGGTGTAACTTACTTGATTGGCATTAATCCATTCTGGTGTACGGCAAAGCTGATGTACGTAAGATTGTGCATTAGTAGCATCGGCGGTGAGTAATTTTTCTGCTCCATCACCAACTTCAACAAAATTAACTGCGGCAACTTGTCGTGCAAAATCAGGGCTGATTTTATAGGTCAGGTAATTACCCCACTCATCCTTGGCGTAATCTTCGGTTAAGCCTAGCTCTCTAAATGGTAGAATACCTTTATTGATTGAACATTGATCTCCACTAAATCCAGCCTGCGTTCCTAACATATCAGCTGTTTCATCTGCTCGGGCTGGGCATGGAATGCGGTAATTTCTATGCGCATAAGTTGCCAACGCCACTTTAACTTTTTCAAGCTTTTCTTGCGTTGCCGTTTCAAAATAAAATTGATTTGGTTTCGTATCATTAATGATAGACGACACAAAAAAACCGAATAACACCAGCAAAACAGGTATTGTGAAAATGACAAAACCCGCTTCAGAATCTAAATTTTTGTTTATTTTAGTAATGTGAATATTATTTTTCATACCATTCGCCCCAATAAAAATAGCTGTTTATATATCAATATAATCAACTTCTATTATACAAATAATATGTTAATAGAGTCTTAACCGATCGATTAGCATCATAGATTTTCGCAAGAATTATTGCCAGAAGCAGCATAAATATCATCTTGCGTAAAAAACATGACAATATCATCGTAGCGATTAGCTCCTGTATCAGAATATTGGGATTCAACCTGAACCGTTCTATTACTATTATCAATAGTCACTTGTTCAGATGGCCCAGCCTGCCCTGCGCCTGTTTGTGTACCATTTGATTGATACGACCCGAAACCATTTTCACCATGACTAATCAAGGCCATAGCAACAGCCGTTACATTTGCTCCTCTCATTGCACCTAAATTAATATCTGGTGCACTAACGACTAGCACGCCCAAATGGTTTGGCACAAGCACGACTCGAGCAATATTATCTGCCACGTCCCGCGTCGCAGTGTATAAAGGGTTACCATCTTGGATAACACTGATATCTGAAACTGTATTGATTAAAGGGTTACAAAATTGCGCGCGTGGTAACAACGCATAATTACCATCATCATCGCTATCCCCGTCAGCATTTAAATCTCCACCGACCAAATGTGCTGAACGCTTATTGACCTCATCAATCTGAACACCTAAACGATTATCTACGGTAAAATCTGGCGAAACGACATAGGTAAAAAAATTACCATAGGCATCTTTGGCATATTGTTCAGGAATACCCAACGTACGGTATGGAACAATCCCATGTGCGTCCTCAATATTTGTACTACAATCTGGTAAACCAGCAGCATCAAGACGTTCAATTCCATACTGGGTTCCACCAACACCGGCTGAATTTGCAGGGCATGGAAGGCGCCATCGCATCTGGCTAAAATTAGAAAAAGACTTTGATATAATATCCATACGCTTTTTGGTTTCAAGGCGCGCATTACGTTGTTCATAATTTTCGTAAAGCGGAATAGCGACAACCAGCATAATTGCGAACACAACCATAAAAATAGCGAGTTCTATAAGGAAAACACCACTTTCATTTTGATTTCCACGCATTTTATGATTAGCTTTTATGGTCTGGTGCATGATACCCCCCCTATGCGTCCTAAAACTTGTGACGGCATTTCCCAAAAAACAATATCATCTATATCAGGGCGGAAAAGCGTTGGATTTGCTCCCCCTGGATTCACAGGTGAGGTTCTATCAGAAGCAAAATAATTCACATCTGAATCAACATTTTCAATCTCCTGCGCCGTCATACCCGCAGTACTAGGGCGCACACCACTTTGGGAATCATACGCCCCTGCCCCATTTTGCCCATGACTTACCAAAATATAAGCAGGGAACATTGGTGGGACAGAAAAATCAATCCCTCCTCCTCCAACAGGATTCGCAAGCTCTGCATAGGTTGGTGGGGCGGCTGTCGAATCCCTATATTCATCCACCGTCGCGCCAATAGCCGTTCCCGTCACGGCATCATTCACTAATCTTGATAAATTTGGAAGGGCTCCAAATGACCCTTGGATTTGGACATCACCACTCACATCGGGAAGACCACCCGCTCCCCAAGTTCCACAGCAAAAAGCAGCTTTTGCAAGATTAGGATATCTTGTTTCCCCTGCATCAAGATTGCCGTTATTATCACTCGCATCATTTGAGCCATCAAAATTATCGTCATAAAAAACATTCCAATAAGGACGCGTCATACACCAATTATTGATAGGGCGCGCCGATGAAATGACAGGCTCTTCTGCCGATGAAACCGATACACGATAGGTGATAAAATTACCAAATCTGTCTTTTGCCAATTTTTGCGGTAACCCTAATGTTGCAAATGGAATAATACCTTCTGCATCTGCAATTGTACGGCATGTGCCAAATACATTACCTGCTGCCCCACTTCCACGCTCTGCTCCAAAAGGTTCCGTGCTCCCTCCTGCTACTCCTGTTGGGTCTGCTGGGCAAGGAACACGCATATGACGTTGCGCATAAACCGCAATGGCATCGGCTACAATTTCCATACCATCAAAAGTTTTATCTTCAAACCCACGGCGTAATAACCCCGAAAAAGCAACCGTCGCAAAACTGACCAACAACGCAACAATTACCATTGCAATTGCTAGCTCAATCAATGTAAACCCTTTTTCTTTTTGTCTTATATCACTCATCATTTTATCCTATGGCAATGCACAACTATCGCGCTTTAAACGAGCCATTAACTCACTTTGGGTTTGCCACGATACATCATCATCATAAAAATTATTGCCATTACTACTGTTATGGGGAATATCATAGACAACTAAATTTGTTGCATCCGCATTAATGGTTTCCAACGTTCCACCATTTGGCATTCTATTAGCCGTTCCATCAACCAAAAATGCGCCAGATTCATTCTTACCATGGCTTATAATGACAAAAACAGGTCTATCCGTATAACCGAAGTTACCAGCAACACCACCATAAACATTATTGTTATAATGAGGAAGCCCTACACCAATAGGGTTGTTAACATCCACCAAATTAGGATCGGCAATTTGATTTACACGATCATACCAAGTATTTGGATCGGTCGTTATGATATGCGCAGGGGCATTCGTCACCGAAGAAAAAACCTGTATCCGTCTGGTTAAATTCGCAGCAGGTTGAACACAACAAAAGCGAGCTTTTTGTAATGCAACATTACGCCCTCCCTCAAGACGGTCAACGCCAGCACTACTCACAATGGTCGATCCTTCAATCCAATCCAACGTTCTGCACTTTGCATGAACCGGCACAACAACAGGATCACCATCATTCTCGGCAACAACATCCATATTCTGTGTAAAAATTGGGTCAACCTGATACGTAAAGAAATTACCCCAACCATCACGGGCAATTTCTGCATCTATGCCCAAGACATTAAAGGGAAGGATCCCTTCAACCTCACCTGTACCTAAATTAACACAATTTCCAAATCCAGACCCATTTGCACCACTGGCACGTTCAGTACCAAACGGTTCTACACCGCTACCCGCAGGATTTGCAGGACAAGGAACTCTATAATTTCGTGCCGCATAAGCTGACAAAGCATCATTCACAATCGCAATATGCTCTTTGGTTTTAGAACTGCGCAATAAATCATTCCAACGTAGGTAAGATGACACCAATGCCGCAATAATCAAACTGGCAATAATCATCACCACAGCCATCTCAATCAAAGTAAAACCTCTTTGATTGCTCCCTTTAGAGCGTGCTTTAAAATCATGTAATTTGTGTTTAATCATAGAATCTTTAATCATTTAAGAGACAATTATGACACAAAAAATACACTCAGACAAACTCCAACTATTCTTCAAAAGATTAATATTTCGAAGAATAGTTGAAGTTTGTCTAACAGCACCCGTGACAGTTCAATATTTTAGTATTATATTGTCTTCTCATGAATATAAAAAAAGAAATCTACAGCCCTTGTGAAAAGCTGGCAGCAGAGGCGCATGTTGATGCACATCAATATTGTGAGACCTATGCTCAATCAATCGAAAACCCAACAAAGTTTTGGGAGGAAATTTCTCTGCGTCTTGATTGGTTTCAAAAACCGACCAAAATAAAAAATACATCGTTTGATGGAGATGTTTCAATCAAATGGTTTGAAGATGGAATCTTAAACGCCTGTTATAATTGCATTGATAGACATCTACCTGAAAAAGCAAATGACATTGCGCTTATCTGGGAAAGTGATGACCCAAATGACGATAAAAAAATTACTTACGCCGAATTAAAATCCAAAGTTTGTAAATTATCCAATGCTTTAAAGGCGCGCGATGTTAAAAAAGGAGATCGCGTCACTATCTATATGCCGATGGTGCCTGAAGCTGTTTATGCCATGTTGGCTTGTGCGCGCATTGGAGCTGTTCACTCCGTTGTTTTCGGAGGCTTTTCACCAGATTCTTTACGAGACCGTATTCTCAATTGTAAGTCTCATGTTGTTATTACAGCAGATGAAGGCATACGCGGC
>CAZYHI010000102.1:0-6269 GCA_964647515.1 uncultured Micavibrio sp. | reverse complement strand
GTTGATACGTCTTTGGAGAATTTTTTAAACTCGATGCATATTTCTTGTTACAGCTTTACGTCTGTTATGCGCCGCGCCGCACCAATGATGAAGGCGGGGTCAAGCGCAGTGACGCTTTCTTATTACGGCGCGGAAAAGGCTATGCCAAATTATAACGTGATGGGTGTTGCCAAAGCGGCGCTTGAATCCTCGGTGCGTTATTTGGCGGCGGATTTGGGGCAGGATGGCATCCGCGTCAATGCTATTTCGGCGGGCCCAATGCGGACATTGGCTGGTGCGGTGATTGGCTCGGCCCGTACGACGTTTAAATATAATCAAAAGACAGCACCGTTACAGCGCACGGTGGAGCTGGAAGAGCTAGGTGGCGCAGGGCTTTATTTGCTCTCCGACCTTGGTGGCGCGGTGACGGGTGAAATTCACTATGTCGATTGCGGTTTCAACGCGGTTGGAATGATTCCCCATGACGCGTTGAAGGAGTTTGGATAAAATTAAAAGGTTAGTTGAATCCTGGGATTTTGTTTAAGAAAGGGATTTTTCCTGTTACACCAGTTACATCAGGGCTAACAAAATCAAAACCATTACCGATACGACGAAGCCTTGTGCCGTTAAGCCAAGCGTCTCTCATTTGATAATTAACGTGACCTGTCTTTTCTGTATTAAGCCCACAAATACCTTTTTCTGTATTTATATAAGCAGCAAAAATGTACCCAAACATGTCATCTTTTTGTGTGAATTCTATCGCTTCTTCGTTATTAAGCTTAATTATAGGAGATACACCGTCCCTATCTAAACCTTTAATAGTTTTATGTGTTATTTCATCGTCTGGTGAAACAATATGGAATGCATAATTTGTAGCATTGATGTCACGTACACAAACGTAAGCACTTGGTTCAACAATTGTTGGTGGCGCATTTGATGGTGTTGATTGACTTCCTTGGTTTACTACACCTGCAGAAGATGTTTGAGGCGCTTGCGGTTGATAATAATCACCGTTAAGATGAGAACCAGGACCAGAGAGAGCACAACTTGCTAGACTTAGAGCTACAGGAGCAAAAGCAACCGTTCGAAAGGGCTTTAGGAGCCCTAATTTTGTAAATGAATTTTTCATTGTTCTATATTTTAAAACCTCGTTTATTACCTCATAGCTATGTAAAGAACTATTTTCATAAAATCAAGCGTTTTTTTGAAATAAATTAAAAATAGCCAAAAAAGTAAGAAAATTGGGCTTTTGACTTATTTTATAATGGATAACCTGTAAGGCTGTCAGTATGTTTTTTATAGAGAGTTAAAAAACACTTATTGACATAATTTTTTATTTGTGTTTTTATTACCTCCTGAAATTCAAAGATAAAGAAGGGTTATATAATGGGTGATGATAAGAAGAAGAGTAGTGTTATTACACCTGATGTTCAGGGAAGATCTAACTTCGAGCAAGCAAACAAACCTGCGGATAAGTCCAAAAGGCCAGAAAATATTTGGCCATCAGATACACAAGGTGATGACCTTTTTCTCAAACCTCCTAAAGGGGATTGTTTTCCTAACTGATACTAAGATATCATGGGGTATAATAATTTAGACGATCAATTTAATGCACCGTCAGTAAATTTTCTAAGATCACATCGGGTTCGTCAGAGAACATTGCTTCCACGCCCCAGCTTTGATATTGCCGCGCCTCTATCGGGTCATTCACCGTATAGATAAGCGGGTGAAGGTCAAGGTCAATGACTTCTTCAACAACATCACGCGTGGCAATCTTGGTGCCGAGATTGATCGTTTTTACATCAAGATAATCGGCGATATTTTTCCATTCAGGGTTTATCACGCCTTCTTCGCCTTCGGGGGCGAGTAACAAGCCGCGCGACCAATCACCGGCAACAGCCATCGCGGCTTCTAAACTGACAGGATCAAAGGAGGATATTAACAAGCGGTCATGGTCGTCCCAATATTGCGAAAGGATATCAAGCGCGACCTCGGCGGTTTCTTTCTCACGTCCTTGGCAGGGTTTGATTTCCAAATTTAAGCCTAGATTGCGGTTAATTAAAACCTCGATGGCTTCTTCTAAGGTGGGGATTTTGATGCCTGTGAAGCTCTCCCCGTACCAGCTTCCCGCCTCAAATTGTTTGATGTCGTCATACGTTTTTTCGCGGACAAGGCCAGAACCGTTGGTCGTACGGTCCAGCTCATCATCGTGGAAAATAATCGGGATATCATCTTTGGTTAGTTTGACGTCCAGTTCAACCCATTCAATGTTCATATCGGCAGCGGTATGGATGCCTTCCAGTGTGTTTTCTGGCGCGTAAGCCGCCGCACCGCGATGACCAATAACTTTGGGTAATTTTAAAGGCATATTTATAAGCTCATTTTTATAGTGAAATTATTATCAAAATCTGTCATAACATTTTTCTTATTTGAGTAATAGAGGAAATAAAAATGCATCACAACGTAGCGGTAAAATATGACGGTTTGCTAGAACAAGAGCAAGCGAACGCCAATGAAGATAATATCAATGTGTCTAAAGTTTATGGTCAAGCGGGTGCCAAAATAGGCTGGCGCGAAACAGGGGATGAACGCGGACGTGGTGTTTTTGCTTTGGTGGATATTGCCGAAGGTGAATTGATTGAATCTGCGCCTGTCATTGTTGTGGCGGCGAGTGCTGTTCCCGATGATGGCGGCGCACCAGATGGATATTTGCTGGATTGGGAACCTGAAGAAGAGGGGCAGGAGCATTGCATGCCGCTCGGCTATATCATGTTATATAACCACAGCCAAAAACCGACTTTACGTTTGGAAAGTGATTATAACGAATATACGATAACCTCTTTTGCTTTGGGTGATATCAAAGCGGGAGAGGAGCTAACGTGGGATTATTCTTGCGAAATTTGGTTTAATGAAGATGCCGAAGAGGGTGGCACATCACCGACGAGCGGACTTTCGCTCGCATAACGAACGATATATTCATTGGTGATATACCATTTTTCCGTAAATGTTTTGATCGGCGCCAATAGCAAAATATGCGGCGTTTCTAAATTATTGAGGTTGGAATAGCGAATGGCGCTGACTTTTATACGGTTACCAACCCATTCATATTGAATATCTTTATAAGCATCATGGCTGTTGGGAATTTTTTTTGTCGCGGCGGTTCTTTTGGTTAAGTCACGCAAGTTTGACGACGATAAATCGTAATTTTGTAGTGAATGTTGTCTGTTATCTGATATTTCTTGCACATTAATGACTGCATTTTTGGCGTATAAAACTTGCAGAGCTGTCACGTCAGATCGCTTTTCTGCCCTTACAAAGCTATTGACCGTATCTATGGCATTTTGTGGTGTCTCTTTGGGGCCGTGGAAAAAAAGCAGCAACACAGTGATGATGGTAATCGCCATAATGATTGTGACACCATAGCGCATGAGAAAATTATCATCATTCATGTTTTACCTCTCGCTGGTTAATTTATCCTGATACACCATGTGTGAATATATTTTAACAAACTATAGAGACATTAGATATGAAAAAACCCGCCTGTTATAGCGGGTTTTAGGATTGTTATTTTACACTAACACGCTGAATCGTGTAAGATTGTACTATGATAAACAACATCGACCCTGAAATATTCAATAATGAGCATCTTCCAGAATACCAAAACCTGAAAAGCAGGGTGCGTACAACCGCGCTGATTGCAGAGAACACTCTTAAGCCAAAAGGCAAAGAAAATGCCGAGTTCTTGCAAGGTCTTCTTTTAGATTGGTACCAAAAATGGAAAAGTGTAATTTTTATTCATCATAAGGAATATTACGAAGGTTATATAGAGCTTGATATGATTTGCAACCTTGTAGCACACGTAGAATTACCCATTGGTCTCACTTATCATTCTTCGAGTTGGCCAGTCACAGATTACCCTGATACAGTTTATCCAACAGAAATTGGTTTTGATAGAGCTGCGCGTATGGAGGCTTTTGATGTTATAAACCCATTAAAACGACAAAAGCTAGAACAGCAGAAGAAAACTGATTTGGGAGAGAAATGCTTTAGCGAAAGGATATATATAAAGGGTGGTTGGAATCCTGATATTAAGGATATTAACTCTCCAGTTAAAGTGTCCGCAGGCGCATACGAAGGGAACGATGATTTAAACTTTTATTTTAAAGAGTTACTGTTTGAGTGGGGTAAAAAATGGAATGATGAAATTATTACGCATTATGAAGCAATGACTAATTTTACAAGTGTTAACATGACTTGTTCTAAAAGGGCATATTGGGCTCTGCCCAATCATTTAGGTTAAAAAAACCCGCTATCATTAGCGGGTTTCTAGAATTATTATAAGAGAGCTTAATCAAGCCGCATCTTCGCGAGGTTTTTTTTCACGCTTCTTTGGCTCGCGCTCTTCACCAGTTTCTTGGTCAACACGTTTGAGTGAAAGCTTAACCTTGCCGCGATCATCCATACCGATGCAGATAACTTTTACTTCGTCACCTTCATTGATGATGTCGGTTGTGTTGGCGACACGCTCATCCGCCAGCTCAGAAATATGAACCAGACCGTCTTTCGCACCCATGAAGTTTACGAAAGCACCGAAATCAACACATTTCACAACTTTACCGTTATAGATTTTACCAACTTCTGGTTCTTCAGTGATGCCTTTGATGATTTCAACCGCTTGGTCGATTGACGCTTGGTTAATCGCAGAGACTTTAATCATACCGTCATCGTCAATATCAACTTTTGCGCCTGTCTCTTCAGTAATGCCACGGATGACCTTACCACCAGTCCCAATAACATCACGGATTTTATCGACAGGGATCTGCATAGACACAATTTGTGGTGCATGTTCAGATGTCTCACCGCGTGCTTCCGCAATCGCTTTATTCATTTCTTCCAAAATGTGAATACGACCATCTTTGGCTTGCGCCAAAGCAATCTTCATAATGTCTTCTGTGATTGATGTGATTTTGATATCCATTTGAAGGGATGTGATACCTTCATCCGTACCCGCCACTTTAAAATCCATATCCCCTAAATGATCTTCATCACCCAAGATATCAGAAAGAACCGCGAAGTCTTTGTCTTCTTTGATTAATCCCATCGCGATACCAGCAACGGGGCGTTTCAACGGAACACCTGCATCCATCATCGCCAATGATGAACCACAAACAGACGCCATAGAGGACGAGCCGTTGGATTCAGTAATCTCTGACACGTTACGCATTGTGTAGGGGAAGTCTTCCGCCGTAGGAAGAAGAGGGTTCAGCGCACGCCAAGCCAATTTACCGTGACCAATTTCACGACGTCCAGGAGGGCCTACACGACCCGCTTCACCAACAGAATAGGGAGGGAAGTTATAGTGGAGTAAGAAACGTGAACGACTTTCGCCTTCAAGCGCATCAATGATTTGCTCGTCTTGACCAGTACCAAGTGTCGTCACGACCAATGCTTGTGTTTCACCACGTGTGAACAGAGCAGAGCCATGCGCACGGGGCAGAACACCAACTTCCGCCACAATCTGACGAACCGTTTTTGTGTCACGACCATCAATACGGTTATCCGTTTTGATGATGCTTCCACGAACAACGTCGGCTTCTAAGTGTTTAAACGCAGAACCGATCATCTCTTTCGTGATGCCATTTTCTTCATCTAAGAAAGCTTCAACCGCGTCAGCCTTCACAGAATCTTTGGCCGCGTAACGTTCCATCTTATCTGTGTTGGTATAAGCCTTTGCAACATCTGCTTCAAATTTAGCTTTAAGATCTTTTTCAAGTTTTTCAACTGTTGGGTCAGCTTCTGGCATATCCCAAGGCTCTTTCGCGCCCATTTCTGCTAAATCAATAATGGCATCAATAACAGGTTGGAAACCTTTCCATGCGTGCATCACCGCACCAAGCATGATGTCTTCTGATAGCTCAGAAGCTTCTGATTCAACCATCAACACACCTTCTTTAGTCCCAGCGGCAACAAGATCAAGCTCTGACCCTTCCATTTCTTCCATTGTTGGGTTTAGAAGATATTCACCATCTTTATAACCCACACGCGCCGCACCGACAGGGCCCATGAAAGGGATGCCTGACATCGTCAACGCCGCAGAAACACCAATCATCGCGACGATGTCGGGGTCATTTTCCATGTCGTGCGCTACAACAGTACACATCACCAGCACTTCGTTGAGGAAGCCAGCAGGGAATAGCGGACGGATAGGGCGGTCAATAAGACGCGCGGTTAATGTTTCTTTTTCGCTCGGGCGAGCCTCACGTTTGAAAAAGCCACCCGGGATTTTACCT
>CAZYHI010000101.1:0-6276 GCA_964647515.1 uncultured Micavibrio sp. | reverse complement strand
CTGATGGAACAACCATTTACGGCCGTGGACTAGGCGCGGAGACCACCGCGGTTGGTGAGATTTGCTTCAATACTTCAATGACGGGATATCAAGAAATTTTGACAGACCCCTCCTATGCGGGTGAAATCATCACCTTCACCTTCCCGCATATTGGCAATGTCGGCACCAATAATGAAGATATTGAGCATTTAACGCCTTTTGCCCGTGGCGCGATTATTCGTGAGGATATCACCACCGAAGCAAGCTGGCGTGCGAATACGCATTTCAACGACTGGCTCAAAAGCCATAATTTAGCAGGGATTTGTGGTGTGGACACCCGCGCGCTGACCCGCCATATCCGTGATAGTGGCGCACCCAATGCCGTAATATGTCACAAGGCAGACGGCAAATTTGATTTAGACGCGCTTAAAAAGCAAGCCAGCGACTGGAGCGGTCTGGAAGGTTTAGACCTCGCCAAAGACGTATCTTGCACGCAAACCTATGAATGGGATGAAACAGGTTGGGATTTAAAAGAAGGCTATGGCAAGCTCGACAAGTCTTTACGTCATGTCGTCGCCATGGATTTCGGCGCAAAACGCAATATCTTGCGCTGTCTCGCTTCAACAGGCTGTAAAGTCACTGTCGTTCCCGGCAACACCTCCGCCGACGATATTTTAAAACATAAGCCAGATGGTGTGTTCCTCTCCAATGGACCGGGCGACCCTGCCGCAACGGGCGAATACGCTGTGCCGACTATTAAAGCTTTACTTGAACAAAACTTGCCAATCTTCGGAATTTGTTTAGGACATCAAATGCTGGCACTTGCCATGGGTGGGCAAACAACAAAGATGCATTTAGGGCATCGCGGGGCGAACCACCCTGTACAAGATTTACAAACAACCAAAGTTGAAATTACATCGCAAAATCATGGCTTTATGGTCATTCCTGAAAGTTTGCCCGAAGATGTGGAAGTTACACATATTAGCCTATTTGATAAAACCAATGAAGGCATCAAACATAAATCCAAACCTGCTTTCAGTGTGCAATACCATCCCGAAGCCTCCCCTGGCCCTCAAGACAGTCATTACCTATTCGACCGATTCGTTGAAATGATAGATAAGAAGGCGGCGTAAAAAATGTTTAACACGGAGAACACAAAGGGCACGGAGGTATAAATGAATATTCAAATCTCTAAAAACGTCACAAAAAGTGACCTTCAAGATATCTTTGGTGGCGAGATTCCTGATTGTCACCCTCATGATTATATTCAATCGCGGTTAAATGATGATTTTGCCTTTATTGCAAAGCAAGATGACAAACCTATTGGATTTTTAATTTACACGATTTGGTGGGGAAACTGCCCTTTCATTGAACTGATAAAAGTAAAAGAAGAACACCAAAATAAAGGCACAGGCACCGCCCTTTTAAAAGCCGCAGCAAAAGAAATTAAGTCTAAAAATTTTAAAACACTTATAAGCTCTTCTGAAATCATTAATGAACTAGGACAAAATTTTCATACTCATTGTAAATTTGAGAAATTAAATACCTTAAATCTGCCTCATGGCGAAGAACAATTTTATTCAATAGAGTTGGAGACAATATAATGGCCAACATCTCCGTGATCTTCGTGTCCTCCGTGTTAAATCTTTACAAGGAAATTCTATGAACCAAGAAAATATTTTAAACGCCCTCAACACATGGATTGAGACCATGCAAAACCTCAACCCACAAGATGTCAGTGACCTTTACACTGAAGATTCTCAATTTTGGGGGACGTTAGCGTCTGAACTTTCTACCGAACCACAAACGCGCCTCGCCTATTTTGAAGGCTTCCTAAAAGGCAAAGACGGTTTATCCATCACCCCCAATAACGACACAATCATCCACTGCTTCACCGATACAGGCTTGGTCAGTGGCTCTTATATATTCTCATTCGGCGACACATCCATCCCTGCCCGATACAGCTTTACCTTCAACAATGAAGGGAAAATCCTTCATCATCATTCATCACTGATACCGGGGAAAATGTAAATGATTAAGCTAACTCCCTACATTTTTGCGTTCACACTTTTTATATCTGCTATGTTGGTCTTTTCCGTCCAACCGATGCTTGGTAAAATGATGCTACCCCATGTGGGTGGTGCGCCATCTGGTTGGGCGGTAACCATGTTTTTCTTCCAGACTTGCTTGCTTTTTGGGTATGGGTTGGCTTACTTATTTTCAAAACTACCGCCGTTTTTTAACATACTGGCGATTTTAGGGGTATTCTTACCTGCCACATTATTCCTACCTATCGCCTATCACAGCGGTATAGCGGATTCCGTATCACCATGGGCGGTTTTTGTTCAACTCACCGCTTCAACTGCCGTTCCTTTCTTGGCATTATCCACGCTTGCACCAGGGTTACAACGTATCTTTTCTTACAGTAACCACAAAACCGCCAGTGATCCTTATTATCTGTACGCCGCCAGCAATGTTGGTAGCTTTGTTGGCTTACTCGCTTACCCTTTTATCTTAGAACCTCTTATCGGCTTACAAACACAAAGCCATATATGGATGATCGCCTTCAGCCTTCTATTCTTCAGCGTTCTATTTTGTGGTTTCGTTATCTTCAACAACAACCGGACGCTTATCAGCTTTAAATTTATAAAACCAAAAGCTGATAATGAGATTACCGAACCCATAACATGGGCGAGACGTTTTAAATGGTTGTTACTCGCCGCCATTCCATCCAGCCTTATGATTGGTACAACAACAGAGATAACAACAGATCTCGCTTCTGCGCCCATGATTTGGGTCTTACCGCTTAGTTTATATTTGCTAACCAATATCATGGCTTTTGCAAAACGTCACACGATTGATACAAATCTTTTTTCAACGTTACATATTTTAAGCACTGTGATAATCGCAGCCATCTTGTTAATAGAATTTTTCCAAACACCACTAAACGATCAAACCATTATCATTGGGTTAATTTACATCGTAACATTTACAATAACGGCGTATCTATTACACGCCACCTTGGCAAATGACCGTCCCAAAACAAAAAACCTCACTGAATTTTATTTATTCATGGCACTAGGCGGCGCATTAGGCGGCAGTTTCAACGCCTTCATCGCCCCTGCCATTTTACATGATGTTTATGAATTCCAATATGTATTCGTTTTCTCTTTATTGCTAAATCCGACAATCAGGCAATCTCTTTCTTCTTCGTTAAACAAAGCATCTTTAGCCATTGTAATTTTAATAACGGCTATAACCATCATTCTTGTTTTTTATGGCTCCGCAAAAATATTATTTGGTCTCTTGGTTTTTCTCCTCATAATATTATCGGTAAACACAAAAGCCTTATTCGCCACATTATGCGGACTGTTACTTGTCGTCAGCTTTTCTTCGTCAGGTGTTGAAAAAGCCACATATACAGACCGTAATTTCTTCGGTGTTGTAAAAGTGGCTGAAGATTCCCTCAGAAAAGGCTCAGATAAAAAAGTACGTATCCTCTATCATGGTACAACCATTCATGGCTTTGAACCATTAGACCCTGAACACGCTCATAAACCATACAGCTATTACGGCGCAAAAGGTCCTGTTGGGGATATCATGAGAATTAAAAACCCAAAAAACATTGTGGTTTTAGGCTTAGGTGTTGGACAAATAGCTTGTTACAAACAACCGGATCGTCACTTTACTTTTTACGAAATAGACCCTCATGTTGTAAAAGTGGCCAAAGAACAATTTTCTCTCCTAGAAAAATGTGGGCATAAGGATATTATTGTTGGCGATGCACGACTCGAATTAATCAAGGACAAAAACAAATATGACCTAATCGTTGCTGATGCATTCAGCTCAGATTCAGTTCCTGCTCACCTCATCACGAGTGAGGCCATTGCGCTTTATAAATCAAAGCTAGAAAAAAATGGCGTTATATTAATTAACATTTCAAACCGTCACCTAGATTTAACCACCCCTATTGCGGCGACAGCTCATCATAATGACATTTCTTTTCGTACAAAATACCACAGTCCCCAAGAAGATGATGGTTATCATTTTGCCTCTGAGTGGATTGTTCTCACAAATCATGAAAAAACGATAGAAAAGCTTGATAAAAAGGGTTGGAAGTCTATAAAAACAGATATCAAACCATGGACAGATGACTACAGTAACCTCATGTCAACACTACGTATTTTAAACCCTAAAAAATACAAAGAAAAAGCAGAACAATATAAAAAAGAACATAATATAGAATAGCGAGCAAACATGCCTAAACGTACCGACATAAAATCCATCCTCATCATTGGCGCGGGACCGATCATCATCGGCCAAGCATGCGAATTTGATTATTCAGGCACGCAAGCCTGTAAAGCCCTCAAAGAGGAAGGCTATCGCGTGATATTGGTCAACTCCAATCCCGCCACCATCATGACCGACCCGAACATGGCGGACGCCACCTATGTTGAACCGATCACGCCCGCCGTCGTTGCCAAGATTTTAGAAAAAGAAAAACCCGATGCTGTATTGCCGACGATGGGTGGTCAGACGGCGCTTAACTGCGCGCTTGCTTTGGCCGAAGATGGCACGCTCAATAAAATGGGTATTGAGCTTATTGGCGCCAATCAAGAAGCCATTGAAAAAGCCGAAGACCGTGATCTGTTCAAAAAATGTATGGATGAAATTGGTTTGGAATCTGCCAAATCACTTTTGGCGCATAACAAAGAAGAAGCGCAACAAGCATTGGATGAAATTGGCTTACCTTGCATTATCCGCCCTGCTTTTACGATGGGGGGAACAGGCGGTGGTATCGCCTATAACAAAGCACAATATGAAGAAATTTCACAAAGCGGTATGGACGCCTCCCCCATTGATCAAATCTTGGTGGAAGAATCCATGCTCGGCTGGAAAGAATATGAAATGGAAGTTGTCCGCGACAAAAATGATAACTGCATCATCATTTGCTCTATCGAAAACATTGATCCTATGGGCGTGCATACGGGGGATTCTATCACCGTCGCCCCTGCCCTAACGTTGACGGACAAAGAATATCAAATTATGCGGAACGCTTCACTGGCTGTGCTTCGCGCCGTTGGTGTTGAGACTGGCGGATCAAACGTTCAGTTTGCTGTGCATCCTGACACGGGGCGTTTGATTGTCATTGAAATGAATCCACGCGTGTCGCGCTCCTCTGCTCTGGCTTCCAAAGCTACAGGTTTTCCGATTGCCAAAATCGCCGCGAAACTTGCCGTTGGTTACACGTTGGATGAACTGGATAACGACATCACAAATGGCCGTACCCCTGCTTCGTTTGAGCCGACAATTGATTATGTTGTGACAAAAATTCCACGCTTTAACTTTGAAAAATTTAAAGGCACAAACAAAAATTTAACCACCGCCATGAAGTCCGTTGGTGAAGTCATGGCGATTGGTCGCAACATGGAAGAATCTTTGCAAAAAGCTTTACGTTCCATGGAAGAAGGCTTAACAGGTCTTGATGAGATGGTCATCGGAGACGGAGAGACGCCCCACCCCGATACTTTACGCGCCGCCCTATCTCAACCAACGCCGCGCCGTTTACTCTATGTTGCCCGAGCCATGCGCCACGGGATGAGCATTGATGATATCTTTGATGCTTGTAAAATTGACAAATGGTTTTTGGAACGTATTCAAAACCTTATCAATACCGAAAATAATATCAAAGAAAATGGACTTCCCAACAACCCACAAGATTGGCTTAAAATTAAAAAACTTGGCTTTGCCGATGCACGTTTGGCTAAGCTGTTAAATATAAAAGAAGAAGCCGTCACCAAGTCACGTGTCAAAAACAAAGTTCATCAAGTCTTTAAACGTGTTGATACCTGCGCCGCCGAGATACCATCTGAAACGCCTTACATGTATTCAACTTATGAAGATTCATTTGGCGAAAGCGAATGTCAACCAACCGACAAAAAGAAAGTCGTTATTCTTGGTGGTGGACCAAACCGTATTGGACAAGGGATTGAATTTGATTATTGCTGTGTTCATGCCTGTTACGCCCTGCAAGAGGCAGGTTATGAAACCATCATGGTCAATTGTAATCCAGAGACCGTCTCGACAGATTACGACACCGCCGACCGTTTATATTTTGAACCTTTAACAGCAGAAAACGTCATTGAAATCATCCGTGCAGAGAATAAAAACGGCAACGTCGAAGGCGTTATCGTACAGCTCGGTGGTCAAACACCGCTTAAACTCTGCCATGATTTGAAAAAGGCTGGTATTGCCATCCTTGGTACTGACCCTGATGCGATTGACCTCGCCGAAGAC
>CAZYHI010000100.1:0-6375 GCA_964647515.1 uncultured Micavibrio sp. | reverse complement strand
TTGTTGGGATAACGCGGATTTTAAATCCACACATCGCTGCCGTTGCAGGGTTTGTACCATGCGCGGAGTCAGGTACAAGCATCACTGTTTTTTCTGTGTTGCCTTGGAGTTCATGCGCGCGCGCGATTGTCATCACACCGGCAAGTTCCCCATGCGCGCCAGCGGCAGGGGTTAAACAAACACCGGGTAACCCCGTTAGCTCACCCAACCAATCTTGAAGCTCATGCATCACCGCAAACGCGCCTTGCACGGTGCTGGTCGGTTGTAGGGGGTGGATATGGGCAAAGCCTGGAAGGCGCGCAAGCTTTTCATTCAAACGTGGGTTATGCTTCATGGTGCAAGAGCCAAGCGGGAAGAAACCACTGTCTATGGAATAATTTTTTGTTGATAAACGCACAAAGTGACGCACAACTTGTGGTTCGCTAACTTGATGCAGGCCGATGCGTGTCCGTGTTTCTAAACCTGTACGCGATTTCGTTCCTTTTAATGCAGGAAGATCAACGCCCGGCGTGTCGGTGCGTTCTTTTTCGAACAATAAGTTCTCGTCATAGTTCAGCCCGCGTGAATTATCATTTACTTCAATCATGTTCTCGTTTTCTGTGTTTAATGTTGCGATGTTAGACATTGTTTAAAACCTTTCAAACCATTGATGGGTTGCGTTGTATAAATCTTGAGCGGTGTCACCCTTAGTAAATCTATGTTTTGCACCTTTGATCTCTTGATACTCTTTTTCACAGGTTAGAGCCTGAAATAGTTTTTTTCTATTTTCAAGGTTACTATCTTCTCCCGCCGTTATGAGTATTGATGGCACTTTTATAGAGGCAGTCAGTTTATTCATGTCTTCTATAGATGTTGACTGAGCGTGTGCCATCATTTCTTTGCTGAAAAGCATATCAACACGGTTTCCTACGCTAATTGTTTCGTTATCTAATGTTGTTTCATCTCTTTCAAATTCTTTCCAAAAAAGGGAAACATCAAAAGAAGAATCCCAAAAAGCGATAGCGTTTGTTTTAGGATTGGCGAATAGAATAGTTGCCCCGCCATAAGAATGACCGCAAACAAAAACGTTATCGTGGCTTTCCTTGACGCGTGCAACGACGTCGTTTAAATCGTTGGCTTGTAAGGGGAGCGTGGTGGTATGGAGCTTTCTCGCATTATCCGCATCATCATAAAAAGACATGCGGTAAACACCATAACCTTTTTCAGTGAAATAATTCCGCGCCATCATATGGATATATTCTTCTGGTTTACCTGTAATTCCATGCGCCAAAACAACAGCTTTGTTGCTTGTGTTGTTTTTTGAACTTGCATAGCGCACAAAGATATCCTTACCGTCACGCGCGGTGACGTAAAAATCTTTTTCTTCTTTTATGTGCGCAGCAGAACTCATAAAGCTTCTTTCAAAGCATTAGTGAGGGCATTAATACCGCCATCGGTGGTGATTTCCGTTGCGGTGATGAGGATGGTATTTTCATCAGCAGGGTAGCCTGCGATAATGCCATGATTATCGGCGAGAGCCTGCACGACTTCATTGGCGTTCTTTCCGTTTGGTAATTGCACGGCAAGCTCATTAAAGAAGATCTCATTTTTCAATGTGATGCCATCAATGGCCGTTAGCGCATCGGCAAGATCACAAGCGCGTTCATGATTGAGACGCGCCAGCTGCTTAAACCCATCTTCACCCAGCAGTGCCATGTGAACGGTAAAGGCGAGCGCACATAACCCTTGGTTGGTACAAATGTTCGAGGTCGCTTTTTCACGGCGGATATGTTGCTCACGCGTGGAGAGCGTTAGGACAAAACCACGATTACCATCTGAGTCCACTGTTTCACCACAAACACGCCCTGGCATTTGACGGATGAATTTCTGACGGCAAGCAAAAAAGCCAAGATGTGGGCCACCAAAAGACATGGGCACGCCAATGCTTTGCGCTTCGCCACAAACGATGTCGGCCTCCGCAGGGGCAGGGAGCATGCCGAGTGAGACAATCTCATTCACCACCACAACCAGCAACGCGCCTTTGTCATCGCAGGCCTTACGCCAATCATCAAGTGAATGCGGTGCGCCGTAAAAATCAGGTGATTGAATAAAGACACAGGCGGTGTCGTCTTCAACCTGCGCGGGTTCAGTAATCTTATAACTGCTCGCGCCTTCATTGTTACGTAGGTAAGTCTCAGTGACTTCTTCATATTGGGGATGGATGTCATTGCCGTAGCAAATTTTATCTTTGCGTGTGACACGCATCGACATCAGTGCGGCTTCGCCCATTGATGTTGCACCATCATAAAGCGAGGCATTGGCAACTTCTTGTCCTGTGATTTGTGCGATGAAAGTTTGAAATTCGA
Source organism: uncultured Micavibrio sp. (assembly GCA_964647515.1). Taxonomy (GTDB): domain Bacteria; phylum Pseudomonadota; class Alphaproteobacteria; order Micavibrionales; family Micavibrionaceae. The sequence goes on along the minus strand of CAZYHI010000100.1, from coordinate 4,030 downwards.
ATAAATATTGCAACGTGCCTTGTGCAATTTCTGGTTGGTACGGCGTGTAGGCTGTTAGAAATTCTGACCGCTGAATGATGTAATCGACACTGGAAGGGACGTGGTGGTAATAAACGCCGGCACCAAGGAAGAACCGATTGCTCTGCGCGTTGATGTTTTGATTGGCGAAAGCTGACATTTGGCGTTCAATTTCCAGCTCGCCTTGATGGTCTGGCACGTTGCATTTGCCATCGACAAAGGCTTTTTTAGGGACTTGAACGAACAGGTCATCGACATTTGAGACACCAATCGTATCTAGCATTTCTTGACGCGCGGCATTGGTTTGGGGAAGATAACGCATTTTAAGGCACTTTCTACATTTTTTTAGAGTTGGATTATCTCTGTTTTAGGCAGAAAACAGCCAATCGTCAATGAGAATCGAACGAATTATCCCCCAAAATAATGTCATGCTACGACTTGATCGTGGCATCTGACGAGGAAGGTAGAAATGTAGGTAAAAAGATCCTTCGGTCAAGCCGAAGGATGATTATAATTTTTTTTAATCCAAGCTCTCAACAAAGCTGTCATAGGCGGATTTATCCATCAGCTCTGCGGCTTCATTATCATTGCTCATTTTCACTTTGACGATCCAACCTTTATCAAGGTCTTCTTTGAGATCGTCTAAATTATCTTGAAGCGCTTCGTTGACTTCAACAATTTCACCTGTGACAGGGGTGTAAATCTCACTGGCGGCTTTGACCGATTCAACAACGGCAAAATCATCACCTTTGGCAACTTGACGGCCAGTCTCTGGTAACTCTAAGAATACCAAATCACCTAATGCATGACGGGCATAAGTTGTGATACCAACCCAAGCGGTGTCGCCTTCTATTTTTAACCATTCATGATCGTTTGTGTATTTTACATTGCTCATTTTTAAATTTCCTTTTTTTAATTTTAACCACAGATAGACACGGATGAACACTGATTTTGAGTGTTTTTATTATTTCTAAGCTGCTTTCTTAATAACTTTCTTTTTTAACACGGAGGGCGCGGAGTATAGGAGTTTTATACCACTATTCTTTTTAACCCATTTTTAAACAAGACATCTCCAAAATTCATAAGAAGGCCGATTTTTAATTCTGATAACCTTAAATACGTCATAATTTGCGCTGTGTGAATAGGTATTAGCTTCTCAACACTTTTTATTTCACAGATAATCGTATTTTCGACGATCAAATCGGCTCTGAAAGCACTTGGGATGTTATGATTCTCTATTTTTATATCAAATGATTTTTGCCTTTCTACGGACAATCCTTCTTTTTGTAAAAAATAGACGAGGGCTTCTTCATAAGCACTTTCTAATAATCCCGCGCTTAAATTTTTGTGAATATGAAATCCTATGTCAATTATTCTTCCTGAAATAATATTTTCCGGTGCGTTTATATCTATGACTTTATTCATTAATTCTCCGTGAACGCCGTGTTCTCCGTGTTAAATTTTTTGTGGTTTTTATTATTTCTAAGCCGCTTTCTTAATGGCTTTTTTTGTTTTTGCCTCAACAAAAGATGAATTAGCGATCTCGGCCTCAATATCACGATTACGAACACGGACATTTACCTTGGCACCAATGGTCGCGGCGGCGGTGTCTATATAAGCCATCCCAATGGCGCTTTGCGTTGTCGGTGAAAATCCACCACTTGTTAAAACGCCAATTTTCTTGTCACCATTAAAAACCTCTGCGCCTTCACGCGCCACACCTTTGCCAGTGATCTTAATACCAACAAGTTTACGCGTGGCACCATTTTCTAATTCCTCAAAGACACGTTTTGCGCCAATGAAATCTTTGTTGGCACGCGCTTTGCCCATGATCCATGTGCTTCCCGCTTCGACGGGGGAGGTTGTGTGGTCAATATCATGGCCATAAAGGGGATAGCCCATTTCAAGACGCAAGCTGTCGCGTGCTGCCAAGCCGATAGGCTTCACATCTTTATTGGCGAGGAGCTTATGCCATACCGCATCGGCGCGATCCGCGGGTAGGCTGATTTCAAAGCCATCTTCCCCTGTATAACCAAGGCGCGACACGAAGAAGTCTTTATGCTCCATGTAACGCATATAGTTCAGATCTGCGGTTTCAATACCAAGCGCATCACGTAAAACATTTTCAGATTGTGGCCCTTGTAAAGCAATCAATGCGCGGTTTTCATGGTGAACCATCATCACGCCTTGGGGCAGGTGGCTTTGCATCCATTTAATGTCTTTGTCTTTACACGCGCCATTCACGACAGCAAAATATTTATCATCGGTGAGTTTGGTCACAATGAGGTCGTCAATCATGCCGCCATCTTCGTTCATTAAAACGGTGTATTTGGCAACGTTGGGTTTTAGTGTTGAAAAAACAGAAGGGGTTAGCTTTTCTAAAAAGGCGGTGGCTTCATCCCCTTGAATAGTGATTTGCCCCATATGGGAAACATCAAAAATTCCCGCTTTGTCCCGCGTCCAATTATGCTCTGTCATGACGCCTGTTGGATATTGGATAGGCATGTCATATCCCGCAAATTCAGCCATTTGTGCCTTTTGATTAAGATGTGCGTCGTGAAGTGGCGTTTTTTTCATTTTTTAACAATCCTTTACCTTTTGATATGCTATTATTTATCGTTATTTTAAAGAAAAGACAAGGGAGTTTAACAAAATGACATGGGATGCTGTATTGATATTGGCGGCGGCGGTTATGGGACTGGCTATCAAACCTGGTGCAGGTATGACAATGGTTATGTCTCGTACTATTACGCAAGGGATGGGGGCTTGTCTGACATATGCGCTTGGTTTTTGTATCGTAAGCTTGTTTTTCTTGGGACTCGTTATTTTTGGGTACAAATTTGCAGAAGATATTGATATCGTTTTTATCTCTATTGTTGTGAAATCATTGGCCGCCGTTTATTTGATATGGCTTGGTTTTAAAGGTTTAAGAGATCTTCAAGAAGAATATCATGTGCAAGAGTTACAAGAAGAAAGCTTTGTTGATAATTTAACGGCTTCTATATTTTTAACCTTGTCTAATCCTTTGACGATTGTGTTTTATGCGGGTGTTATACCAACTATTTTAGATGTTCAGGCTATAATGCCTATGGATATATTGATCATATCCATTGTTATTTGTGTGGTTGAATTTGCTGTGGCGGTGGGGTACTCGCTTCCACTTGCTTTATATAGATACAAATTAAAACCTGAATTTTTAAGAGGGTTAAAATATTTTTCATCCATCGTTATCATTATGGTGGGGCTATATATTGGTTACACGGCGTTACCGGCAAAAGATTTAACCTCGGTCTTTTGATGTTTCTTTGAGGGCGTATAATGCCTCTAACGCCTCACGGGGGCTGAGATCATCAGGGTTGATGTCATTCAGCGCGCTTTCAGTAGATGAGGGTTTTGTCTCTATCACTTGTGGTTGCGCGTCAAATAAAGGCAAGTTTTCTGCCACATCGGATAAACCTTTTTGCTTTTTCTTATCATTCGTTAGCGTATCTAAAACATCTTTAGCGCGGGTGATAACATTGGCGGGAAGCCCCGCCAGTTTGGCGACATGAATACCGTAAGATTTATCCGCGGTACCTTCGACAACATTATGGGTGAAGACAATATCGCCTTCCCATTCTTTAATCTGCAGAGAATAACAACAAAGATTATTAAGCCGTTCTTGTAAGGATGTTAACTCATGATAATGCGTTGCAAATAGCGCGCGTGATTTATTAACTTCATGTAATTGCTCCACACAAGCCCATGCGATTGATAAACCATCAAAGGTCGCGGTGCCGCGCCCAATTTCATCCAAGATAACAAGACTTCGCTCCGTCGCTTGGTTGAGGATAATCGCGGTTTCGACCATTTCCACCATGAAGGTTGATTGCCCGCGCGCCAAATCATCAGCCGCGCCAACGCGAGAGAACAGCTTATCCACCATACCTATATGCGCCGAGGTTGCGGGTACGTAGGAGCCAATTTGCGCCAAAATGACGATGAGAGCATTTTGCCGTAAAAACGTGGACTT
>CAZYHI010000099.1:0-6376 GCA_964647515.1 uncultured Micavibrio sp. | reverse complement strand
AACGGCCATATAGACGTTGGCCAGCGTTTGCGCCTCAACCCCTTGGGTAGAATCCACAACCAGTAACGAGCCTTCACATGAGGCGAGGGATCGCGAGACTTCATACGCGAAATCCACATGCCCTGGTGTATCCATTAAATTAAGCTGATATGTTACGCCATCATTGGCTTTGTAATTCAGGCGTACGGTTTGCGCTTTGATGGTGATGCCACGCTCTTTCTCAATGTCCATATTATCGAGGACTTGTTCGGACATTTCACGCTCTTCTAGGCCGCCACAGGTCTGGATTAAGCGATCAGCCAGCGTCGATTTCCCATGGTCAATATGGGCGATAATGGCGAAATTTCGTATTTCTTTTAAGGGTTTAGTATTATGCTTATCATTGATCTGGGACATGAGGATGTTTATGCCGTAAATAGGCGCAAAAAACAAGAGAGGGCTTGCGTTAAAATACAAAAATAAGCTATGTCATTGCGAGGAACGTTCGTGACGATAAAGAAGGAAAGGTATCACCAACATGAAAAGATCAACAAAAAGAGTCGTAGGATGGGGGACGGGCGTATCCGTTGGCATTGTCTTAATCTTACTAACGGTTGTGATTATTTTGGCGGTTAATAGTACGCCGATTGAACGCATTGACGATCAACATATGGCGCATGTTGATCATGCCGTTGATCATGTTCATGTTGAAGGCGATGTTTCTAGGTATTAAGCCGTAAGTTGGTAGTTGCTATTATTAGCTGCTGATCCTGTTAATCCAGTATTACCTACTTGTGCTGTTGTATCAATACCGGCAGATGGTCCCTCTGCACCTAGAGCTGGTTGATCTGGCTGTACTGGTGAAGCTGCTTGAGCAAAGGCTGGTTCTAAACGTTCAATGCTATTCACTGCTCTGTCTCTTATGATTTGTGCTTGATGCGGTGTGATGTTCATCTTTTCAAGCGCTTTAGCTTCAGCTTGACCTGCAGGGGTTGTTCTGTCCAGTGTTGCTAATCGCTCTTCCGCATATTGCGCAAATTGATTTGATAAAGTCGTGCTATCTATAGCTTGTGTTTCACCCGCTACATGCCTTTTCATTTTAGAGAGCTCTACTTGATCAACAATACCGCCGGTTTTTCGGGCTTTGTCCCAGTGATCTCCAAGATGTGCTGTTACATTATTATGCAGAACATTCTCTATTACTCTTATCTCAAAAACATTAAAGTTGTTATCTATTTGGTCAGTAAGATCTTTACCAACCGACGCGACAACTTCTTGCGTTTCCGCATCTTTTGCAACTTCAATGTCTGGGATTAGAGCATCTGCTCTTTCAGCTCTGATTTCATTTTCAAAAATTTGGTTCGTATCATTAAGCTCAGCTAAAACCTTTATACCGCCCGCATGTGCGCCACCAAGTCCAGGACCAAGAGATTCTAAAAGTTTATACATGAGACCACCATAAGGCATATCGAGTATATCAATACCCAGAACGTTCGGTAGAAAATCATTTAAAAAACCACTGGGGTCGTTTGTGAATCGGTGAAATATAGCCATAGGATCTAATTGTGCTTCAATTCCACGCCTTATGTTGTTTGCTTCAGCTAAAAGATAGGAAACCCCTTTGTCATCATCTGGGTTTGCGGCCACTTCATCCATTAAATCTATAAAAGCATTTCTAGCCTCGACGGCAATCGGGGCATCGCTTTCAAAAAGTTTTTTAATGCTTCCAAGATTAAATTGGTTGTCACCGCCTTCAGCATTAGGATCCATTGAATCTTTTAAGCTGGTAAGCGCGTCAGGAGTTTTAACAATCAGGTTGTGCAGTGAGTTCGCAAATTCTGGGTTTTTTTGAATGAGGCTAACAACTTCATTGGTTTCGGGTGAGTTTGAAGCAACCTTTAAAGCGTTAAAGAATTTGTCTGCGCCTGCATGGTCAATTAATTTACGCGTGTTTTCAAAATTATTATTTTCATCGTCGCGTGTTATAGATATTTCATTACCGTTGGCATCGGTGAAATTATAACTACCATCGAAAATATTCTCTGGCGCACGATCCTCATCACCAGCCATTCTACCCCATGGATTGCTCCAGTCTAATAATTTATTTGCAAAATTTTTGGCTGAACTAATAACATGAATATCTCGTTCTGCTCCTAAAGCTTTTGCAAATTTTTTTGAATCAAACGCCATTTATTTTATTTCTCTTCCTAAAAATCTTTTCTTTTTTAATTTATATCTTATTATATGGAATCAACTGTTTTATATGCAAATAAACGTAAATTTATTATATATTTCAAAGGTTTATAAAGAATTAAGATTTTTGGTGTTTTAGGCGTTTTTTCACCCTTTTTTCGTCATTGCGAGCGACTGAAAGGGGCGCGGCAATCTAATAAAAGGTTGAGAGAGATTGCTTCGTCATTTTTGCTCAGGCGTGCAAGCACGTTACGCAACATTCCTCGCAATGACGGAGGAGGGAGAACGCCGTAGGTCGCTTGCGACCCTGAGGTAAAATAAAAAAAGCCGCTTATCTGTGCGGCTTTTTTGTGTGTTATTTCCTATTGTTTATTATTGGATACCTAAAGCATATTGTGCTTCTGGTTTTGGAGAAAAGCCTTTTGGAGTAGCCTCATCTTTAAACAGGGATGATAATTTACCCCATGTCCAATTAACAGCTTCTTCAACGGCAGCTTCACCGAAGGCTGCTCCTGCTATTCCGCCCGCAACGCCACCAGCAGTACCAACGACTGCTGCACCAATTGCTGTTCCTGGACCTGGTGCAATGAAAGTACCAATTGTTGCGCCTAATGCGGCACCTTTTGTAGCACCAACAGTACCTACTGTAGCTGCGCCAGAAAATGTAGCAACTAGTCCACTGCCTTCAACGACCGCTGACCTTGCAACATCTTCTTTTGTCGCATTCTTATCTAATGCTTTGATAGCTGCGTCTGAGAAAGGTGTCGCTTCAATAGCATCATTAACTAACTCTGATTTTTTTACATCTAACGCATTTGCGTTTGGATCATTTATGAATGCCTCGCTTGCGTTGGCTTTTACTGCGGCTGTTCCTAGGCCTATAGCAGATGCGGCAAGAGTAACTCTTTTGATAGTCTTTGTTTCTTTTAATCGGCCTCCAATATCTTTAAAGAAGCTTGATTTCTTATTATTGTTATTGGATTTAGATTCACCTAAATCATTTTTCTCACGTTGCATTTTCTCTAGAGGATCTTCACTAAATTCAACTGCTGTCTTAGAGTTATGTGTCGAAGGGTCAGATGCTCCGCCTTTAAATTTAGAAATAAGCTTACCTAATAAAGTAGTTTTTTTATTAGATTCAAAATAAGCATCTCTTGTTGCTTCTAAGGCTTGTTTTGCAGCGATTTTGTTTCCTCCAGCTTTAGTTATATCTTTGGCAGCTTCCATTCCATGTGCTGTCCCTGCTGATTTAACCATTCTATTTCTTACAGCGACTTGAGTTGAATCTAAAGCTAGAACTGATCCAGCGATTTTTGCACTGTCAATGACTAGATTACCGTCTGTGCTAGGATCGCCATCAAAAGAATTTGGCATTAAGCCTTTTTGAAGATCTGGAGAAGAAAATTCATTTCTGCCTTTTATGGCATCTGTCCTATCAATACCGCTCTGTTCAATGTCTTTATATTGTGCTTCGGCCCATTCAACGGCTCCTGTAAGACCAATCATTTTGAACAAACGACTCAACCCACCTAGGATCTTACTCCAGACGGATTCTCCTTGGTTCATGTTATCTACGTTTACATTTGTGTGTTGAACATGACTTTGTGAAGCTACAAGGCGATCTGCAAGGCTTTCTCCCCAGTTTGTTAGCTTTCCTCCAGAGAACGAATCAACACCAACAAAGGCTCCAATACCTATTAATCCCTTTGCGCCTAGGCTGGCTAATCCGCCTATTAAACCTGCTGCTTGTACCGCCATGATCTTCTTCTCCTCTTTTTCTTCCTAAAATTTCTTTTTCGTAATTCTTGTTTAAATTATATCGAATCTATCTTGTTTATTACAAATCGTTTCAAATTATTGTTTTATTTCAATGCGTTATTCTGTTTTTTCTTTCTTGAGATCCTCCGATCAAGTCGGAGGATGACGAGAGAGGGGATGGTGCGTTTCTTCTTTCTTGTCATTGCGGCGTAGGCCGCAATCTTTGTTCTTTTCTTCACAAGATCCCGATCTGCATCGGGATGACAATTTCCCACTTGCTACAAATTATATGAAAAATAGATTAACAAAAAGTTAAGAAACGTCTATATCATTGAAAAAAAAGAAAAATTCTTTAAAATTAACGTATGAAATTTCATGTTCTACTTTTTCAAAATATATTATTGGCTTGCTTGATCTTGGTTTCATGCTCTTCTGCTCAACAGCCATTGCCGCTTATTAATAATGACAGTGGCTTTGTTGAAAGGAAAATTGAAGCAACTCCTTTTCTTCTCACTTCTTACGCGCGTGTGAAGACGCAAGGCGGTATCGCCCATATTTATATTGAAGGGGATGGTTCAGCATGGTTGAGTAAACGAACGCCATCGCTTGATCCGACACCAAAAAACCCCGTCGCGTTTGGTTTAGCACAATTGGATGTTGCCGATAATGTGATTTATTTGGCGCGCCCGTGCCAATATAGCAAGCTGATTATGAAGCGCGCTTGCCCGTCAAAATACTGGACGTCACATCGTTTTGCGCCAGAGGTTATTGCCGCGATGGACAGTGCCCTCGATGATATGAAAGCGCGTCACAATATAACGGGATTTCATTTAATTGGGTTTTCGGGGGGTGGGAATGTTGCCGCGTTGTTAACCGCGCGGCGCGATGATGTACTATCTTTACGTACCGTGGCCGGGAATTTAGACCACGTCACGCAAAGCGATATACATAAGGTTTCGCAAATGACGCCCTCGCTTAATGCGAAAGATATTGCGGTAGATATTAATCACATTCCACAACGTCACTTTATTGGTGGTAAAGATAAAATTGTCCCTGTGCCTGTTTACGAAAGCTATAAACGGGCATCAGGAAACACCAATTGCGTTCAATCTTATATTGTTGAAAATGCCCGTCATGTAAAAGGATGGCACGATGTTTGGGCCGCGCTATTGGCGCAACCTTTGCCTTGTTACTAAGTTTATTTTTTGTAAATAAACCGTGCAGAGATAAAAGCGATGACGGCAAAGCCAAAACAAATAATAACATTCCAATTGGCCATAGACAGGTTGAGAATGGGGTCAGCCCATGGAATTTCATCGCATCTAACGGCATCGGTACGGCTTTGTATGCTGGCCAATATATCATCCATGTTGCCTTCCATTTTTGGAACGGCGCAGCCTTCTAAAAATGATGGCCACCATTTTAATTCAACGCCAGAATGGTAAAAGGCAATGACGCTGTTGGCCAAAAAAGTAAGGCCGATAAGCCCCATGATGGCGCTGACGCCTTTGATATATTTGCAAGATAGTAAAAAGCCTAAAAGACCAAGGGCTATAATAATGCCATAGGGGTAGCGTTGAAAAATACAAAGCACACAAGGTTGTAATCCATATTCATATTGACTGATAAGGGCGATTCCCAACGCGCTCGCCGCGATAAAGGCCATGAACAAGGGCATTGTTTTGTGACAGCTTAATAGTCTTGTGATCATTTAGATTAAGTCCTTTATAAAATTTTTAATAATGTCTACGGCTTCGCTGCCGAAAAAATAAAATGCTGTAATCAATAAGACAACCCATGCCAAACCGATCAACATGCCGCCAATCACGGCCAACCCATCTCGCATTAAAACCCCGATCGCCATGAGGGCAATGCCAAACGCAGGCACTGTATTGGTGAGGGGAAGAGGGATGGCCACGGCCAGCGACATAATAAACCCAGTGACGCCGATGATGTTACAAAACACGCCTTGCGTGATAAAAGACAAGCGCGGGCGGATGAAAAATTCAATCCGCTTTAACCATGGTTTGGCGGATTCGATGAATCCTTCAATTTTGGCGGATGATATCTCTTTCGATTTCCATTTTTTAGGCAGCCATAATGTTTGCCGCCCCATGGCTTGTTGTATTGTTAACATCATAAGCGGCAGGGCGATAATGGTGTTAATGCCAATGGCTGGAATGGGTAAGGCAGCGGGTAGGGCGATTAAAAATAAGAAAAAGCCAAAGCCGCGTTCGTGAAAGGCGTCTAAAATTGTCGCAATGCTGGTTTTATCGCCATCAATATGTGCTTGTAAATCGGTGATAAGCTCAGAAAGGCTACGTGTTTTTATCATGTTCATCTTTGTATTAAACACGAGGGCAGGCAAAAACCCAAAAACTTTATTAAAAACTTGAATAATAACTGTGTTTTGAGGTAAATAAGGGCGTTGTCATTCATACAGACA